>CAMPGU010000098.1 GCA_946885645.1 uncultured Haloferula sp.
GGCCTGTTTCAGCGGTGGGTGAAGCTCCTTCGTCGAGATGTTCAGGTAATGCGTGCGCTGCGGGACTCGGCCGAAGTAGGGCCAGTCGGCGAGCTCCTTCTCGGCCTGGGGGCCGTCGGCGCCCTTTCCGTCTGGGGTGGACCTGGCCGCGGTCGTCGTGCCCGTGGCCGCGTCGCCGCCGTTGCCGCCGCATCCCGACACCAGGAGCAGGGCGAGCAGGAGAGCTGGCTTCATCGGCACCGGCGGAGTGTAGCCGCGGAACGGCGGGTGCGAAGCGCGAATGTAAGGGGATCACGGCCCGGCGACCCCCGCCGCGCAGCAAGGTTTACACCTTTTGGTGCCGGAGGGAGCTTTTTCGGAATCCTCGGGAAGTATTTCCGCGAGTTCCTCCCGGATTTTCTGCTGCCGCGTCGAGCAACGCTTCGTCTCCCCCACCATATCGATGAAACGCTCCAAGTCGCCGTCGCGGGTGAACTGGAAGCCGCTCCCCGAGTCTCCCCAATTTTCTCTCGTTGCATCCAGATGCTGTAGAGCCTCCACGACATGGTTGAAGGATTTCACCTCGAGGTCCCAAAACTCCAGATAGAGTGGCACGGTGGCTTCCACTGACATGGAAACTTTCCGTGTGAGGGGATGTTTGAACGGCTCCTTGATGGAATGTTTTTCGAAGCGCTCCGGAAGATCCTGTAAGATCCGCAGGGCCCTCGCACGGGAGTCGTCGATGCTCTTGCGGATCTTGGCGACCTTGGCGTTGGATTCATGGAGTCCGCGATCCTTGGCAATCCGCTCGAGAGAAAGCAGATCGGTCATGTCCTCTTTTCGGACTAGTCCGAAGAGGTCCTTCCTGACGGCCTCGAGCTCGCGACTGAATTCCAAGGCGAGCAGCCTCAATCGCTCGAGTTCCTCCTGAGCCTCTTTTTTCCTTTCAGTATCGGAGAGGATCCTTTCAGGCGTATCGCTGGAGGTCGGCATCTCAGCTCTGGCTTGCACCCCGGACTCGGCCCCGGCAACCGGTGCCCCGTGACTCTCCTGCTCCTTCCGCGCCTCCGAGACTTCCCGGGCGATGCGATGTCCCCGCGCCAGACTTCCCATCGAACTGGCAAACAGGAGTGCAAGCGGCAGCACGAGAATGCCGTAGCAGATGAACAAGGGTGTCCTGAACGACTTCTTGAACGCTGCCGAGATGCCGCCGACCACAAGGGCAACCACCAGTGCGATCCCCATCGATGTTAGCACGCCTCCGAAGAAGGTGCCGAGCAGATAGGAAAGCCGGGATGGCGGATCTGCCGCGGTCGTCAGAACGGAAGAAGCGGGAAAGAGAAGAAGACAGGCCAACAGCGTCATCACGCCTGCGAAAACCTTGCCCCGGGCTTTCTTCGCAAGGGGAGGCGAGGGTGGAGGAGGAGACGCGATCGCCTGAGCGGACCGCGCGGCAGCCGGGAAGGGGATCCGAAGTTCTTTTCCGCAGGAGGGACAAGCGGCCTGCATTCCCGCAAAGGAATCGTCCGCTTCAATATTTTGCCCGCAGCCGGGGCAATCGAAGTTTGGCATAAGAGGGGAGAGACGCGGGGGAAGGTCGCGGCTTTTTCATATCCGCTCCGTCTCTCGTGCGTCTCATATAGCGCTCAAAATACAAGTGTTCAAGAGAATACTTCGCAATTCCTTTTCTTTCCGCGCGCGGGATCGCCCGCTTTCCATGTCCTCCCGCTGCGGCGGCAGGGCTCAGCGGGCCGAATCCTTGGTGATCGTAAAACCTTGCCCGAGCAAGAAGTTGATTCCCGCGATCTGCTGGTGCTGCTCCTTGTTGGCCAAGAGGACCAGCTTGTCCCCGGAAAGGCCAACCTCCATCCAAGCCTCCAGCCTCACTCCGTACTGGGTATAGGCGGCGGCGACGTCCTTCTTAGCCGGCTTTGCTCCGAGCCCGAGCTTCCGGCGTATTCCAGGCGCGAGCGGGTAGATCTCGAGGTACCAGTCTTCCACGATCTCGGACGCGTTTTCCGCCCGCAATATTCCCGGGCCTTTCTTCAAGCCCCACTTGGATGCATCGCCCGCGTAGCGGAGGGCCTCGTAGAAGGGCACATCCTTCAAATGCATCGTAATCCACGGACCTTTCGCGGCACCGCTCTTGTTTTCATAGTCCACGAGCGCCACGGGGAAGGAGAGGTCCGGATGCTGCCGCCGCCACTCCGCCTCTATCCTGGCGAAGGATTGCTCGAAAGTCTGGCTCTCCAAATCGAGGGCGGGAATTCTGCTGGTGAGCAGGGCTTCCAAGCTCGGCCCCGTCGAGAGGGGACTCTCGGCGTTGAGGGGCAAAAGAAAGGACGCCAGAATGAAAAGAACCGGATATTTCATCAAAGCATCGGCGATTGTGCCTCCCTGACATCTCCCATGGGCATCCGGAAAAGTCATCTCAAAAGCACTTCCTTAATCTCAAGGGGTGGCAGTGGGAACGGAGCGTGCCTTCAGGAATGCCCTTCACCCTTGACGACAACCTTCCCCTCAGAATCGAAACCGATGCAGTAGAACCAGTTCGTACCGTTGATCCACAGTAAATATTCCACCGCTGAAGAGCGTTCCGCAGCTTCGAAGTAATTCTCGAAGCCGTGCCTCTGAGGCAGACAGAACACATCTTTCGTCTGCCACGGTTGACCCAGGGCGGCCATTGCCTGCCACTTCTCTGCCCCGGGTGAGATGGCTTCATAGGACTTCTGCAGGTTTCGATCGAAGCCGAAGAAGACTGATCGGGGTCCCCTTAAAACTTCAAGCGTTCCGAGAACTCCGAGAGTGAAGAAGGCGAGAAGCGCCCCTGCCGCGATCGATCGTTTCCGTTTCATGAGGCCAGGGTGCCTGGCATGGAGGACATTTTTCTCGGGCGGCGGGTCCCGAGCCTATACCCCCGCCACCTGCCGCAGCGTCTCCTCGATGTGGGGATTCACCTCGTGCTCGTAGGTCTCCATTCCCACACGGATGGCATTCCGGACCGCCACGGCGGTGGAGCCGCCGTGGGCGATGATGACCACGCCATTTACCCCCAGCAGGGGGCTGCCGCCGTAGGATTCGGCGCTGGCGCGCTCCTTAAGGGCCATGAAAGCACCTTTTGAAATCCTGGCTCCGAGCATGCGGATCGGGCTGGCGGTGAGCTCGGCTTTGAGCCACTTGAACATGGCCTTCGCGGTGGCTTCGCAGGACTTGAGGACGACGTTGCCGGTGAAGCCGTCGCAGAGAACGACATCGAGCTGCGTCTCGAAGAGATCATGGCCCTCGACATTGCCTACGAACTCGAAGGGTGCCTTGCCGGAGTCCGCGAATTGCTTGAGCAGCGCGAAGGTCTCCTTGGTGAAAGTCGTGCCTTTCTCGTCTTCCTCGCCATTCGACATCAAGCCCACCTTCGGTAGCTTCACGCCTAGCACGTGCTTGGCGAAGGCGCTGCCCATGACGGCATAGACCAGCAGGTGCTCCGGCTTGGCTTCGGGATTCGCGCCGGCGTCCAGCAAGTGGCACATGCCGTGTTCGTTCGGCAGGCCGGAGGCGATACCCGCGCGGTCCACGCCCTCGATCAGGCGGAGCTTGATGGTGGCGGAGGCAACGGCGGCACCGGTGTTTCCCGCGGAAACGAAGGCGTGTGCTTCGCCCGATTTCACCAGGTCCATCGCCACGTTGATGGAAGACTGCTTCTTGCGGCGCACCGTCTTGGCACCCGGCTCGGCCATGCCGATGACCTCGGGGGCGTGAACGATCCCCACGCGGGGATCCGCGAGCGAGAGCCCTTGTTTCACGCACTCCGCCTCCAGCGCGGCCTGATCCCCGACGAGGAAGATCTTCTCGATGGTGGGGTATAGCCGGAGGGCTTCTTTCGCCCCTCCGATATTGACGGCGGGGGCGTGGTCGCCGCCCATGGCATCGAGCGCTACTTTCATCGCGGGTGCTACGTGGGTCCCGGATACAACAAATCACCGTGCCGGAAAAGCCGGCACGGCGATTTGGATAAATCCGGGGCGGCGCGCTTCAGAGCGCGTCCACTTCAAGAACCTTGCGGCCGGCGTAATAGCCGCAGGAAGGGCAGGCGATGTGCGAAGGCACGCGGCTGCCGCACTCGGAGCAAGACTTGAAGATCGGGGCGCGCCAGCGATTGGCGCCTCGGCGCATCTTTTGCCGGCTTTTGGACTGACGGCGCTTTGGTACGGCCATGGCGGTAAAGGTATTAGCGTTCGGAATCTAGGTTATCCAGTGCATCAAGGGCCGACCAGCGGTCGTCCCCTGCGGCGCGGGGGCGGGTCTCTACCGTATCTTCCGCGGGTTTGTCCACCGCCAAATACCGTGAATCGATCTCACAATGCATCGGTTCGTCCGCTTCGTCGCAGCGGGGGTAATCGGGAATCTCCAGCAGAACCTCCTCCCGCAGGGCGTCCGTCGCGTCCACAACTCCCTCCTGTTCAATCTCAACGGCAATATTCGCAGGCTCGACCCGGAGGGTTTTCACGAAGGGATGAAGGGTCCGTACGCAGGTCAATTCGAAGGGCACGGAAAGGCTTCCGGAAAGAAGCAATTCAGAGCCGAAACGCTGAACGTGGAGGTCGTAGGAAAGGGGACCCACGGGCTGCGGATCATGGGCCGGGAGGTCGAAAATCTCCGGGGGAAGCTCCCCGCTGAAATTCTTGCCTTCCTCCGGCAGGGTGAACAGGTCGATGGATAGGCGGGAGGACATGGGCGGGCAATATGGGGTGTCGGCACGGAGATTTCAACCGGCATCCGGCGATGTGCAACGGGAAATGCCGCAGCGCCGCTCCGGTGGATCTCTCCACGCGTCACCACGCCCAGGGGCAGCACCGCGCGGTAAAATCCGGTATTCGCTCCACAGAGGCCTCCTGGGAGGCTCAGGGCATGCCTTCCAGCGCCTTCGCGATCTGACGGCGGAGCTCCACCGGGTCGAGCTGGGCGCTATGGCGCCAGAGGATCTCGCCTTTCGGGGAAAGCAGGACTGTGTGCGGCTGGGCACCGGTCCATTCCTTGTCGATCGCCTCGGCCAGCAGGTCGGGGTTTTCGCCGGAGAAGATGTAGTTGTTCGAGCTGCGGCCCTCCTTCTCCAGAGCGCCCTTTGTCTTGTCGGAGAGGGCGGCGTGTTGCTTCTCCAGGAATTTCTTCGCCTTTCCCTCCGCTTCCGGCGGATCCAGGCTGATGGAGATGAAATCGAAGGAGCGGTTCTGGAAGCGACGGTAGGCATCCACCAGATCGGGGAACTCCGCCACGCAGGGACCGCAGGTGGTGGACCAGAAATTGATCAGGCGCACGTTGCCGGAGGCATTCGCCCGCAGCTTCTTCGCCAGCTCCGCATCCAGCTTGTCGAGGGTCACCGGCTTGGCTTCCCAATTCTTCTGGTCCTTATCCTGCCATTCCTTCTTCCAGGCCCATTTCGTCGAGCAGCCGAAGGACCGGGTGGTCGGCGTCGCCACCGGCTTGCCCGCCAGCAGGGAGTCCAGCGCGTCCTTCACGTAGCTCTTTTCCACCGGACCCTTCTTGCGGGCGGCATCGTCCATGCGGCCGGTGTAGGCCAGCTTCCGGTCCTCGCCGAAGATGAAGACGTGCGGGGTCGATTGTGCGCCGCAGGCCATGCTCAGGGTCTGGGTCTCGCCATCGTAGAGGTAGGGGAAGGTCCAATTGTTGTCCTTCGCGAAAAGCGGCATCTCCTCGAAGGTGTCGCCGTGCGCGCCGTAGCCCAGTTCATCCGGCGTGATGCCCAGCGGGCTGCTGCTGCTGATAGCCACCACGGCCACGCCCTTATCCTTGTAGGCCTGGTGGATCTCCTCCATCCGCGGCGCCGCGGCGATCGCGTCCGGGCAATGGTTGCAGGTGAAGATCAGGCACAGCACTTTCGCGTCCTTGAAATCGGCGCAGGCATAGGTCTTGCCGTCGATCCCCGGCAGCGAGAAATCCGGCACCGGCGAGCCGATGGCCAGCACCGGCGGCGTCGGCGGATCCGCGGCAAACGCAACGGCAGTCGTCGCGACAAAGGCAAAGGAGAAGGCGAGGTTTTTCATGGGTCGTCGGTGAATGGAAGAGGCTCTAAGAAGGTCGTTGGGATCGGGGAATTCGGTCAGGATCCGAGGATACGGGACAGGAAAGCGGGATTTTGCTAGGAGAGCAAGGGGGTAGAGATATTCCCTCGAAGGGACGAGGAGTCGTTTCAGGAAGCCTCCGGAGCCGCTGTCGATTCTCGGCGGCAGTTTCGCAACGAAGGCATGCAGTTGAGGCGGGGTGGTTGGCCGCTGCTGCGGGCTTCTGCACCTTTGCAGGGAAATCCGGCAAGGCTCCCCGGGTTCGTGAGCTTGATCTCAGGCTAGCGCACTACCATATCTTCAGCAGCCATGATTGATCCCGCCCAAGTCAAAGCCGAAAATATAGCTCTGCTGCGCTCGTGGAATATTCCGGTTTTGGAAAGTCTTCCCACGATTGAAAACGAGGCCGACCTCTCTCCACGAACCGCTGCGGACGTCGCACGCCGGATCATGGTTCTTTCCCAGGTGATCGGGATCGGACTCGGGGGGAACCCAAGTGCATTGCGTGAAGGACTGACCAAATTCGGCCTGTGGCCCTATGCATCGGCGGGTGAAAAGGACCTGCTGAACCGCGATGAGCATACCGATCAAGAAAGAATCGATGCGACTTGGCTGGCGGAGGGCATCCAAAGCCTCGGCTGGTGCCTAGGCTTGGCAGGACTGCCTCACCTCGATTATTGCGAGGCTGATCTGTCGCGGAAGTTTCCCGGGCCAAGCGAGGATCCTTCTGATTTCATAGCGTCGGCGAAGCTGCGGCCTTTCGACGAGATCTACCGCGAGGCAGATCTTCACTACCGGCTGCATTGGGCCGCTCGCAGCAGCAGGCTAGGCAACGTGGAATCTCCTGTTGGGGAGGGACTGATCCGCGAGCGCCGGAAGGCTTTGGATTGGGTCGTTGGAGTAGAGGAGGATTGGGACGAGGTTCCGGCTGATACCTGATGGATTGCAGGCGGCCCGGAAGGTTGTCACCGGATTTGCATATTCCCGGAGCTGCGTTTCGAAGCGGGACGAGTCAGGACCGTTCAACTCGGAGATCATGACCGGCCTCTCCATCCTCGATCCTATCCTCCACTTCCTGAAGTCGGTTGGGAATACCTCGCTGTTCCTGGCGACGCGGTATGGCGCGCTGGCGGGGGGCGCGTGGTTGCTGGCGTACGTGATCTTCTACCGGCGCTGGAAGTGTCGGAAGGTGGTGCCGAAGTGGTCCCCGGTCTCGGAGATCCGGCGGGAGATGCTCTTTTCGGCCTTCTCCGTGGTGGTCTTCGCGGGGGTGGGGGCGCTCGCGGTGATCGCTGCGCGGCAGGGGTGGACGCAGATGTACACGCGCATGGACAGGTATCCGGCGGCGTGGTTCTGGGCCAGCATTGCCTGCGCGATCCTGATCCATGACACGTGGTTCTACGGCCTCTATTTCAACGTCCGGGACCGCCTGATGAAGACCAACCACCCCGACTACGAGCGGCGGTTCCGGGAGGTGACGGGGAGGGAGAGGGAAAGACAGAATCACTGATCGCCGATCTTCCGATCACTAATCGGAGCTCTACATTTTTGTAGGCGCGTTCGTGAGAACGCGATGTGCGCGGCCCGCTTCACCTCAAAGGGAAGGAGCAAGCCGAGGGGCCGTTCTCGCGGTGTCACCACCGCGCCTACGACTCTTGTGGCGTCCCTTGAGCGCTGTCAGATCTCAAAACTCTCCCCGAGCACCGCCACGTCGATGGCACCGTCATGCTCGCTCGCCAAGGCAGCTCGCAACGAATTCGCGCGTTCCGGCTCCCCGTGGACGAGCCAGACGTTCTTCTTCGGGCCGGTGATCTTGTGGAACCAATCGAGGAGTTCCGAGTGGTCGGCGTGGCCGGAAAAGGAATCGACGGCTTCGATATTGGCTCGGACCGTGACCGGCTTGCCGAAGATATTCACCTGCTCCCGGCCGTCGCGGATGGCGCGGCCGAGGGTATTGTCGGCGCAGTAGCCGACGAAAAGAACGGTGTTCTTCGAATCGCCGAGACCGTTTTTCAGGTGATGGCGGATGCGTCCGGCCTCGCACATGCCGGAGGCGGAGATGATGATGCAGGGACCCTGCACCTCGTTGATTTTCTTCGAGTCCTCGACGGCGCGCACGAGATGCAGGCCGGGGAAGATAAAGGGATCGTTCTTCCCCTCGAAGAGGAAATCATATACCGTTTCGTTGAAGCACTCCGGGTGGATGCGGAAAATCTCCGTGGCATTCACGGCCAGCGGGCTGTCCACATAGACCGGCACGGGCCGGAGCTTTCCGGTGTGGAAGAGCTGGTGGAGGAGGTAGAGGAGGACCTGGGTGCGCTCCACGGCGAAGGCCGGGATCATGACCTTGCCGCCGCGGGAAAGGGCCTCGCTCAGGATCTCGCCGAACTCGTCCGTGGCTCCGGCGGGCAGGCTGTGCTCGCGGCCGCCGTAGGTGCTCTCCATCAGCAGGAAATCGACATCCCGCACCACGGCCGGATCGCGCAGGATCTCGTTCCCGCCGCGGCCGATGTCGCCGGAAAAGAGGAAGCGCTTCTTCTTCCCGCCGTCTTCCCGGTCGATGACCTCCAGCAGCACCTGCGCGGCACCGAGGATATGTCCCGCGTCGTAAAAGGTCAGCGTGACGCCATCGGCGATGGGCATGGGCCGCTCGTAGCCGAGGGTGACGAACTGGCGGAGGCAGCGCTCGGCGTCCTCCTTCATGTAGAGCGCGGCCACGGGCGGCAGGCCGTCCTTCTCGCGCTCGCGGTTCAGGTATTCGGTATCCTGCTCCTGGATGTGGGCGCTGTCCGCGAGCATGATCTGGCAAAGATCCCGCGTGGCAAAGGTGGCGAAGATATTTCTGGCGAAGCCCTGTTTGCAGAGATTCGGCAAGTTGCCGCTGTGGTCGATGTGGGCGTGGGAAAGGACCACCAGATCGATCTCCTTGGGATCGAAATGGGGAAAGCAGCAATTGACCTCGTAGCTCTCGTGGCGGCGGCCCTGGAAGAGGCCGCAGTCGAGAAGGATGCGCTTGCCGTTGATCTCGAGCAGGTGCTGTGAGCCGGTGGTGGTGCCCGCGGCACCGCAGAACTTGATCTTCATGTATTACCCCACCCTCTAACACGAAAAGCCCGGCGTCCAACTTTGAATCCACCCGCATGCGGGGGAGCCAAAGGGCGCCGGGCCTCCCGATGGTATGAACTTTATGGTGCTGTCAGGTCCTGCAACAGCAGGCGGTAGAAGCGCTTGCTGTCCTCTTCAGGCGCGGGGGCTTCGAAGCGGAGCGTCTCCATCGGGCCCTCGCGGCCGACCACCGAGCGCGTGGCGGTGATGTCGGTTTGCCATTCGGCCAGATCGGTCGTGGTCTGGATCGCGTAGCCGGCGTCGCGGGCTCTCAGGTCGCGGGTGACTTCCAAATGGCTGGCGGTGGCATTCCGGGTGAAGCGCTCAACTTGGAAGGGGCTGGCATCGGCAAGGGTCGGATCGAACCCGCGGGCGTATTCTTCGAAATTGCTCACGCCATCGCCATCCGGATCGCCAGCGGCATCGATGAGGGCGGCGTATTCCTCGGAGAGTTCGATCGCCCGGAAGCGGATGAAGTTGATCACCGGGAAATCGATGCCGCTCCCCGGACCGGCCGAGATCGTCAGGGTTACCACGCCCGCGGCGCTCGGAGTCACCGGCGGGACCTCGGTGAGGGTGGTGCTGTTTGCAGCATCGGTCACCACGACCACGGGGGGTCCGCCTCCGGCGAAAGTGTAGGTGCCGGTGTAGTCGTAGCCGGCGACCAGCGAGCCGCGCCGGGCAAAGAACGAGAAGTCGTAGGCCTTCTCCGGATCCAGACCTGCGAAGGTGATGGAGCCGGTCAACGGAACGTCATCCCGCAGGCAAAACTGGCTGTTCTGGGCCGCCGGGGCGAAGTCGGCCAGCGGAGCGATGTTGTCGCTGCGGAACTGGTCGAAGGAATCCGTGATCGCGACGGTGTAGTCCGATGGGGTATTGTAGCTGTCTTTCAGGGCATAGGGTGCCGGATCGGCGGTGCTCGCCACAGTATTCCAGACCAGACCGCCGTATGCGGGAGCCGCGTTGGTATTGAAATCCACCAGATAAACCGAAGGGACGCTGCGTTGCAGGCGGATGAAGTTGATCACCGGGAAATTGGTCCCCGCACCCGGACCCTCCGAGATTGTCAGGGTCACCACGCCGGCGGCGCTCGGAGTCACGGGCGGGACCTGCGTCATGGTTGCGCTGTTGGCCGCATCCATCACCACGACGACCGGCGAGCCGGCACCGGTGAAGGTGTAGGTGCCGGTGTAGTCGAAGCCTCCCACCAGGGAGCCGCGCCTGGCAAAGAAGGAGAAGTCATAGCTCGCCTCCGGATCCAAGCCGGAGAAGGTGATGGCACCGGTCAGCGGCGCGTCGTCGCGCAAGCAAAACTGGCTGTTCTGAGCCGCGGCTGCGTAGCCGGCGAGCGGAGCGATGTTGTCGCTCCGGAATTGGTCGAAGGAATCCGGGATCGAAACGCTGATGCCGGAGGGATTGTTACTGGTGTCGCTCAGGGGATAGGGGATCGGACTGCTGGTGCTCGTCACCGTATTCCATTTCACGTCGCCGTAATTCGGGTTCGCATTCGTGTTGAAATCGATGAGATAGACCGGATTTTCCTCCTGCTGCAGGGGGTAGTGCCCGGCGATCCAATCCGCGTAGGAGCTGGAGTCCTGACCGGCCGGGACAATCGATGCCACATTGCTCGGATCGCCTTGGAAATCGCCCTCGGGGATCGATACCCGGTAATCGTAGCTGGTCCCGGGGAGGAGGCCGCTGTCTTCGAAGAAGGGGCTGCTTCCGGGGCTGGTGCCCACGATCATCCATGGCTCCGCGATGCCGCTTCGCCGGCGTTCGATGGTGAAGGTGGCGGTGCCGTTCGCGTGATCTGTCCAGGAGAGATTCGCCGTAGCAGAGGCGAAGGAGCTGGCGGTGAGATCGCTCGGGGCGGTGGCCGCCACTTCGGTGCTGAAGTTCGCGGTCTGGAGAATCAGCTCGGAGAAGCTCTGGGCGCGGTTTTCAAATGCGGCACCTTGGGCGGGGTTTTCATCCACCAGCGGCGAGCAAATTTCCAGACTCGCCTGTTGCAGTGCACCCGCGCTCTGGGCCAGTGCTTCTTCCCCGGTCCAGGCGGCACGGTAGATGCACACGTCCTGATAATCCGCCTGCTGCGGCGCCAGGGCGCGGCCAACGGCATCCGCCGCTCCGCCGACCACGAACAGATCGGGAAGATACTGATCGTCGGCGCTGCCCTCGAGCTGGCCGTCGATGAAGAGCAGGGTCTTGCTGGTGCCGTGGCGATGCGATAGGGCGATATCGTGCCACTTCCCGTCATTCACGGTAGCGGCGGCACTCAGCTCTGCTCCACCCGGGCCGATATAAACAAAGGCGTTTTCGCGGATTTCGAGAGTCGCGCGATCCGCTCCCGAACCTATTGCCGCCACGGTGCCGAGCCCGGTGCTGCGCACGCGGAAGGATAGCGTCGAGGAAAGGACCGGCTGCCCCGGCGTGAAAACCAGCGGTGCGGCGACAGCGGCATCCCGGTCCAAGCGGAGATAGCCACCCGTGCCTTGCCACTGCGGGAGGGGCTTGCCCGCCGAAATCGCATCGAAGAGGGACGGAACGATGGCGGAGAACATTTCCCCGTGACCGATGGAATTCGGATGGCCGTCGTCCGCAAACTGCGAAGGCGCCCAATGACCCGACCCGTCATCGATCGCACCGAGGAAATTGATGCTCGGAACGTCCCACGTGTTAAGCAGGAGATTCATCCGCTTCACCTGAGCATATTCGGAGGCCGTATAGGCATTCTGCGGATAGCAGAGGCTAACAATGGGATAGAAGCCTTCCGTCCGGCAGCGGGTGATGATCTGGGTGAGACCGTTCTTGAAGCTGTCGAATACCGCCTGTGGATCCGGTGCGCCCATCAGGCCCTCGTTCGCCAGCGAAAGGCTGACGATGACCATGTCGGCTCCGGCCCGGGGAGTGGCGACATCGTTCTGGAAGCGGTTGAGGACACGGGTGGTATTGTCTCCGCCGATGGAGGCGTTCTCCACGTGCCAGATGAAACGGGAGTTAGGGACGACCGGTGCTTGGTTTTCCAAGAGGTTTTCCATCCTGTATGCCCAGGCGTCGCTCTGAACCGCTGCTCCCGCGCCCGCCGCAACGGAAGATCCGAGCACCACTACTTCCCGAGGAGGGGTTCCGTAGGTGAGAGGCGCGACATCGGCGAAAGTTTCACCCAAACGGACCTCGTCCACCGAGCCCGTCACCCCGTTCGACTGGATGCGGATGCGGTCATAGGTCAACGCCGTCGTGCGGGTGACCGTGAGATCCGCGGTGGCAGGCTCAACGCCTGTCGTGGGATTCGCGTACATTCGGATCGTCGCCGAGTCCTCCGCGAAATCGATCCGGTACACGACCAGCGACGTCCTACGGCTACTGACGGAGGAATTCAGCGACGTTCCGACCTTGGGCTCGATCCCGAAGAGATTGAGAACGCCGTCGCGCTTGCCGGTGAAGAGGACCTCCTCTGTTCCTTCAAAGAGAGAGACCCCGGCGTAACCGCCGGCAGAGGTCGCCTCCATGAGGTAGCTCAGGTAAACGGTGGTACCGGGGGCATCGGGGGAGTTCGTGAGGATCCCGAAGTTGCCGTCGTTGTTGGTCCCGGAGAACCCCAGCTTGTTTCCCTCCGCCAACAGATCCCCGTAGGTCAATCCGCCTGCGGAAACGCTGAGCCCGCCATTGGAAGCGGTGTAAGGACCGCTAAAGCCCAAAGGGCCCGTGGCTCCAGCTAGAGGACCTGCGGGATGGTCGAAGCCTTCCCGCGCGATCAGCGAGGCGTGGGCGGGGCTCGACCCTATCAGAATCGCGACGGCAAAGCCGGCTGCGCGGGCAGGGAAACGGCTTCCGGGGGGAGTATGGGGGTGCATGCAGCTTGGGTTGCGGGGCATTGCGGAACTGCTGCAAATCGCCCCGGGTGCCACAACAGCTAACCCGGCGAACGACGGGGAAATTTGCGTCATCAACCGCGTTTGACCGCCCACGGGTTCGTCCCGCGGGCAGAAAACCCGGCGCGTCCGACTGATGTCATACAAATTCCGGGGGGATTGGGATTCTCCCCGGGGCGGTTATTGTGCCGCCGCGGCCGGTTCAGTTGAGCTTTGTCAGAGGC
>CAMPGU010000099.1 GCA_946885645.1 uncultured Haloferula sp.
CTTCTAAGCCCGGCCCCCGCAATCCCGCCCGATCCCATTTCAAAAGACTTTCATGGACCTTCTCCGTTTCACCACCGCCGGCTCCGTTGACGACGGCAAATCGACCCTCATCGGCCGCCTCCTCTACGACTCCAAATCGATCTTCGAGGACCAGCTCGAGGCCATCGAGGAAACCTCCAAGCGCCGCGGGGACGGTCATGTGGACCTCGCCCTCCTCACCGACGGCTTGAAGGCCGAGCGGGAACAGGGGATCACGATCGATGTGGCCTACCGCTACTTCGCCACGCCCAAACGGAAATTCATCATCGCGGATACGCCGGGGCACATCCAGTACACGCGGAATATGGTGACGGGGGCCTCCACCGCGAACCTCGCCATCATTCTCGTCGATGCACGCAAGGGCGTGATCGAACAAACGAAACGCCACAGCTTCATCGCAAACCTCCTGCGTATCCAGCACGTCGTGGTGGCGGTGAACAAGATGGACCTCGTGGACTACTCGCAGGAGGTTTACGACCAGATCGTGAAGGATTACGAGGCCTTCGCCTCCCGTCTCGACAATATCGTCGATATCACCCCCATTCCGATCTCCGCGCTGAATGGCGACAACGTGGTGGACAAGTCCACGAAGATGCCTTGGTTCCAAGGACCCTCGCTGCTCTATCACTTGGAGCATGTGTATGTGGGGGGGGAGGAGAACCACGTCGATGCGCGTTTCCCCGTGCAGTGGGTGATCCGCCCGCAGAGCGACGAGTGGCATGATTTCCGCGGCTATGCCGGGCGTGTCGCCGGCGGGGTCTTCAAGCCGGGCGATGAGATTTCCGTGCTGCCCTCGGGCTTCACCAGCCGGGTGAAAGCGATTCAAACCGCGGACGGACATCTGGAGGAGGCCTTCGCCCCCCAGAGTGTGACCCTTACCCTCACCGACGAAATCGACATCTCCCGCGGTGACATGATCATCAAGCGGAACAACCCGCCGAAGGTTTCGCAGGATCTCGAAGCAATGGTCTGTTGGTTTTCAAACAAGCCGATGGCTTCCCGCGCAAAGCTCCTGCTCCGCCACACGACCCGGGAAATGCAGGCGATCGTCAGCGAGGTGAAATACCTGGTGGATATCAACACGCTCCACAAGGTGGAGGGCGCGGGGACATTCGCCATGAATGACATCGGCCGCATCACCTTGCGCACCGCGCAGCCCGTGATCCACGACTCCTACCGCCGGAACCGCCAGACCGGTTCCTTTATCCTGATCGATCCCGGTTCGAATGAGACCGTGGCGGCAGGCATGATCATCTGATCGCTTTTTCAGGACGGCCCGGAGCGGGGCCGATCATTAGCATGTCCCTCTCCCGCCTGGCACAGAGCTGGATCAAGGGCGCGGCCTACCGCTGCGGCTTCAGCTTGAAGAAGCTGCGGCCCGCTGCGCGGCTTGCGGGTCCCGCCGGCGATTTCACCGGGAAAGTGCGTCCCCTGCTGCATCGGGTGGATCCGTATGCGGGATTCGATTGGCAGTCATGGCCGGATGACCGGTCCGGCTGGGGCTCGGACTCGGCGGCCTTCGGCGAACTTGTCGCGGAGATCCGTCCGTCCCGCATCATCGAGGTGGGAACCTGGAAAGGCGGTTCGGCGCTGACCCTGGCGGAGCACGCGGAGTCTTGCGGACTGGATGCCGAGATTATCTGCGTCGATACGTGGCTGGGAGCTCTCGAAATGTGGACGGACCCGGACGATCCGGGCCGCCACGGGGCGCTGGGTTTGAAACACGGCTATCCGACTCTCTATTACCAGTTTCTCGCCAATGTTTGCCGGGCCGGCCGACAGGGCCGCATCACGCCTTTCCCTGTTCCCTCCGTCACGGCCGCCCAATGGTTTTCTCTCCGGGGAGTCCAAGCGGACTTGATCTACATCGACGGTAGCCACGAGGAGGAAGACGTTTATCAAGATCTGGTCTCATACTGGGATCTCGTGCGGCCTGGGGGTGTCCTCTTCGGAGATGATTGGGCATGGGACGGGGTGCGGCTGGCGGTGCAGCGCTTTGCGGCCGAGGGTGGCCTGACAATTGCCCACCGGCACGATAAGTGGGAGCTGGGTCGCAAAGCTTGAGGCCCTCTTCCTGATCCGATGAAATCGATTCTGCTGATCCTAATCCGTTTTGCAGGACTGGCGTGGTGTCGGCTCCACGGAGTTCGACCGGGGAAGAGAAATCTAATTCAAGGGCTACCCCGGATCCGGCGGAAGGGCGGGACCATCACCCTCGGCGACGACGTAACCATCAATAGCGCAGGATGGTCGAATCCTCTGAATGACGGGAGGCGGACGGTGCTTCACGCTGGATCAGGAGGCAGGATTGTCCTTGAAGACGGTGTTGGCATTTCCTCCTCGCGACTTATTTCCTATCACGAGATCATCCTTGGGCGACGCTCGTTGTTGGGAGCAGGATGCTTGATCTGCGACTCCGACATGCACGAGGTGCCCCTCGGCAGCGGGAATCCGGTCCGGACCGCTGCGATCCACATTGGCGAAAGAGTATTTATCGGTGCAGGTTGCACGATCCTAAAGGGGGCTGTGATCGGGAACGGGGCCGTGATCGGAGCGGGATCGGTGGTCTCAGGGCAGATCGAGGCTGGAACGCTTGCGGCCGGGAATCCAGCGAGGCTGGTGCGGCGGATCGAGTGAGCCGGGAGCTGAAGCCGTTATTTTTCTTCTGGTAACGACAGGAGGGCAAACCATCGTCCGCCGCTACGGCATTTCGAGTAAAATGGAGTCGAGTCAGATCAAGGGCCTGTTTATCATCGTCATCGCGGCTCTGCTAGCGATCTACCTAGGTATTGCAGCCGCCACCGCTCAAACCGAAGCCGTCGCTTGGGTTGTGGGTTTGGCGGGAGTCGTTTTCGTTCTCGCGCTAGGAAAGAATGTATGGGTTCTGTTGCCCGCCACCTTGGGCTTGCAGGGCGCGATCAATTTCCTGCCCGGCTCGCCGCCGCCTTGGACCCTGTTCACCGGGATTGTCGTGGGCATGTTCATCATCCGGTTCGCCTTGCACCGTCAGGATTTTGTCTGGAGGTTCAATTGGCTGGATGTCGCGGTACTGCTCCAGCTCGCGGCGGTGGGGCAGGCTTTTGTTAGAAATCCCACCGGCCTGATGGTGATGGGCGGAGATACCGCCGGAGGGAAGCCCTACTTCCTTTTCGGCATCGCGGTGATCGCCTACTTCTGCATGGCCCTCGCCAGGCCGAACGAGAAGATGATCCGTTGGGCGATCATTTCGGGGATAGTACTCTTCATTCTGGATGGAGCAGTTCTGACGGTCTCCGATTGGATGCCGGCGTTTGCTTCCTTGGTAATTCCCATCTATTCCAATGTAAATCTGGCCGCGGCTTACGGGCAGGAAATAGCGACCGACCTTTCAGCGGTCCGGGGAGGAATAGGATTTTCCCAGTTGGGCCGGGGCCTCGCGTTTCCCGTCTTATGCATGGCCCGCCCATTGATGACCTTGAATCCGCTCAAACCTCACCTTTTTGTCCCGTTGGTGGTCGGATGCGGCTTGGTTTTGCTCAGCGGATACCGTTCCGTAATCGCCTATCTGGCGGTCACTTACATCGTCGTCGCGCTATTGCGTAGAAAGATGATGGATGTCATCGTGGTGGGATTCGCCGGATTCCTTGGACTTGCCATCATCGTCGCGACTGGGACCGTCCAGAACCTGCCTTTCGGTGCGCAGCGGGTGCTCTCCGTGCTTCCCGTGGAGGTCGATAGCATGGCGGAGAGAGACGCGGATCAAAGCACCGAGTGGCGGGTAGAGATGTGGAAATTGGCGCTCGGGACCGACGACTTCATTAAGAACAAATGGCTGGGAGATGGCTTCGCCCTCAGTTCCCGGGAAATGAAGGCGATCCTTGAAAGAGCGGCCGGCTACGAAAATTACATGAATTCGTCGCAGGAGCAGGCGCTCGCGAAGGGGAGCTATCACGGCTTCCACGTGGAGACCATCCGGTTCACCGGTGTCTTGGGACTGCTCCTTGCTCTCGTCCTGATGATCGTGGCCTTCCGCTGCGCCTGTCGTCTGATCCGTTTCTTCCGCGGAGATCCCCTCTTCCCGTATGTGATTTTCGTCGCGATACCGTTCCTGATCTATCCGTTCTGGGCCATGCTGATTTTCGGCGCGTACCGGGCGGAGTTTCCGCAATTCATCGCAATGGCAGGCCTGCTGAAGATGATCGAGAACCTCGCAATCGCGAGGAATGCCGCGAAAGTTCCGCTTCCCGATGCCTCATCCCAACAGGCGCCTCCTCGGGCTGTCGGGAATTTGCCGTTTCCGGAAGGAAGAGGTATTCGCGCCCGGGGTTAGGACATGGGCGGGCACGATGGCAGCTTGGCGAGCCGCGTTTCGGGGAGTGCAACCGCGTCCCGGCGGGAGGCATCTTGATCCGAAGGACCGCGACATCGTTTCATGAGGTTTCTCCGCTATCTGCGCAAGAGTCCGACGGCAAAGAATGCCTCCGCCTCCTATTTCGCGACCCTCTCGATGGGAGTGTCGGCGTTTGTTTCGATTCCGATCGCCGTCCATTTCCTGAAGAAGGAGGAAATCGGCCTGTGGGCGGTGGTCAGCGCGGTGGTCAATTATCTGACCTGGATGGATCTGGGTATCGGGGACGGTATCGGACGTAAGATCGCCGCATCGGTAGCGGCGAAGGACCGGGCGGAAATCAACCGCTGGTGGACGGTAAGCATCTTTGCCCTGAGTCTGCTTGGAATGCTGCTGGTGGTGGTCGGGGGAGCATTGACTCCTTGGATGATCAGCGTATTCGAGGTTCCATCGCAGCTCACATCCCAAGCCTATATCCTCTTCCTCGGCTCGATCGTCCTCGTGGGAATCGGGCTTCCTTATCGGGGTGCTCCCGGCCTCCTCACTGCGCAGCAACGGTTTCATTGGGTTTCCTTGGCCCAAGGGATTGCTCCTTGGATCAGCATTCTATTTTTCTACCTCACGCTGCGATCGGGGTGGGGCATGGTGTCGTATGTGGCGGGCATGGCGGCGACCGTCGTCTTTACGGGGATTCTTTACGGCTTTTTGATTTACCGCGGCCCGGAGAAACCCGGGTGGGATCGGCGCGGTGTCACAGTCGGGCGGCTGAAAGAATTGCTGGGGCTCAGCCTCAATATTAGCGTCATGGGGATCGTGGAAGCGGTGTTCTCCACGCTTCCCGCCATCATTCTGGCCCGCTACGGGGGTCTTGCGGCGGTGCCGATCTATACCATCACCAGCCGCGTGCCCATGTTTCTTGCCGGCTTGGTGAGGCGGACTCTCTGGGCCTTCTATCCCCGGCTTCTGCGGCTACACGTGACGGACCAGAGAGAGGCTCTCCTCCGGAAGCACCGGTATGTCGGCCTGCTTACCGCTGCCGTTGCCCTCATCGCGGCTGGCGGGGTTTTGGGATTCAACCGGATGATCGTGGAGCTCCTCGCGGGTCCCGGCTTCTATGCGGGAGCGGCTACCGATGCGGTGCTCGCCTGCATCGTCCTGCTGGATCCCGTCAGCCGCGTTTTCCTGTGCCTCTTGTACCTCAGCGGCACCATGGGCCGGGTGGCTCTCGTCTCGGTAATGGCCATCGTGGCAGCGGTGATATTTTCGGTGTTCAGCTACCGGCATCTCGGACTTCCAGGCTTGGCGGGAGCGATGGCCATTCTACCCCTGGCGATGGGCACGTACGGTTACTTCCAAGGCCGGAGAGGCGGCAATTTCAAGCGCGGCGAGGTTTCACTGGCCTCGGCGGCGATAGCAGCGGGCGGCTGTGGGACGCTCGTACTTCTTTCCGTTGTTTTCCCCGGTATCTGGGAAAGCGGAGGAAACGCCTTACAGATATTCGGGAAGGCAATATCGATCCCGGGTGCGGCTACTGTTGCGATAGCTTGCATCCTCATTTCAGCAGGCGGTTTCCTGGGATTCAACTCCTTACGTCGTTTGCGCGGTTGAAGAAATGCTTCTCCTCTACCTCCTTCCATCAGTTCTCCATGTATGAGCCGAATTAACCATCTCCCGTATCAGATTGATCCCAGGTCCGATCGTAATCATTACTATGAGACACTGTGGAAGCTGAAGGCTCTCGAGCTCTTGCGGCAGCATGAGCCGCAGGTGTCGGGATGGTCGCTTCTCGACTACGGCTGCGGCCGGGGAGAGACCCTTAAGCTTGCCCGCGAAATGGGGATGACCGTGCGTGGGACGGACCTCGATCCGGAATGCGTGCGGCTCTCATCCGAGTTCGGCCAAGTGGATCTGCTGGACCTCTCCGATCCCGTCGCTCAACTGGGGAAGGAGGCGTACGATGTCGTCGCATGCTTCCATGTCCTTGAACACGTGCCGAACCCGAGGGAGACGCTTAACCATTTGCGTGAGATGGCTCGCCGGTATGTATTGGTAGCAGTACCGAATCTTGCTGGAATTCCGGACCTGCTGCGCCCTGGCCGAAATGTTGTGCAAGTCAACGAGGGACATCTGCAGTCTTGGAATCACTCGCACTTCCTAAACTTGGCGGAGCGCCATTGCGGGCTCAAGCATGTTGCATGGGGCTTCGACCACGTAAAAGTTCCAGTGGCCAGCAACCTCGTGTTGAAGGTGCTGGGACAAGAAGCGACGATCTCGCTTGAGACGGGACTGTTCAGGAGGCTGTTTCCATATCAATCGACCTCTATCATCGGACTATTTAAAGTCGCCTCCTGAGAGCGGATGTCCGGGTTTCGGAGCTCGACGGGGACCTTCAGCCAAGGGGCGATAGAGCTATGAGTATTGTGCGAAAACGGATCGCGATACTAGCGGATTTCCCGTGGAGTTATTTCGCGGAAGGAGCGGTTGGCCGGGGAGGTGGCCAGGGTTCTACATGGCTCGTTCAGCTAGCCGATGAGTTCTCGAAATCCCGGGACTACGAGTTTCATTGGATCAGCTTGGATCGGAGCGGAAGTATCCAAAAAATGGAATCCCGCTCTTGGAATGGACAGATGTTTCATCGCATTCCGGCGATCAAGCTTTCGTTCGATCTGCTTGCCGGTTATAGATTCTCCCGAAGGAGATTGAAAGCTGCTCTCACGCGAGTCGATCCGGCTCTCGTTCATTGTTGGGGATCCGAGCGCGCGTATCCCGTGATATGCTCGGGCTCCAAGGTGCCAACCGTCTTCTCATTGCAAGGTATCCTCCATCATTTGAGCAGCTTGGATCTCCTTCCTGCTATCTGGCAGTGGCGGGCTATTTCTAAATGGGAGGCCCGTTATCTCAGTACAGCGACCGTGGTGACCTGCGAGTCCAGTTGGGGAGCGGAGGTCGTGAAGAGGACTTTTCCCACGATTGATCTCCGCAAAGTGGAGTATGGCGTGCATCCTTCCTTTTTTAACGTGAGATGGCAACCTGAGGAGCAGGAATCCTATGCTCTCTTCGTCGGGACCCTAAACCGTGGCAAGGGCATCGATACCCTGATAGAGGCCATGTCCCGTCTTCCCCACCGGCGCTGGCGGCTGAAGGTCGCCGGAGACGGTCCTCTACGTGAAGTACTGGAGGCCCGGAACATTCCGGGAATCGAATGGTTGGGCTTAATTCGCTGGGATGAACTCAAAGCCCGGCTCTCAAAAGCGACTTGCCTCGTCTTGCCTACTTTGGCGGATACCAGCCCGAATGTAGTGAAGGAAGCACGGGTTGTAGGTCTGCCCGTGATTACTTCCCCGCACGGGGGGCAGACGGATTACGTGTGGGACGGTGAGAACGGCTTCATCGTTGACCCGAGCGATCCGGATCAAATCGCGGCGGCGCTGTCGAAGCTGATGGACGATCCTGAACTTTCAAAGACGATGGGGGCATGTCGGCTTGAGGAAAACCGGGACTATTTGCGTCCGGCAAGGACGGCCGAAGGGTTCCTGCGGATTTACCGCGAATTGCTCGCCTGAGGTTCGAAACCCGCTCCATCGTATGAAGAAGCTACATTTTGCCCTCAGCCTTGCGAGCTGCATGTTAAAACTCGGTGTGCGGAGGGTTTGTACTCTCCGCCCTATCTTGGCGTTCGCGATGGTCCGGTTGCTCAAGCGCGATGCCCGCCTGGTTCTGCTACCGGAACGTCGCCCGCTCCTCTTACGAGGAGGGACGAGCGATGCGGAAGTCTTCTTTGATATCTTCGGATCCGGCTCCTACGAGCTTCCCTATCCGGAGAGCGTGAGGACAATCGTCGATGGAGGGGCAAACGTGGGTTATGCCGCGGTCTGGTATGCCCGACGGTTTCCGGAGGCGCGCATCTTCGCGGTGGAGCCGGATCTTTCCAATCTCCGGGCGCTGCGGGAGAATGTGCAAGGATTGGACAATGTGACCGTCGTTGAAGGAGCCGTCTGGTACGAGAAGCGGAAACTGCGGATTCTCGACCCCACGGCAAGCAGCTTCGCGGTACAGGTGGGCGAGACCGGGGCGGGCACGGAGGTGGACGCGCTTCGGGTCGAAGACCTTTTGAATATGGCACAGGTGCAGCGCGTCGACATTCTCAAGCTGGATATCGAGGGTGCGGAAAAGCCGCTGTTCGAGCACGCCCGCGCGTCGTGGCTCGATGCGATAGGATCCATCGTTATCGAGTTTCACGATACTCCTGCTGCCCTCTGCGCAAGGGCATTCTACCAAGCTCTCGGTGATCGGCCGTTCTTGCAGAAGCAGCGGGGTGAAAATACCTTCGTCCGCTTGCTCGGAGATATCGCTCCCGTCTCCTGATCATGGCCAGATGGTACACGGGTACGCCGCGGAATTTCAGAGGCGACGAGACTTATTTTGCCCGTGAATCCGGATTGACCTGCCGTGGCCTTCAAAAGCTCGGGCATGATTCCCGCGCGATCATGCCAGGTCTCCCGATGCCAGACGACCTGCCGGACCTGATCCGCGCCACCAAGGAAGAACTTGCGAGCCCTGTCTGGTGGGAGGGGCTGGGTCTGGAGGGCATGATCTTCTACACTTGGGGATCACCCCGCTACGCCCGGATGGTGAGTGCAGCCCGAAGTGCGGGAGTTAGAGTGGCGCAGGTTACCGATACGCAGGGAGTTTTTTCACCTCTGTCCGATTGGAAAGCGCATCTCGGGGCGGAAAGGGTCCACTATTGGCACGAACCGCGTTGGAAGCAGACGGCCCGGACCTTGGCAAAAATCCCTGTTAGCCATACGGCCAGGATTCTCACGCGGGATATTCCCACCGCACGCGCCATCGCCGGGAGCGAATTCTTCTTGGTCTCCACTCCGCAGGCGGAGGCGCGCTATCGCTCTTTTGTCTCCCGGCTTGTCGGGACGGATGCTGCCCGAAAAGTGCGGTTCATTCCCGTCCCTGTAAATTTCCACTTCCGTTTCGATCCCGCGGCGGACCGCAAGGAAGACGAGGTTCTCGCCGTCGGCAGGTGGGACAGTTTGCAGAAGCGGACTCCCTTGCTGCTGGAAACCATTTCGCTGGCCATCGACCGGTGCACGGCCTCTTTCCGGATCTTCGGAAAGATCCCCCCGGAGATGGAGGCGTGGTACGCCTCGCTGAATGCCCGGGCTAAATCGAGGGTGATCTTGGAAGGAGTCGTGCCGAATGCCGTGGTCGCAGAAGCGTACAAGCGGGCCAAGGTAATGCTGGTAAGCTCCGCTTACGAAGGGTGTCACAATTCTTCCGCGGAGGCCGTTTGTTCCGGTGCGAGTGTGGTCGGCTGCCGTTCTCCCTTCCTCAGTGTTCTGGAGTGGCACTGCTCAAAGGGTTCCGGCCGCCTCGCGGACAAGCCCTCGGCTCGAGCACTTGCGGATGCGCTATGCCAAGAGCTCGAATGCTGGGACACCGGCGGTCGGGATCCGGGGCGCATCAGCATGGATTGGATGCCCGATTTCAGGCCGGATCTCGTCGCGAAGAAGATACTGGATCTCTTTTCAACCGGTTCTTGAGCCCGGGAGGAGGTTTCCCGTCAGGCAGCCCGAATCATTTCAATGGCCAAGACATCCATCGTGATCGTCGGTCAGACGCCTCCGCCTTGGCACGGGCAGGCGGTCGCCACCGCCATGCTTTTCGAGCACCGGTGGCAGGACCTGGACGTGGCTTGCGTCCGGATGGCGTACAGCGATGAGATGGAGAGGATCGGGAAGGTGGATCTCCGCAAGATCCGGCATCTCTGGCAGTTGGTCCGCGAGACGCGCCGATTGCTGAAAGCCCGGCCGGGGAGCATCCTGCTCTATCCGCCGGCCAGTCCCCATTGGGTCCCCTTCCTGCGGGATGTCGCCTATCTTTCTTGCGTCCGCTATCTGGCGGGAAAGACGGCATTCATCTTTCATGCCGGCGGTTTCGGGGAGTTCATGGCGGGCTCGCGCGTGCGATCCTGGCTCGCGCGGAAAGCTTACGGGCGTCCCGAGCTGTGTCTGGAGGTGGCGAAGGAAGAGGTACCGCCGCACAGGGTGCTATCCGCGGATCGCTGGTGCTGGACGCCCTACGGGATAGAAGTCCCCGGGGTTTCCCGGGTGGCGAAAGGTCCGGAGGATCCCGCCGTCGTTCTTTTCGTCGGCAGTTTGCAGGAAGGGAAGGGAGTGCTTGAAGTCCTCCGCACGGCCGCGGTGCTGAAAGGGCGGGGGAAAGAAGGCAACTTCAGATTCCGTCTCGTCGGCAAATGGTTTTCCGAGGGCTTTCGCAAGAAAACGCTGGCCTTAGTCTCCGAGCTTGGTGTCGGCGGAATGGTGGAATTTCCGGGTCAATTGACCGGGGATGAGAAGTGGGAGGCGTTCCGGCGGGCGGATATCTTTTTCTTCCCCACCCACTACGCCTCCGAGGCATTCCCCATCGTGGTGATCGAGGCCCTCGGCTCCGGTCTTCCCGTGGTGGCCACGGACTGGCGCGGAGTTCCCTCGATTGTCGAGGGATGCGGGGTAGCCGAGATCCTGCCGATCCGCCAGCCGGAAGCATTCGCGGATGGACTGCTCTCTGTCCGCGAGCGTCTGGGCGATGCACCCGGGATCGCGGAGAAGGCCCGCGGCTTCTACGAAGGGCGCTACCTCCCTGCCCATTTCCTCAAGAGGGTAGAGGATGAACTGCACGTGCTGGCTCCCTCGTCCCCTGAGGACCATGTCCCGGGCCGCCCGAATTCTCCGGGGCATTCCCTGGAAGTCCTCCAGGTCTTCAATCAATATCTCGAACGCGGCGGGGAAGAGCTCTGGGTGGACGAGGTGCTTCGCCTCGCCCCCGACGATGTAAGGGTGAGCAATCTCCGCTTTCAGAGCAGGACTTGGACGGAGCGTGGCAAGCCCAGCCGGCTGCGACAGGCCCGGCTTCTCTGGAATAATCCGGGCTCCCGGGAACGCCTGCGGGAAGAAGTCATCCGGATGAAGCCGGACGCCCTGGTCTTCCACAACGTCCTGCCGGTGGGCTCGTTCGGCCTCTATGAAGAGGCTTCTTCTCTCGGCATTCCGGTAGTCCAGTATATCCACAATTTCAGGCCTTTCAGTCCTTCGGGAACCTTGTGGGTGAACGGAAGGACCAATGACGGGGCCCTTCGGGGAAAGGTTCTGCCGGAGGTAGTGAATGCCGCGTGGGAAGGGTCCTTTCCACGCACTGCCCTGCTCGCGTGGTACCTCGCCAGGTTCCGGCGGCGCGGCGGGCTGGATCTTGTCCGCCGTTGGGTCGCGGTTTCGGAGTTCATGCGCTTGAAATTCATCGAGGCCGGCATCCCCCCGGAGCGGATCGTCACGCTCAGGCATTGCTGGCAACCGGGGAATACCGATCCGCAGGCAGAGGAAGGGGACTACTATCTCTTTCTCGGCCGGCTCGTGCCGGAAAAGGGATTGCCGGTCCTGCTGGAATCATGGCGCCGCTTGGAAGATCACCTCGGGTCCGCCTGTCCCCGTCTTATTATCGCGGGAACCGGGCCGGAGGAGGCACGCATCCACAATCAGACGATGCGTTCGCGTAACGTACGCTTTGCCGGCTTCGTAAGCGGCCGCGAGAAGGCCGACCTGCTTCAACATTGCCGCGGCCTGGTAATGCCTTCGCTCTGGTGGGAACCGCTCGGCCTGACGGTTTATGAAGCATATGATTTCCGCCGCCCGGTGCTTGCAGCTCGCTCCGGCGGACTTACCGAGACTGTTATCGATGGGCAGACTGGCCTGCTCCATGAACCGGGGTCCGCTGATTCGCTAGCCCAAAGTGTCATCGCATTGGAGGCCGCCGGGCCGGAAGCCCGGAGCCGTATGGGAAATGCCGGAAGGGAGTGGCTTGAAAAGGAGGCCGATCCGGAGGATTGGAAGAAGTCCTTCCGTGATATCATCGCCCAATCGATCCACCGGTAGAATCTGCTTCGACACCAAAGATCATGAGCATTACGATCAAAAGGCTGAAGCTCGCCGTAAAACATCTGCTGGGGAAGGATCTATATCTGAAACCGGATCAGAGAACAGCGACGCGCTTCTACGGGAGCCCCTACGGCGGCTGGGCCCTACCTGAGGGAGTCGTGAATGCCGGATCGATTATCTACTCTTTCGGCATCGGCGAAGATGTTTCCTTCGACCTAGCCTTGATCGAAGCCACCGGGTGCAGGGTCTTTGGATTTGATCCCACCCCGAAGTCCCTGCGGTGGGTGGAAGGAAATGTCAGAGAGCATAAATTCGTCATCCGGCCATGGGCGCTGGGCGCAAGTGATGGCGAACTCGAGCTCTGGTTGCCAAAAAATCCGGAGCATGTCTCCGCGAGTTGCCGACCGTCGGAAGCCACGTCCCACGACAGCTTCGTGGCGGAATGTAAGTCGCTCGAATCGGTGATGAGAGAACTGGACCACGCGAAGGTGGACGTTCTCAAGATGGACATCGAAGGTGCGGAGTACGAAGTTCTGCGTTCGCTTGCGAACGGGGCGGTGCTTGATCGGATCGGACACTTGTTGGTCGAGTTCCATCATTGGATGCCCTCCTTCAGAAGAGAAGATACCCTGAGCGCCATCAGATCGCTGAAGGGGAGAGGATGGGTGATCCAATGGGTTTCAGAGTCCGGCCATGAGGTGCTTTTCGGACGATCATAGCTCAAATTACGTCCTGTCGAAGGGCGTTGTTCTAGATTTATGAATAAAACAGCATTTCATGTTCCTTGGATGGATTGTATCCGGGGGGGGGTCTGTGA
>CAMPGU010000100.1 GCA_946885645.1 uncultured Haloferula sp.
AGACGAGGCCGTAATTATGGACGCGCGCCAAGCTGGCGATTTCCCCGCAGATGAGCTGGAAAATTTCGGTATTCCCCAGGTCCGGCACCAGCAGCGCCAGGAGATTGGAGGTGGGGGAGTTTTCCCGACCGGGTTTTGCGAAGGTGCCGGAGCCGGCGCGACGCTCGACCAAGCCCTCGTCGCCCAGCAAGGCGAACGCCCGTGCAACCGTCGGTCGCGAGACGCCGAAGCGCCTTACGAGTTGGGCTTCGCTGGGAAGCCGGCCTTCGCGTCCGTAGCGGCCGGCGAGAATCTCCTCCCGGAGCTGGCGCGCCACCTCCCGGAACCGCACCGAGGAAGCATTCGGGTTTTCCATGGTTACAAGTTGCCCTAGCTGTCATGTCAGGAATATGGCGGAGCTGGCAATCTGGATTTTGCAGATTCGTCGGGATTGAAAAGCATCCGTCACTGCTTTCGTTCCTTCTCTCATGCTCATGCGTGCCATTTCCCTATTGTCCCTGCTTTCCCTGTGCGGGTCTGCCTTGGCTGCGGACGACCTGCTCGTAGCCGATTTCGAAGGATCCGACTTCAGCGGCTGGAGAGTCAGCGGGGGAGCCTTCGGCAAGGGACCCGCGAGAGGTGCCCTGGATGGCCAGATGCCGGTGGAAGGGTTCCGTGGCAAGGGGTTCGTCAACTCCTATCACGGGGGGGACGAGACCTCGGGAACGCTGGAATCCCCGGTGTTCACCATTGCGAGGAAGCACCTCAACTTCCTAATCGGCGGGGGCGGTTTTCCGGGGAAGACCTGCATCAACCTGATCTCCGACGGAAAAGTGGTACGTACGGCGACCGGCCCGAACCGCAGCCCCGGAGGAAGCGAGCGCCTGGCTTGGGAGAGCTGGGACGTCTCCGAATTCCTGGACCGGAAGGTGTCGGTGGAGATCGTGGACTCGCAGGCGGGCACCTGGGGCCACATCAACGTGGATCATCTGGTCCAGAGCGACAAGCCGGCCTCCCTGTCGATCCGGAAGGAATTCACCGTCGGTCAACGTTACCTGATCTGGCCAGTGACGACGGACACCGCTCGCAAGCGGCGGTTTTTCCTGACCTTGGAAGGCGAGGAGGAGCCGCTGATGTTCTCGGATATCTGCCTTTCAGCCAACCCCGACTTCTGGGTCTTCACCGATCTCTCCGCCTATCAGGGCAGGAAGGTGACCGTTACGGGAAAGATCCCGGGGGAATTGGAGGAAGCTTGGTCGAAGGTTGCCATCAGTGCCACCTTTCCCGGCGAAGAGGAGCTGTACCGGGAGGCGTTGCGGCCGCAGTATCACTTCACTAGCAGGCGCGGCTGGCTCAACGATCCCAACGGCCTCGTGTGGGCGGACGGAACCTGGCATCTCTTCTATCAGCATAATCCCTACAATCACGGCTGGGACAACATGCATTGGGGGCACGCGACCAGCAGCGATCTTTTCCACTGGAAGGAGCGCCCGCCGGGTCTCTTCCCCGATGCGGAGGGATACATGTACTCGGGCTCCGGCTTCGTCGTGCCGAAAGAGCGGACGACGCTGCCGGTCGAGGGCGAAAAGGCGCTTGTCCTTGCCTACACGGCTGAAGGAACGCGCAGTTATGTGCCGGGTCGCAAAACCGAGCAGGCGCTTGCCTTCAGTAACGACGGGGGGCGCAGCTTCGAGAAATTCGCGGGCAATCCGGTGGTCCCGCATATCCGCGCGGAGAACCGCGATCCCAAGATCTTCTGGCATGCTCCTGCCAAGCACTGGGTGATGACCCTCTACTACGACGGGAATGACTATGGTATCCATACTTCGCCGGACCTCGTGAAGTGGACGAAGACCTGCGATTACAAGATTCCGGGGGAGGGGGAGTGCCCGGACATGTTCGAGCTGCCGGTGGACGGGGATGCGAAGAACACGCGTTGGGTTGTTTGGGGTGCCAACGGCAAGTACATGCTAGGCAGCTTCGACGGGCTGGAGTTCAAGGCGGAAAGCGGGCCGCATCGCCACTACTTCGGCAGCGCCTATGCGGGGCAGTCCTATGACAATGCTCCCGAGGGCCGGCGCGTGCATATCGGCTGGATGCGCGACAGCGGAGCGGGACTGCGCGGAGCGCCCTTCAACCTGCAGATGACCTTGCCGATGGATTTCACCCTGAGAAGCCGCGGCGGGGCGGTCCGGCTCTGGGCGGAACCGAGCCGGGAAATCATCGGATTGCGGGAGCAGACGAAGGAATGGAAGGATCTGACGGTGGGCCGCGAAGATCCGGATCCCCTGGGCGATTTCGAGGGCGGACAGTTTGAAGTGGAAGCGGTAATCGATGCAGGTTCTGAAGCCGTTGAAATGGGTTTCCGGATTTTCGGGGATCATGCCGCGCTATGGAAGAAGTCGGATCAAAGTTTCACCGGTGTGGAGGGGCCGGTGGTGCCGGAGGATGGCAAGCTCCACATCCGTCTCTTCGTGGACACCGTCTCGCTGGAGGTTTTCGTGAACGGCATCTACACGAGCCGCTATCTGCGCCAGACGCCGGGCCTCAAGCCCGTCCGTATCGCGTCGGAAGGCGGTGCCGTTCGCTTCGAGTCGCTCAAGATCCACACCCTGCGCAGCGTCTGGCGCTGATTCTCGAACTCGATGAAACCCTTGATCATTGGCCTCACGGGTCCGGTCACTTGGTCGCCTGCCGATCCCGGGGATTTGGCCGACGGTGGTGGTGCGGTCGCCTGCACCGTTCCCGGAGACGCAGGGAAAATTTTCGTCCGAATCCTCGTGACGATTCCGCAGGAAGGCGCTTGAGGTAGGTGCGCCATCGCCGGAGCGCGCCTCCCAAGGGCGTCCGGACCACCGCTCGCATTACCCATGAACAAGCTTCTTATCTGGTCGCTAACCTCGGCATTGGCAGGTTTTCTTTTCGGATTCGACACCGTGGTGATCTCCGGTGCCGAGCAGTCCCTCCAGCGGATGTGGGGGCTCAGCGATTTCATGCACGGGCTGGCGATGTCTTCCGCATTGTGGGGTACGGTCCTGGGTGCCTTGTTAGGCGGGTGGCCTACGGATCGTTTCGGGCGGCGGAAGACCCTGCTATGGATCGGCGTGCTGTATTTTGTTTCTGCAATCGGCTCGGCCTTCGCGCCCGAGGTCTGGTCGTTCACCCTGGCGCGTTTCATCGGTGGCCTGGGAGTGGGTGCCTCGACGGTCGCCGCTCCACTTTATATATCCGAAATCGCCCCCGCCGAGCGCCGGGGCCGGCTGGCCGGGCTATTTCAGTTCAATATCGTGCTGGGTATCCTCGTGGCGTATCTCTCAAACTGGCTCCTCGGAGGAGTGGGCGAGCACGCGTGGCGATGGATGCTCGGGGTAGAGGCGCTTCCCGCCGTGATTTACGCACTGGCCTGCTTCCGGATTCCGGAGAGCCCGCGCTGGCTCCTCGGCCGCAAGCGGGACCACGCTGCCGCGGTCGAGACGCTGCGGAAGATCTATCCCGACCACAGCCCGGAATTGATCGAGGCCAAGGTGAGCGCCATCGAAAATTCGAGGGACCCGAAAGTGGAAATGGCCGGGTTCTGGTCGCTGAAAAAGCCGATCCTGCTGGCCTTCCTGATCGCCTTCTTCAACCAGCTATCGGGTATCAATGCCATCCTTTACTTCGCGCCGCGCATCCTCGGACTGGCCGGGTTGGAAAATCCCCTGATGGCGTCGGTTGCCATCGGCGTGACCAATCTCATTTTCACCTTCGTAGGGCTGCGATTGATCGACTTCCTCGGCCGCCGGACGCTTCTCTTGATAGGTTCGGTCGGATACATCGCCTCGCTGGGGCTTTGTGCCTGGGCCTTCTCTCACTTCGCGGAATTCGGAGTGATATCGAAGGCATCGGCCCTGAACGATCTGGCCACGAAGTCGATTGAAGCTCCTGCGGAGGTGCCGGCAGAAAAGCTGGCGGCCGCCCGGACGGAGCTATTGGCTGCCGCCGCCGCGCCGGATTACCGCGGGGGAGCCATTGAAATCCCCGAAACGGCCGCTCCAGCCCGTCTTAAGGAGATTTCACAGGCCGCCCAAACTGAGGCGGGGAAGGCTCTGCAAGGCGCGGGGATGCTCGTGCTGATCGGGATCATTGCCTTCATCGCATCCCACGCGGTTGGTCAAGGGGCGGTCATCTGGGTATTCATCGCCGAGATTTTCCCGACCCGCTTCCGCGCAACCGGGCAATCCCTTGGCAGCTTTACCCACTGGTTCTTTGCCGCCGCCCTGACCTTCGCATTTCCTTTGCTCATCAGCTCTCTCGCGGCGTCGATGGTATTTGCGATTTTCTGCGGCATGATGATCCTCCAATTGATCTGGGTGATTTTCCTGGTGCCCGAGACCAAAGCGACCTCGCTGGAGGAGCTCGAAACGCGGATGACGCACTGACCCAGCCTCTCGCGTTACAAACGTGTCACCTTTTCGGTGGCGCATCGGAGATTCCGGGACGGCGCGCCGGAAAAAAAAGCGTGGCAAACTAAACCTGCCATAGGTCCCGGCTGTCTCTGACTGTCCATGACCCAAGAGGACGAAAATATCGAAGAATTTGTACAGGAGCTCACCCGTCACCAGGTGGATCTCTTCTACTTTATCCGCGCCCTCGCGGGAGATGTGCACGCGGCTTACGATATCCGGCAGGCGGTCAACATGGTCCTGTGGAAGAAACGCCACAAATACCGCCCCGGCTCCAGCTTCAAGGCTTGGGCGTTCCAAGTCGCCCAATATGAGGTGAAGATCCACCTCCGGAGGCAACGGCGTTCGATGCTGGTGTCCTTCGACAACAAGCTCCTCGATTTGTTCGTGACGGAATTCACGGACTTTTCCGACGAGCTGCCCGAGCGCCGCCGGGCTCTTTCCAATTGCTTGCGCAAGGTGACGCCGAAGGACGAAGAGCTGCTCCGGCACCGATACTGGACGGGTGGCTCGCTGGAGGCCCTGGCGACGAGCACCCGCCGCAGCACGGGCACCCTGAAGGCCCGCCTTTACCAGCTCCGGGCCTCCCTGCGCAAATGCATCGAACTCCAACTCATGCCTGACACCCGATGAAGCCGGAAAGCAGCACCGAGCAACTGATCCAGGATTTCATCGAGGGCTCCATTTCCAAGGAGGATTTCGAGAAGCTGGAGCGGGTGATGATGAGCGATGCCGGGGTGAGGCGGGACTATTTCGCGCTGATGAGCACCGACCAGATGCTCTCGGACAACTACGAGATGCCGGATCACCTTGCCCTGCACACGCACCTGCTGGCGGGCTCCCAACTTGAGCGCGCGGAGAAGCTCCGCGCCCGCTGGATCTGGGGTGGAGCCATCGCCGCGGTATTGCTGGTGCTAGCGACTGCCCTGCCTTTGTTTCTGCACCGGGAGCCGCTGCCAGCCACCGTTTCCGGCTCCGCCGACAGCTATTTCCTGATCGATGGCGTAACAGTGAACGAGGGCCGCTGGTCGAAGAAGCAGCGGCTGGAAGTGCTGGACGGCGTGGTGGTGGCACAGCTCGATGCCTACACGACGGCCTGTGTGGATGGCCCCGCTCTGATTTTCATGGGGGAGAATGGCCGTGACGTGGATCTGCGCCGCGGCCGGGTCTTTTTCCGGGTCCAGCCGGGGGCGCCGAAGTTCAAGGTGCTCGCCGCCGGTGCCGTCATCCGCCATATCGGCACGGAGTTCGGGGTACGGGTGGTGGAAGGCGGTTCCTGCGAGGTCCACGTGACCACCGGGAAGGTGGAAGTGGATCGGGGCAATCAGAAAGGCCGGTGGGTCTTGAAAGCCGGCGAATCCGCCTCCTGGCTGAACCGCGGGAATACCCGTCTGGATCCGGTGACTGCCACGGATTTCCGGAAGGATCTGCCGGGTGAGACGGTGGTTTTCGAGGACGACTTCAGCGAGCCGGCGGAGACCCCGCTCAAGGACAAGAGGCCGGATGTCGGCGAGCCGTGGGAAGTTCAGATGGAAAGGGTGCCCACCATGGTGGGTGCCGGCAAGCTGGACACCTCCGGCGGGGCCCGCAATCTCAAGGGGAACTTCCTGCCCGAAAGCACACAAAACCATCGTCAGGTGGTACTGATGTCCTTCAGCACCCGCCAGCCTTCGTGGATATGGGACAAGCAGACCCGCCTCGGCGGCATCGAGAAGATCGCGCTACAGACGGCCGATGGCACGGTGATCTGCTCGGTCCAGGCACGGGCCAGCGAGGGTCACCGCTGGAGGCTCCGGGACGAGGGGCGAGGTCTCGAATCCGAACTCACTGGAATCTCCGCCCTGCAGGAGAACGAACTCACGCTCCGCTACGATGCACTGGCGGGAAAGATCACCCTCCATTCCGGGACCTCCACCCAATCCGCGCTGATCGCGGAAGTACCCGCCAGCAGGCGGGCGATGCCGGCATCGCTGGTGATTTGGAACGACGACGGGGGCGATCTCGCGTTGAAGCGGATCTCCGTCAAAATCGTCGATTACCCGTGATTTCCATCCTGAAGCTCTTTTGAGAAGCGAACTTTGAACCGAGATCCCCAGTTGGACTGAGCTTCCTTTCCCGACCCGGCCGGAATTTCCCGGCCTGAGACCAAGCCCGCTGCTTCTGGCCAGCGGAGACCCCTTTGCACGCTCCTCGCGTGTAGCACGCAAGAACTACGTACCCATACCCATGAAAACCCAAGACCCCGCCATCTCCCGCCGAGCATCCCTGCTCCTGGCCGCCCTTTCATGCTGTTCCGCCGCCCTGGCTGCCGAGGCGAGCTTCCAGCACTACCGCTTCACTCCGGTGAAGCTGCGCAACGATACCACTGCCAATAGCATCCAAATGGCGGGATTCGAATTCCTGCATCTCGGCCTGCCGGTTTCATACGCCGGAGCGAGCGCAAGCAACCCCGGCGGCAATACACCTGCCGCCGAAGTGGCGGGAAATCTGATCGACGGCTCCAATGCCAGCAAGTGGCTCGACTTCTTCCGCGGCCCCGTCGTCTTCAGCTTTCCTTCCGCCGTGACCATCGACGGCTACCGCTTCACCACTGCCAATGATGCGATCGAGCGCGATCCGGTGCGCTGGCTCATCGAGGGGAGTCCGGACGGAAGTTCATGGACGGTGCTGGATTACCGCGACGTGGATTTCGCCACACCTACCGACCGCGCGGCGTCTTCGGGCGATATCGCCCTTCCGGAGACCCCGGCGCCTTATGTTTACGATTGGACCGGTGCCGCCAGCTCCGAGTGGAATACCTTGGACGTCAACTGGGACAACGGAGCCGCCACAACGTGGGTCAATGGAGGCACGGAGCTTGCCCGTTTCGGTGCCGGTGTGCCAACCACGCTGACCCTTCCGGAGCCGATTTCCGCCCGTCACCTCGATTTCACCGCGCCCGGCTACCTGATCCAAGGAAACGTGCTCACGCTCACGAATGTCACCCGGATCTCAGGTGACGTCGATGCGGAGGTATCGTCCGAAGTCGCAGGAACCGTCGGTGTGGTGAAGACGGGGAGCGGGACTCTCACCCTTTCCGGCAACAATACCTTCACCGGGCCCCTCCAGGTCCGGGGCGGCGGGATGGTGGTCACCGGTACGAACACCTACGCCGGCACCACCACGGTCACGGGTAGCGGCTCCCTTTCCTTCGCCGGTGCCGCGACCAAGGCGGCAGGTTTTCTGGAGGTGGGCACCGCGCAGGGGAAGGGCACTCTTTTGATCGGAGAGGCCGCTAACCTGGTATTCAACGGCACGCCCGTGGCAGGCACCGGGACCACCGCACCCGGCGCGGGAGTGATCCGGCAGACCGGCGGCACGGCCACCTTCGCGGTCGGCGGTCAATATCTGACGCTCGCGAACACCGTCGGGAGCTACGGCTCCTACGAATTGAGCGGCGGCACGATGTCCACCGTCACGGATGCTGGAATCCGGGTGGGCTGGAATGGCCCGGGGGTTCTCACCCAGAGCGGGGGCTCGCTCACTTCCGGGCGTTGGTTCGCCATCGGGGGAAGCAATTCAGACGGTGTCGCCACCTTCACGGGCGGAACCGCCACCACGATCCCCAATTATCGAATGATCGTGGGTGATCAAACGGGAAGCAGGGGGACGATCAACATCGGGACGGCGCTGGGAGGGACCGCCCTGGTTTCCACAGTCCGTACCGCTACGGGAAATAACGACGGATCGCTTGCGATGGCCGCCGGGACCAACTCCACCGGCATCCTGAATCTTAACGATGGCACGCTGAAACTGCACGGGCGGATCTATCGCCCCACTACCGCCACCGGGAGCACGGCGGTGCTGAACCTGAACGGCGGGATCCTCCAGGCCGGCGCCAACAACGTGGAGATGGCTAACTCCAGCCTCACCGCGGTCCGGATGCTGGCTGGCGGGGTCACCATCGACACCAATGGCAATGCCGCGAGCTTCGCGGCTCCGATCCAAGGCGGCACCGGCAACGGCATCAACATTGCCGGAGGCACTCTGCCGGTGACCTTGGGAGGGAGCGGCTTCGTCGGCGCGCCGGTGGTGACGGTTACCACCGATGGCGGGGGTTCCGGTGCCACCGCAATTGCAACGGTAACCGGAGGGTCCGTGTCGAACGTCCTCATTACCTGTCCGGGAGACGGGTATGAGGCCGGAGACACCGTCAGCTTCCTCTTCAGCGATGCCGGTGGGGACGAACCCGCGGAGATCCTCGACCATGTGCTAACCGCCGGGGATCTGGCACCGAATGCTACCGGGGGGCTTGTCAAAACGGGGGCGGGAGTCCTGACGATGACGCAGCCCTCTTCCTTCACCGGACCCCTCACCGTGGAAGCGGGCAGCTTGCTCGTGAATAGCACGCTCGCGGAAACCGCCGCCACGGTGGCCGCAGGTGCAACATTCGGCGGTAGCTTCAACACCGCCGGATCGGTCGTGGTGAACGGTACCCTGGCGCCGGGAAGCGGTGTGGGATCCGCGCAGGGTAGCTCTTCCCTCACATTGGGAGGTGGAGCCACCTATGAGGCGCAGATCGTGGATTGGGACGGTGCAGCCGGAACCGGCTACGATACCGTGGACTTCGCGATCGTGAGCACCTCGGCCGCGAGCGGCAATGTGCTGACGATCCGGGTGGATGCCACCGGGCTTGTGAATTTTACGGAAAGCGCGCGGGATTTCGTGATCGCGACCGCGGACGCTCCGCCAAGCGGATTCGAAGCCGACAATTGGGCGGTGGATGCGACGGGTTTTCCCGGGACCGGAACGTGGTCGCTTGCTGCGGATGGGAATTCGCTGGTGCTCTCCTATCAGCCGGGCACTTCGGGCTACGGTAATTGGATCGCGAGCTTCCCCGGCTTGCCGGATACCTCGGCCGATGCGGATCCCGAGCTCGATGGGATCGCCAATATCGTGGAGTATGTGCTCAACGGCGCGGCGGATGTCTCTTCCACGGCAATTCTGCCTGAAGCCTCGCCTAGCGGCGACACTCTTGTCTTCAGCTTCGTTCGCCGCGCGGAATCAAAGAGCGATACGACCCAGATCCTCCAATATGGCAGCGATCTGGAGAGCTGGACGGATGTGGTGATCCCCGCAAGTACTGCCGGGAATGTGCAGATTACCCCGGACACTCCTTCCGCCGGATTGGAAACCGTGGTCGTGACCATTCCCGCGGCTGAACAATCCGCCCTCTTTGCAAGGCTGAAAGTGACTCAGCCTTGATCGGGAGATTCCCCGCGCGGGTGGGGTTTCCCGCGCGGGGAAATTCTTTTCACAGCATGCACGGAATCGGCCGTGCATGCCGAAGAAGTGCCGGTCTGCGCTTTTATGCGGTCGCGGACGGCATTTCAATTTGCGCCTCCAGCGGATGCAAAACGCGATAGCGGCGAGGGCGCTTTCTTTTCCGAAAAGGCAGGAACTCAGGAAGGACGGTGATCACCGACCCCTTTTCCCGATGGCATCCGGCGGGCTGGGCTATCCCTGCTGCCGGGGAAGAGCCGTGGCGCATCCTCGCGCAGAAGATGAATCCGTGCGCCCGGAACCCATCCAGAAACAGGAGACCAAAGCCATGTCACGAGGAGATAAAACGAGCTACACCGATAAGCAGAAGCGCCAGGCGGAGCACATCGAGGAAGGTTACGAAGAACGCGGCGTACCGAAGAAGGAAGCCGAGTCCCGTGCCTGGGCCACCGTCAACAAGACCTCGGGCGGAGGCAAAAAATCGGGATCGGGCCGCGGCAAGAAAGAGAACAAGGAGCCTGCCCGCAAAGGCGGGAGAAAGGGCGGGAAAGCCGCTCACGCCAAACACGGGTGAGCCGCTCATGAGCAAGGCGGTACGCGAGATCACGCTTCCGGCAGATGCTTCCCTGACGGAGCTTCGCCGTTTGGCGGCGGATTGCAGGAATTGCCCGCTGTGGAAGCTTGGCACCCAGACCGTCTTCGGCGAGGGGCCGGCGAAGGCGCGGATCGTCATCGTCGGTGAGCAGCCGGGAAATCGGGAGGATCTCGCAGGCCGTCCCTTCGTGGGGCCGGCCGGGCAGTTGCTCGACCGCGCGTTGGAAGAAGCGGGAGTGGACCGCGCGACGGATTGGGTCACCAACGCGGTGAAGCATTTCAAGTGGAAGCCGCGTGGAAAGGTCAGGCTGCACCAGAAACCTTCCGCCGGAGAGATCGATGCTTGCAAGCCGTGGCTCGACGCCGAACTGCGGAAAATCGCGCCGGAGATCCTGATTCTCCTCGGGGCGACGGCAGCCCGTTCGCTGCTCGGACCCCGCGTGAGGGTGACGGTGGACCGCGGGGTGATCGTTGCGCCGGAGCTAGCACCCCGGGTAATCCTGACCGTGCATCCCTCGTCGCTCTTGCGTTCCCGGGACGAGCAGGGGAGAGCGGAGCGCTACCGGGCGTTCGTGTGCGACCTGGCCTTGGCAAAGGGCGGTTGAACCATTCGGGAGAATGAGCGTGGAGATCAGGATCGGCATTTCCGGATGGACCTACCCTCCATGGCGGAAGGTCTTTTACCCGGATGGCCTGCCGCAACATCGCGAGCTGGAGTTCGCCTCCCGCGCCGTCCGGTCGATCGAAATCAACGGCACTTTCTACTCCCTCCAGCGGGCGTCCAGCATCCGGAAGTGGTACGATACCGTGCCAGGAGACTTCAAATTCGCGATAAAGGGCAATCGTTTCATCACCCACATCCGGCGGCTGAAGGACGCCAGCGTGCCGCTGGCCAATTTCTTCGCCAGCGGGCTATTGCAGCTAGGGGAGAAGCTGGGGCCGTTCCTTTGGCAGATTCCCCCGAGCTTGCCTTACGACCGCGACCGGCTGGAGGAGTTCTTCAAGCTCCTGCCGCGCACCAGCGGGGAGGCGGCACAGCTCGCGAGGAAACACGACGGGAGATTGCCCGAAAGGGCCGTGCTAAAGGCGAAATCAGACTTTCCGCTCCGGCACGCGCTGGAGGTCCGCCATGCTTCCTTCCAGACGCCTGAATTCATCGAACTCCTGCGCGAGCATCACGTGGCTATCGTCGTGGCGGACGCCGCCGCGAAGTGGCCTTTCATTGAGGATGTCACCGCGGATTTTGTGTACCTGCGGCTCCACGGCCACGACGAGTTGTACCGCAGCGGCTACACCCCGGAGGCGCTGGACACCTGGGAGCGAAAGATCCGGAGGTGGTCGTCGGGAGGAACGCCTCGGGAAACGGTGCGCCTTGCCCCCGCGCCTCCGCCACGGACGTCCGGCCGCGATGTCTTCGCTTACTTCGACAACGACGTGAAGGTTCACGCCCCATTCGATGCCATGGCGCTCGCCCTGCGGCTCGGCATGGAGCCGGAGTCTCTCCCCGGATTTGAGATTCCCCAAGGTAACGCTGCCGCTTGATCAAGTGGTGCGGCCCGTTTCCAAGGATAGATGAGAAGGCGAGGCAGACAAAGAATGTCGCCCCGCCTTGAGAACAGCCCTGCTAGCGGTCATTTGTTCTTCAACCGGGTCAGCGTCGTGATGTGCTCCCGGAGAGGCGGCAGCAGATAGCTCCGGATCACCGTTTTAATTTCGTCCATCACATCGGGATTGCGGAGCGCCTCCTCGTATTCGTTGATGCCGTGCTCCTCGCCTGTTTGCAGTGCCGTCAGGGCCGGGGATTCTCCCAGCACCTTCGCGGTACCTTCCACGGTTTCCGCGAAATTCCCCCAGATCCCGGAATCCATGGACGGTTCCGCCCCCATTTCGGCGATGTGGTCGCGGAGGCGCGATACGCTGGCCTCGTGATCGAAACGGATGTTTTCCAGAGCGGTGCGTTCCGGCCCGCTGTCAAACTTCGCGATGGCTTGGGTATAGGTCTCCACGGCGGAGAGTTCTCCGCGGAGGAGGCTGTTGCAGACGTCGATGCATTCGTCGGTGGCGTTCATATTTTTTTATGTTGCCGGCTGTTGCCGGGACATTTCCCTCCAGCAATCGGGATACCGGCCGGAACGAGCGCCAGTGCGATGACCGCGGGCGCGGCAGGGTGCAAGCTGCCCCGCCTCGCTGCGCAATGTGCACGCGCATGGCGAGGTGAGTGAACGCGTCGGGCGGAGTTAGGGGATGGCCTGCCGTCTGCAAGATCTCGCGATATGGGAAACAAATCGAAAGAGGAGTCGAAGGAGCATCCGCAACGCCCGGAGCAGGAACAATCCCGCCAACCCGGCCGGGAAGACGAGATGGTCCCGCGGCCGAAATTTGAAAACCCCGATTTGCGCGGGAGCGGGAGACTGGAGGGCCGGGTGGCTCTGATCACCGGAGGTGACTCGGGTATCGGCAGGGCGGTCGCGCTCGCCTTCGCCCGGGAGGGCGCGGATATCGCCATCGTTTATCTGGAGGAGGATAAGGATGCTGAAGAAACCGCGGCTCTCATTCACGGCAAGGGCAGGCGCTGTCTGCTCTATCGATGTGATATCGGATCAAAACTGGCGTGCGATGATGCCGTGGCGACGGCGGCCGAGTCCTTCGGGCGTCTGGACATCCTGGTGAACAATGCCGCCGAGCAGCATCCGCAACCTTCAATTACCGACATCAGCCAGGAGCAGCTCGAGAAAACCTTCCGGACGAATATCTTCCCGATGTTCTACCTCACGGCCGCCGCACTGCCC
>CAMPGU010000101.1 GCA_946885645.1 uncultured Haloferula sp.
CGGTGTCTTCCAAGGCAACCCGCGACTCGCTGTCGAGCAGGCGGGCGGTTTCCTGATGGCGGGCGGCAAGCAGTCCTTCGGCTCCGGCGGCTATTTCCAATCGTCGATCGATCCCCTGCTCCCGATCTCGATGGAGCTGAAGAACGAGCACCGCAAGCTGGCGGTAGCGCTGGCGATCGTGCTCGACCGTTCCGGCTCGATGGCCGTCAACGTGAACGCGGGCGGCAAGAACCTGACCAAGATGGACCTGGCCAACGCCGGTGCGGCCGAAGCGATCGGCCTGCTCGGCCCGATGGATCAGGCCTGTGTTTTCGCCGTGGACAGCGCGCCCGAAGCCGTTTTCCCGCTCACCAAAGTGGAGGGCAAGCAAGCCCAGCTCCAGGCCCGCATCCGCAAGGTCCACTCGATGGGCGGCGGGATCTTCGTTTACGAAGGGCTGAAAGCGGCCTGGGATGAGCTGAAGAATGCGGACGTCGGCACCCGCCACGTGATCCTTTTCACCGATGCCAACGACACGGAGGAACCGGGCGACTACAAGCGCCTGCTGGAGACGATGAAAAAGGAGGGCTGCACCGTCTCGGTGATCGGCCTGGGAACAAGGGCGGATGCCGATGCCAAGCTCATCGAGGACATCGGCAAGCGCGGGGACGGACGCGTCTTTTTCACCGACCGCCCGGTGGATATCCCGAAGATTTTCGCGCAAGAGACCGTGACCATCGCGCGCTCGGCTTTCATCGAGGATCCGGTGGGAGCACAGCCGACGGGCCGCTGGGCGGAAATCTCGCCAAAGCCCATCGGGTGGCTGCCCCGTGCGGACGGCTACAATCTTTCCTACGCGCGGGAGGATGCCACCACCTCGCTGGTGAGCCAGGACGAGTATGCGGCCCCGCTCGTGGCCCATGCCCGGCGCGGCCTGGGGCGCAGCGCGGCAGTGTCGTTCCCGCTCGGCGGCGAGCACTCGCAGCTCGTCCGCGATTGGGACCAATACGGCGATTTCGTCCAAACGGTCACCCGCTGGCTGATGGGCATGGATCTTCCTCCCGGGATCGGGCTGAAGCACCGCCTCGACGGGACACGGCTCACCCTGGACCTGCTCTACGACACCGAGGAGTGGTCGAAGAAACTGGCCGTCACGCCGCCGCGGCTGCGCCTGATGGAGAGCGGTGCGGGAGCCACTCCCTACGACGTGCCGTGGAAGCGCATCGCGCCCGGCCATTTCTCCGTCACGCGCGATCTGGACGAAGGCGCGGTCGTCCGCGGTGCGATCCAGGTAGGCGAGCACGCCCTCCCCTTCGGCCCGATCACCGTCGGGTCCTCCATCGAGTGGGCTTTCGAGCCGGAGCGCCTGGCGGAATTGCGCACCGTTTCCGCCCAGACCGGCGGCCGCGAACTGCTGGATCTCTCGAAAGCATGGCTGCGCCCGCCGCACCGGCAGGACGTCTCCCTGCGCATGTGGATCGCCCTTGCGATGCTCGTCTTCCTGATCGCGGAAGCCCTCCTCACCCGCACCGGCTGGAAGTTCCCGATCCCGGCGCTGCCGCAATGGACGCCGCGCGAGAAAGAGATCAAGCCGAAGAAGGTGAAGGCGTCCAAGCCGGTCGCTCCGGTCGTCGCTCCCGAAGAAAAACCGGCACCGGCCGCGGAGGCCCCTGAGGAAGGAAGCTCCGAACGCCGCTCCCGCTACCAGCGGGCGAAGGACCGGAAGTAGCGAAACGCATCACATTACGTGGATCGCCCCCTCCTCACTCCGCGGCATCTTGACCGGAGGACAATGCGATCTTTCTCGCGATGGCTTCCCTGATCTCGGCATCGAGCGATTCCGCCGACTTCAACCGTGGATTGTCCTTCAAGTGCGTCTCGTAGTGCTTCTGCCACGCTCGTAGCGCGGCATCCGCATCCACCGAGGCCCAACCTTCGAACACCGAAGCCACCTCATCCGGTCCCCAAAATTCGGCAAAAGGGTCCATGAGGTCCCCTGACTCTCCTGATTTCTCTGACCATTCCCGGATATCATTTGCCATTTCCGCCACGGCGGAAGCGGGGTCCAAAACTCCCCTGGCTTCCAGAAGGGGAAGCCAGCTAAGCTGATCTCCGTTCAAGAACAGTCTGTCGTTCTCCGGGTTCTCGTAGAATTCCGTCAGCGCCTTGATCTCCCCGAGACTCAGGCTGAGAATCGCTTCCATGATTCCTTCGCGGGCAGCCTCATGCTGTTCTGCCGTGAAGCCTTCGTCCGCTACCAGGAATTGCGCCCGGGTTTCGAGGTCCGCTACCAGTCTCTTTAGCTTGGGCGAAAGGGAAGCAAAGGGAGTGTTCTTCCTCTCCTTCGCAGGTGCCCGCCTGCGCCGTTCCAAGGGTTTGTCCGGCACGCCCTCCATCGCGCTTTGCCCGCTTGCTCTCCCTGAACCAGATGGAACGGAGGACGCCTTGGTCAGGATTACGACCGGGAAGCTGCCTAACAGGAGAAGGCAGGTGGCGATCACGAGAAGCCACCTGTGGCGGTTCATCGCCCGGAAGTTAGCGCCCCGCCGACAGTCCGCAAGAAGCAAGCTACCCTGCTTTTCTCAATGCCTGGCACACCGCCGGGAAGATCTGCTTTTTCCGGCTGACCACGCCGGGTGCGTCGTAGAGGCTGGCATCGATCCGTGCATACGGGATGTTCGCCACGAAGTTCGGCTCTCCCGCTGCCAGCACCAGGCTGTGGTGCTCCGCGATGTCGGTCACGACCAGCACGGCGAGTTCATAGCCGTTCTCCGCCGCCAGTTTCTTCAGCCCCGCCTCGAGTTCTTCCCGTCTCGGCGGGAAGGCATGGAGCCCGAGCTCCTCCACCTGCGCGATGGTGACCTTCACGCCTTCATCGTCGAACTCCTTGCGATCGGCATTCAGGATCGCATCCGGCGTTCCCGTCGCCAGCAGCGAGCCGACGGCGAAGAACTCTTCCTTGAACTTCGCGGGATCGATCTCCGCCAAGCCGCTGAGCCAGCCGAGCATTTCGTGATCGAGTTCGGTGGTCGTCGGCGAGGTCAGGCACAGCGTGTCCGCGATGATCCCGGCGCACAGGCACATCGCGGTGCCGCGGTCCGGCTCCAGATAGCGGTGCCGGAATTTCCGGGCCACGAGCGTCGAAGTGGAACCGACCGGCTCGTTCAGGAAACGGATCGGCTCGCGCGAAACGAGGTCGCCGGCCAGGCGGTGGTGGTCGATCACTTCGACAATCTCGCACTCCTCCACGCCGGTCACCGCTTGGGCGAACTCGTTGTGGTCCACCAGCGCCAGCCGGGTTCTAGGGGGATCAATGAGGTCGGATTTGGAAAGCACTCCGATCATCTCCTTCGAGATCGGATCGAGCACCGGGAAAAGATCCTGTTCGGAAGAAGCCAGGCTCTTCCGCAGCCGGGTCACGGGCTCGTTCCCGGAAACCGTAGCAAAGTCCCTGTCCATCACGTGCCGGACAGTACGGGAACAGCGGATCAGCGTGGAGCAGCTCGCCGTGTCCTGGGAGCAGAGCAGGACGACCACGCCGCGCTTCCGGGCCATCTCGCGGAGGGTCGGCTCGACGCCGTTGCCCCCCGTGACCAGAAGGGCGCGGGCACCGTTCTCGATCGCGTAGTGCTGCACCACCGGACGATCCCCGCAGATCACGAGAAAGCGTCCCACGTTGCCGTCCTTGGCAGCCAGCTTCAGGCGGCGCTCCACGGTGGACTGCGACGAGGCGCCGACCAGCAGGACCAGCTCTTCCTCGTCATCGCCCTCGGGCATCGGAGCGCCGACGCTTTCGGCCTGCAAGGTGAGGGCGATCTTTGCCAAGGCGACATTCACCGTCCGCGCCTGCAAGCCGCTGGCATCGCCGGGTACGAGCAGTTCCAGCAGATCCAGATAGCGGAGGATGCCCTGCACCGTGCCGTCGCCGCTGGCCACCGGCACGCAGCGCACCCCGCTGGCAAGCATCCGGCGGTAGGCCACGATGAAGGTATCCGTCGGGGAAACCTGCACCACATCCCGGCGGCAGATCATTCCGGCGCTCGCGCGCACGTCCGTCACCAGCGGCGGCGTCTCGATCCCGGCTTTTTGCAGCACCCATGCCGTTCTCGCCGGAACCTCCCCGCAGCGGGCTGCGACGGCCGCCGGCTCGCCGGTGGCCCGCAGCAAGGCCGCATTGCCGATCGCGGAGCAAATCGCGTCCGTATCGGGGTTCTTGTGGCCGATGACGAAGAAAGGAAGGCTGCGGCGTGGCGGCTCCATGCAGGGAGGATGGTTGAGATGACAGGGCTCGGGAGAAGCCCGGCGGGCGGATGATGCAGCAGTTATCGCGGACGGCAAGGAGGGGCTGTGTTCCCCGGAGACCGCGGCAGGGCCCTCGCACCGCCGGTGCCGCTCACATGCGATCGGGGCAGCGGATGCCCATCAGGCCGAGGCCGTGGACGAGCACCCGGCTGGTCAGCTCGCAGAGCACCAGCCGGCTGTTTCGCACCGCCACGTCCGCCTTCAGCACCGGACAGGCCTCGTAGAAGGAGTGATAGGCTCGGGCGAGTTCCAGAAGGTAGTTCGCGAGCAGGTTCGGCCGGTGATCTTCGAGGATCAGGGGCACGATCTCCCCGTAGCGGGCCAGATGGCGGGCCAGATGGATCTCCGCGTCCTCGTCTAATACCGGGGCAACCGCCGAAAGATCCAGTTGCTCCTCCAGTTTCCGGAAGATCGAGCGGCAGCGCACCACGCTATTCTGGAGATACGGTGCCGTATCCCCTTGCAGCGCCAGCATCTTATCCAGATCGAAGACATAGTCGGACAGCCGGTGGTGCGCCAGTTCGGTGAATTTCACGGCGCTGATCCCGATGATCTCCGCGAGTTCCGCACGCTCGGCATCCGTCTCCAGGCGGCTGCGCTCCGCGACCGCCACCGCTGCGGCGGCCACGGCATCGTCCAGCACGTCGGAAAGCTGCGGGAGGTCGCCCGCCCGGGTCTTCAAGGGTTTGCCATCGGTACCGAGAATCGTGCCGAAGGAAATATGGCGCAGATCCATTTCCCCGTAACCCAGCCGCTCCGCCACGGCGAAAAGCTGCTGGAAATGCAGGGATTGCCGGTGGTCCACCACATACCAGGCGGCATCCGCGCGCCACTCCTTGCGGCGGAACTCGATGGTGGCGATGTCCGTGGAGGCGTAGTTGAATGCCCCGTCGCTCTTCCGGACGATCATCGGGTAGTCCACCCACTCGCCATCCTTCTTCACGAGGAAGGGGTCCTTGGCCGGGTCTTCCGGAATTCCGTTGGAGAAGATGCAGGCCGCACCTTCGCTCTCGCGGGCCAGGCCTTCGGCCAACAGCCGGTCCACCAGCGGGGCCAGCGCGTCGTTATAGGCGCTCTCCCCCAGCCAGTGATCGAAGGACACGCCGAGCCGGTCGTAGATCCGGTCCAATCCCGTGCGGGAGAGTTCGATGCAGCGTTGCCAGATGGAGAAGTTCTCCTCGTCGCCTTGCTGGAGCTTCACGAGCTCCATGCGACAGGCCTCGCGCACCGCTTCGTCCGCTTTGGCGGAATCGCTGGCGTGGCGGTAGAGGCGCAGCAGCTCCTGGAGCGGGTTGTCTAACAGCGCCTTCTCATCGAGGCACTGTTTCCATGCCCAGGTTACCATGCCGAACTGCGTGCCCCAATCGCCGATGTGATTGTCGGTGATGACCCGGTAGCCCAGGGACCGGGCGATGCGGGCGAGCGAATCGCCGATGATGGTGGAGCGGATGTGGCCGATGTGCATCGGCTTGGCCACGTTCGGCGCGGAGAAATCGACAACGATGGTCTTCCCCTCCCCGGTGGCAGGCACTCCCAGCCGGGGATCGGCAAGCTGGGCCTTCACGCGGGAGGCATAGGCCTCCGGGGCAATCCGGAAATTGATGAAGCCCGGCCCCGCGATATCCGCCGTGCCGAGCCCGCCGAGGTCCAGGGCGGCGATCACCTGCTCTGCCAAGGCGCGCGGGTTTGTCTTGCGCTGTTTGGCAAGTGCCATCGCGGCATTGCTCTGGTAATCGCCGAAGCGCAGGTCGGCCGCTGCGACGACGGGTGCGCTGACGCTTTCGCCGAGCACCGCTTGGAAAGCGACGGCGAGCCGGGATTCGAGGTCCTGAATGAGGGTCATGGGAAAAGGAAAAATCAGCCGTGCCGGGAGATGCACCGGCGGGCACGCGGGAAGGAAGCCTGCGGGACGGAAAGCCCGGCATCAAGCCGCACCATTGGCGGCCGGCTTCGGAGACTTGCCCGCGAAAATATCGAGGATCTCCTGATGCTGCCGGGCCTCGACGAGCCGTCGTCGGATTTCCCCGTTGGTGAACATCTTCGCAATCGCCGCGAGCGTCTGGAGATGAAGATGGTAGCCCTTCTTTGGAACCAGGAAAAGGATCACGAAATGCACCGGCTTTTGATCCAGCGCCTCGAAATCGATCCCCTCCTTCGAGCGGCCGAAAACCGCGATCACCTTCTCCAGCTTCTCGGAAAACGCATGAGGAATCGCCACGCCGTGGCCGACGCCCGTGCTCACCTGCTCTTCGCGGGTCTTCAGCGCGTCCAGCACCTCCTCCCGCAAGGTTGGATCCAGCGAACCCTCCGCCACCAGGTGATCGATGAGTTCGACGATCGCCGGCCAGTGTTCTCCCGCCGACATCTCGAGGATGATCCGGTTGGGAGAAAGGAGGTTCGCCAGCTTCATGCGTCCGTTGGAAAAGATCGGTCCCCGCCCTCGGCGGGGGGCCGGACTTAGCTTCGGAAGTGATGTTTTGCAAGCGGTTTTCGGTTACACGGTGACGCGCCACCCCCGGGTTCCGGAGAACCCGGGACGGCGGGGATTGGCGCTTGCGGTCGTCGCACCGGCCTCCTTAGCTTCAGGGCATATGCGCCTGATCCCGCGCGGATTCGTGATTCTCCTAACAGCGGTGCTCTGCCAATGCGGCAGCGTGGGCACCGGAAACATGGGCGGCCCCACCGTCGAGGAAAGGAAAGCCGCCATCGCCTCCGAGCCGACCGGCGATTTCTTCTACGGGCGGCGCTATTTCATCGAGAAGACCCGCTTCTGGGGCTATGTGCGGCGGCCGCGCCAGTCCTGGGACAAGGCGAAGCTGGTCATCTTCCAGGAAGACAAGAAGCGCCAGCCGGACCGCTTGCCGGAGAACGGCCCCCAGGGACAGCGCTACGGCTTCGACCAGAACTACGAATACCGCTTGAACGGCTACTTCACCGGCCGCGAGAGCTATGATCCGAACAGCAACCAATTCCTGCCCACCTTCATGCTGACGGGCTACGAGGTGGTGAACCGGAATCCAGGCTGGCTCTTCCGGCCGGATGACCGCTACGATCCCTACCGGATCACGGTTTATCCCCGCTGACCGAGCCCTCTCATTCTCCTCCCGATGAGCACCCCCTTCCAGCACCGCCCCGGCAAATCCGACCGGCAGGTCGGCGACGCCCCGTCGATCGGCCACGTGCCGCGCATGCACAAGGAGTCCGAGTCCCGCGCCGGGCGCTACAAACCCCGGCGTACCTCCGCGGGTCACTCCGGGGCCGGCCTTGATATGAAGACGGCGCTGAGAGCCGGGGCGCTCGTTCTGGCCGCCGGTGTCATCATCATCGGGCTTTTCGCCTGGATCACGAGCTCACGCCGGAGCGATGCGGAGCAGGGGCTGGCCACGGCCCCGCCTGCCGTCCCCCATCTGGCGGCGACGCCCCGGATTACCGCGCCCGACGATGCAGCCCTGAAACAGCTCGTGAAGGAATTCCTGGAGGCGGGTAGCCCGGAGGAGCTCGCGCCTCTGATCCGCCCCATCGGAGATCGGGATCCGGCGAGCTTGTTCACCGGCTTGACCGGAATCCTGAAGGCGGACGGCGCGGTGACTTCGATCCAATACATCGGCCCCATGGACAGCCGTGCGCTGCCCTTGGAAGCGCTGGTGGTCAATTTCACCGGGGATGGCGCCGGAACCGGCAGGCGCAACCGCCTCGCGCTCCTTTCGCCCGACGCCGAAGGCCGGTGGCAGGTGGATTACGACGCCTTTGTGAGGCATGTTTCCACTCCTTGGCCGGTCCTGCTTTCGGGGAAAGCGGACTCCGGGGTCGTGCGGGTTTTCGTCTCGCCAGACTCGTACTACAACGGGGTTTACCGCGACGATGCCCGCTGGGTCTGCTTCGGGATGGCCTCTCCCGACGAGGAAATGCTGATGTTCGGCTACGTCCCGCGGGATAGCATCCAGTTCGAGGTGCTGAAGCTCATCAGCGCCGATGCCGAGGTCCGGGCCCCGGGCTCGGACCTGCGGGCAAAGAGGCTGACGCTGGAAATCCAGCACGATCCGGAGGCGGAGCCGCGCCAGTTCCAGATCACGCGCGTGCTCTCGGACGAATGGGCGGCAGGTGCCGAGGCCCTGGACGAGAAGCTCTCCCGGCCCTTATCGGCAGGGGTGAAATGAGCGCCATCATCGTTGCTTGAGGTGGCCGCGTCCCGGTAGCATCGTCCCCGCATTCGGCGGCGAAAAGGAGAGGCTGGACCCGTGCCTCTCCCCCGCCTAACAAAACAGCGTCTCATGGGCGATCTTTTCAATACCTGCCTCGCCGGCACCGAGGAACGCATCCGCCACCTCCGCGCCGAACTGGAGCGTCACAACCGCCTCTACTACATGGAGGCCGTGCCGGAAATTTCCGACGCGGAATACGACAAGCTTTACCGCGAACTCGAGGAACTGGAGGTCAAATATCCGGAATTCAACGACCCCAATTCCCCGACCCAGCGCGTCGGCGGTGCACCGCTGGAGAGTTTCCGGCAGGTGCGCCACCTGGTGCGCATGCTCAGCATCGACGACGTCTTCGAGCTGAAGGACGCCGGGGTTCCGGAGGCGGAGCTGATCGATTTCTACCGCCGGCTCCAGAAGAACCTCGGCCGCGAGGACATCGCCGTGACGGTGGAGCCGAAGATCGACGGCGTCGCCGTGTCCCTCGTGTACCGCGATGGGGTCCTTTCCTACGCCGCCACCCGCGGCGACGGGACCACCGGAGACGATATCACGAACAACGTGCGAACGATCCGCTCGGTGCCGATGACCCTGGCGGGAGACGCGCCCGAGCTTCTCGAAGTCCGCGGGGAAATCTACATGCCGAACGAAGCCTTTGCCGCGATGAATGCCGAGCGCGACGAGGCGGGCCTGCCGACTTTCGTGAACCCGCGCAATGCCAGCGCGGGGGCGCTCAAGCAACTGGACCCGAAGCTCGTCGCCCAGCGTCCCCTGGCCTTCCTCGCCCACGGCTCGGGTGCCTACGAGGGCCCTCCCCTGCCGACCGAGCATGATTTCCATGACCTCCTCGACCGGCTCAGCATCCCCAGGAACAAGCCGGTGCTAGTGGCCGGCACGCTGGAAGAACTTTTGGCCGCCGTCCGGCAGATCAACGCGGAGCGCCACGATCTGGGCTACGGCACGGATGGAGCCGTGGTGAAGGTGCTGGCCCGCGCGGAGCGGGAGAAGCTCGGCTACACCTCCCGCGCCCCGCGCTGGGCCGCCGCCTACAAGTTCCTGCCCGAGCAAAAGGAAACACGGCTGAAGGATATCACCATCCAGGTCGGCCGCACCGGCGTGCTCACCCCGGTGGCGGAACTCGAACCGGTCTTCGTCTCCGGCACCACGGTCTCCCGCGCGACGCTTCACAACGAGGAGGAGATCCAGCGCAAGGACATCCGCATCGGCGACACGGTGATCATCGAGAAGGCGGGCGAGATCATTCCCGCGGTGGTGAGCGTGGTCAGGGAGAAGCGTCCCCCGGGAGCCGCGGCGTTTTCGCTCTCCGGATACATCCAAGGCAAGTGCCCCTCCTGCGGCGGCCCGGTTTCAAAGGAAGAAGGATTCGTCGCGTGGCGCTGCACGAATTTCGAGTGCCCGGCCCAAGCCGTTTCCAAGATCAAGCAATTCGCCTCCCGCAAGGCCCTCGATATCGAGGCCGTGGGGGAAACCGTCGCGGAAGCGCTCGTCAATCGGGGGCTCTGCCGCACTCCGCTCGATCTCTTCACCTTGGCCGAAGAGGATCTCGCGACGCTGAATCTCGGCACCGACGCGGAGCCCCGCCGCTTTGGCGAGAAGAACGCCGCCAAAGTCGTCGATGCCCTCCGGCGGGCGAAGGAGAAGCCGCTCGACCGCTGGCTCTTCGCAATGGGCATCCGGCAGGTCGGTGAGGCCGCGGCCAAGGAGCTGTCGCGTCTGCACGAGAACCTGAGCGCGATCGCACGACCGGACGATGGCAGCACGACCTGTTCGCCCCTGCTCGAATCCGTCGCCGGCATCTCCCGCAAGGAGGCCGAGATGAAACGCATCTCCCCGCGCAACAAGGAGAACCTGCCTGCCGACGATCAGGAGAAGAAGGACCGGGAAGCGGCTTACAAGGCGTTGAAATCCGAGATCGACGCCCTCAAGAAAAGCTTGGCCGTTTACACCATCTCCGCGGATGTCGGCCAGGTTGTGGCGGAATCGGTGCTCGCCTTCTTCAAGTCCGAAGCAGGGCTTCACGTCCTGCAGCGCCTCGCGGATCTCGGAATCAATCCCGTCTCCGACAACTACCTGCCGAAACCCGCGGAGGCCGATCTCTCCAAACTCCCGCTCGCGGGAAAAACCTTCGTGATCACCGGCACCCTCTCGATGAGCCGGGACGAGATGAAGCACTATCTGGAATCGAAAGGCGCGAAGGTCTCCGGCTCGGTTTCCGCGAGCACCGACTACCTGCTCTCCGGCGAGGGGGGTGGCTCGAAGCGCGACAAGGCGGAGAAGCTCGGCGTGCCGGTGATCGGCGAGGAAGAACTCGCGGGACTGCTCCGCTGACTCGCTCCGGCCGTCACAGCCCCATCACGATCTCGCAATCCGGCAGCTTCGCCTTCAGCGCCTGCATGCCGGTCTCGTCCACCTTGGTCTGCCACAGGTAGAGCTTCTTGAGGTTCGCCAGAGTGGCGAGCTTCAGGACGCCCGCATTCGTCACCTGCGTGCCGTAGAGATTCAGCGATTCCAGCTTCTGGAGACCCGCCAGGATTTCGATCCCGGCGTCCGTCACCGCCGTTTCCGAAAGCCGCAGCGATTTCAATTCCGCCGCATCCTTCAGCAGCTTCGCACCGTTGTCGGTGATCGTGCTGGCCGAAAGGTCCAAGGAAACGAGCGCCGGCAAGACCGGTCCCAGTTTCGCCAGATCTTCATCGCCGAAGTCCTTGCGCATGCTCACGGCCGTGAAGGTGACACCGCTTGAGGATTGGGACTCGAAATTCAGGGCCGCGGGGAATTCCTTCCGCAGGCGCTCCACCTCGGCCTTCACCGACTCGCGCTTGTTCGCCGCCTCCTTCACGTCCTTCTCCGCCGCCGCTTTCTGCTGCGCCAGCACTTCGGGCGGCACCACCTTCGCCAGCGCCGTCTTGATCTCGTCGCCGGGCTGAAGCTCGGCGACCTTGGCGTCCTCTGAAGCGCCGCTATCGATCCACCACTTGATCAGGACCACCTCGTGGGGCTCCAGATCCTTCTTCCCCTCCGGCGGCATGTGCTCGTCGTCGTCCTCGGGCAGGTCGATGCGGACGATGACGTTGCTGTCCTTGGACTTGCCGTGGATGATCCCGTCGCCTTCCTTGCCGCCCTTTACCAGCAGCTCGTACTCGTCCATGCGGTACTTGCCCTTCTGCTTGTCCGCATTGTGGCAGGAGTAGCACTTCTGTTCGAGAATCGGCACGATGACGTCGGTATAGGCCACTTGCTCGGCCGGCGATTTCACCGCCACCGCAGCGCCCGGTGTGCCGGAGTCCCCGGCCGCGAGCACGGGCGCGCCGTCCGCAGGCTTCTTCTCCTTCTCCTCCTTGAGCGGCAGGCCGATGACCTTGCGCACCTCGTCCGGAGCGTACTGGGTGAGATAGGTTTCCCCGTGGGTCATCGATGCCCCGTCATGGCTGGCGATGCCCATGATCCCGGAGCTGCCGAGAAGCAGCGTCCAATAGATCCACGAACCTTTCCCGCCGGCCACGTCCACCCACACCTTCACCACGAAGGCCCCCACCACGCCGCAGGCGAAGATGATGCCGTTGTTCAGGTGCCGCTCCGCTAGCTCCTGCTTGTAGTCGTCGGGATTGCTATAATACAACACGAAGCCCAGCAGCGTCGCCACCACCGCCGAGGCCGCGGCGAAAAACATCGCCACCTGGGTGGAAGCGCCGGACCGCTTCTTTGAAAACAAACGTCCCGTTTCCAGCACCAGGACCAGCAGCAGCATGCCGATGGGCAGGTGGAGAATCACCGGGTGAAAGCGGCCGAAGAACTTCGCCAGGTCCGGCAGACCGTCCTCCGGCGGCGGCCCGGCCCACGAGGGCAGCATGGCTAGGGCGGCAATCACCGCGAGGCCCATGATCGTGAGGAACACGGGACCGGTGACGGAACGGCGGGGAAGGTCGGTATCGGTCATGAGCGCGGCGTCTCTTTACGGGGATGCGTGGCGGATTTTTCGCCGGAAGTGCCCGAAAGATCAAACATCAACCACCGGGCCGGGCGGCTTCGGCGGGGTCTTGGCCTTCTTTCCGAGGAAAGGCACGAAGCGGCTCAGATCGACGCCGAGAACCGCCATCGACTTCACGAAAATGAGCAAAGCGGTCGCTTCGTCCAGAAACGGAAGCGGGTCCGGGAAAGGACCGAAGATCACATAGACCCCCGAAATAAGAGCGAAAAACACGGCGAGCAGCTTCTTCACGATGCCAGTATACGGGAAAAAACCGGGCTTTCTAGCCGAGTTAGAGGCTGCCATTTCATGCGACGGCGGACTACCTGAGGGCGGAGAGGTCTCCTGCGGCTTGCGAAACCCGGCCCGCATGTGATTTTTCCCGCAGCCATGTCCCTAACCCGCTTGTTCACCCTCTTGGGCCTCTGCGGCGTGCTTGTCGCCACCGTCTTGGCAGCGGCCGGGTACCACCTCTGGGCGCTGATCCTTCTCGGAGTGATCGTCATCAGCGGCATCGCGCTGGCGGTGGTGAATTGGAGGCTATCCTGAGGGGGAGAGCTTGCGGTTGGGCGGGAGCATGAGGAGCTTCGCCT
>CAMPGU010000102.1 GCA_946885645.1 uncultured Haloferula sp.
GTATCGCGGCGAACGAGGAGCGCTGCGGAGAGCTGATCGAGCTTTCGCTGTCCATGATCACCTCCCTCGTGCCGAAGATCGGCTATGACAAAGCGGCTGCCATCGCCAAGGAATCCGTGGCAAGCGGGAGGACAGTGCGGGAGCTGTGCCTCGGTCGTCTGGAAGAACTCGGCATTTCCGTGGAAGAAGTCGCCGAAGCGTTGAACCCCTCCGGAATGGCCGGAGGCTAGCGGGCGAATTTCCGCATCAGGCGTTGCTGGATCGGCAGGAGCACGAAAGGCACCCAGCGGGCGATGGCCCAGAGCAGCTTTGCATTGGCGGGGAAGACAACAACCCGCTTTCCGCTGGCCACCCCTTTCAAGTAGCGCCTCGCCGCTTCGCCCGGGCTCATCATGGGTGCCGGGAGGTCGCTGATCACTTCCTCGACATTGGCACCGACCACCCGGTCCTGCGTGAAAATGTTCGAATTCACGTAGCCCGGACAGACCACCGTGACCTTCACGCCGTGAGCCTTTGCCTCGGCGGCAAGCGAGGAGCTCATTCCGATCACCGCTTTTTTCGCCATCGTGTAGGCGGAAGCGGTTGCATAGCCGGTGACGCCCGCCACGGAGCCGGTACTGACGATATGCCCGTGACCCTGCTTCACCATCACGGGATACACCTGCATGACCCCGTTCAGGACGCCCATCAGGTTGATGTCCAGCAGCCACCGCCATCGATCGAAGGGAACCTTGTGAGCTTCGCCCAGAAGTGTGACGCCGGCGTTGTTGAAGAGGAAGTCGATCCTTCCGTCGGCCTCCAGGCATGCGTTGAGCCAAAGTCCGTAATCGGCACGGTCGGTGACATCCAGCACCCGCGTGGCGAGGGTGCCGGAGCCGGCAGCCTCGGCGGCAAGGTCTGCCAGACCGGTGGCATCGCGGTCGGCCGCATGGACCTTCGCCCCGCATTGGAGCAAATGAAGGGTGAGCGCCTTGCCGATGCCGGACCCGGCCCCGGTGAGCATCACCGTCTTGCCTTCGAATGCCTTTCGCGTGGAGGGGGGAAGATTCATGCCGAGAGTTCGCGGAAACGCTCCACCATCCGGTTGTGAATGGACCTTACCAGCCAGGGGAAACGCGGGGCGACCCACGCCAGCAGCCGCGCATATCCGGGAAAAACGATCTCGGCCTTACCTCGGGCGATCCCTTTGAGCATGAGTTCCGCTGCCTCGGCGGGTTCGATCATCTTGAAGCCCATCTCGTCGATTTGCTGCAAGGTGCTGTCGAAATTGGAACGCCGGTAGATCGCGGAGCGATAGATGCCCGTGCGGACGTAGCCGGGGCTCGCCAGATGGACGGAGACGCCGTGGCCGGGTGCCTCGTATCGCAAGGTTCGGAAAAGGCCCAGCAGGCCCGCTTTCATCGTCGCATAGGGCACCGAGGTGGGATAGCCGGAGTATCCGGCCAGGGAGGAGACCATCACGATCCGTCCGCGCCGTCTGGCTGCCATGGACTGATACGCCGCCTGCACCCACTGGGCATAGCTGAGGAGATCCGTGCGATAGATGAGGTCCCAATCTTCGGGAAGAATATCCTTCACCTCGCCGAAGATCGAAACGGCCGCGGCGAGGTAGAGTTCGTCCAAGCTCACCTCCCCGAGAAATTTCGCGAGGAACGCGGCGTTGCCTTCGATATCGGAGAGATCGAGCGGCAGCACTTCGGCGGCTCCGCCTTTCTCCTGTATCTCCCCCGCAAGCACACGGAGTTTGTCCTCGCTGCGCGCGACCAGCCAGAGGCGTTTGCCCGGGCCGGCGAGCTGACGGGCCAACTCCATGCCGATACCCGAGCTCGCGCCGGTGACGAGGATCTCCTTCACCGGGGACCCGCTCATCAGAAGCGATAGTTGCAGGAAACGCTCACCGAATGGTGCCGCGATTCGTATTTGCCGTTGGCCGTCTGGCCTGCCGCGGTCGGGACCGCTCCGCGGACATCGCGGTTCGAGTAGCCGAATTGATAGGCGAGGAACCAGCCCCAGTGCTCGCACTTGCGCCCGAAGCCCGCATTGAACCAATGGCGGTCGGCATCGGAGACGGCGGGATTGAAGAAGGTATCGGGTTGGGCGTTGCTATTGTAGTCGTAGCCCGCGGCGAAGGAGTATCCGTTTTCCATCGTGTAGCTGACGCCCGCTTCGTAGATGAACATCGACTTCCAATGGAAGGGCACACCGGTCGCTCCACCCGGAAGCACCGGGGAGCGGAGCCAGAGGGCATTGAGGGAATCCCAATCCAGCCACTCGATGTTCGCTTCCAGGTTCCAGCCGGGCGCGGGGCGGTACGAGTAGCCGCCTCCGATGCGCATCGGGGTAACGAAATCCATCTCCGCGGAGGCGGAACCGAGGACGTTCGAATAGACCGTGCCGCTCAGATCCATCGAGGTGCTGCTGGTCGCAGTCAGACCGAAGGAGTGCTGCAGGTGGGGCTTCCATAGCAGGGAAACGGCACCGGCTACCGTGGTACCGTCGCCCTCGAAGCGGAGGTAATCGAGCGGCGCGGCCCCGAGTCCTTGCTCGAGCGTGAGATCGGCGTAATCCGCAGAGCCGGAAATGCCGACCGAAACGGTATCGGTCAGATCATACGCCAAAGCAGCGGAAGCGCGTGCATAGGCAAGGCGGGCTTCCGTAACGACGGTGCGGAAGGGCGAGCCCTGCCCCCATTCATTGCCCATCCCGAAAGGACTGGTAAGCGCGAACCCCCAAGCCAGATCGTCGTAGATCGGTTGGCCGAAATAGATGCTCGGGGCCGCTTGCCACTCGGACTTGGCTTCAAAGGAGCGCCCGTTTTTCGTCACCTCGTTGCCGAGATTGATAGAGTAGATGTTGATCTGCGCCTCGGCTTCTTCCAGCTGCGTGAGGCCCGCCGGATTGTAGTGCACTGCCGCGGCACTATCGGCCGTGGCGATGAAAGCGTTTCCTTTCGCCGTGGCGAAAGCATCCTGGTTCGGGAGATAGTAGCCGGCTGCTCCGGCGAGGCCGGGAAAGGCGAGCGTGGCGAGAGCGGGGAAGGCGCGGAATTTCATCGGGCGGAAGCAGCAGGTTTTATTAGCCAGATCTGGATAATCAATGCAGGTAAACTTGTCAGTCCGAAAAATCGCCAGCGGTCCGACAAGGGAAGAAGCTGTTCCGGACGGGCTTCAGTCCATGCGGCGATTACGCTCCGCATCCTGACGCCGTTGGAAATCCGTGGGGCTCACTTCGTAGAAATTCTGGAATTCCCGGCTGAAGTCCTTCGTGGAAGGAAAGCCCAGCTCCCCGGCGGCTTCCTTGATCGGGAGGCCTTCGAGCAAAAGCTGGCGCGCCTGCACCATCCGTTCCTTTCTCAGCCAATCCTTCGGGCTGATCCCGAGGGAGTCGTTGAAGGTACGGTGGAACTGCCTGTCGGAGAGATGGAATAGCTCGCACATCCGGCTGACCTTGAAGCCGGTTTCCCGGGCGATGGGCCCCAAAGGCAGCGGTTCCTGTTCCCGCGAGCGGATAGCAACCACCCGCCCGTTGCGGTAAGCGATCTGAAGTTCTGGACGTTTCATCTGGGGCCTGACGACGGTCAAACGGGGGGCTGGTAGAGCGCTCCGGGAAAAGAGCAACAATCCTTAAATGGATTTACGCCGACTAGAGAAGCCCCAATGCGGACGAAATCAGCAAATCGTCATCAAACAGCCAACGGGCGACATCGGCCCCCGGCGAGGCCTCCGCGGCAGCACCTCCCGGCCGCACCTGGATCGACAAGGTTTCCGACCGATTGCGGGTGACGGATGCTCCCGCATCGTAAATTCCCATGAGGGCTGCGAGCACCGGAACCGCTTCTTCCCCGCCCCTCCCGCTGACGCCCAGCAATCCGGCCAAAAGGCGCGGAAAAGGATCGGTGGCGGAGGTAAGGATGATATCCTCTCCCTGTTGGGACACGTCCAGGCTCTCCCCTGCCGGGAGCGACTTCACCAGGGCTGCCACACGTTCGCCCACGCCGGCACCGGAGAAGCCTGCCTTCAGCGAGCCCTCCAGCAGGCCGGCCAAATGCTTCTGGCCTTCGTGGACCTTCCGCCACGAGTCCACGCCCGCATCCATGACCCCGGTGCGCCCGCCTGCCGCGGATCCGAAGGCACCCAAACGGACGAAAGAACCCACGGCCTCGGGCGCATGCTTCATCTGCAATCCCGCGACCACCGGCACCAGAGCGAAAGCACCGAGCCGCGAAGAGTAGATCACATTTCCCAGCGCCTGGAGCTTGGCACCCATGAGGCTGTTGAGATCCCGCTTCACGATGAAGAACTCCATCGCCCGGCGGAGGGTGACTTCGAACTCGCTCACCTCCCATGGCTTGGTGATGTAACGGTAGATGCCGCCCTTGTTCACCGAGCCGATCGCCGCATCCAGATCCGAATAGGCGGTGGAGAGGATTTTCACCACGTCCGGATATTGATCCGAAATCTTCGAAAGGAAGCCCACGCCCGTTTCATTTGGCATGCGCTGGTCGGTCACGATGATGCCGATTTCCGCCGCATGAGCACGGAAGACGGAAAGAGCTTCCACACCATCCGATGCCTCCAGAATGCGGAAGATCTCGCCGTAGAGCCGGCGGAAGTACTTTCGCGTCTTCTCTTCGTCGTCCACGAAGAGTACGGCGTAGCGTTGGTAGTCGTAGTTGAGGTCGCTCATGGTAGGGAGTCGCTGGGGTCGGAGTCGGTGGCTTCCTCCTCCTCTTCCCAGGATGCATCGGGATCGGGAGGCGGAAAAAAGATGGTGAAACAAGTGAATTCGCCGGCGCGGGTATCCACTTCGATATGGGCACGGTGGCGCCCGAGGATCTGGTGGGTGATGCTCAGGCCGAGACCCATGCCCTTGCCCACATCCTTGGAGGTAAAGAAAGGATCGTAGATCTTGCCGAGGATTTCCTTGGGTATGCCGTTGCCGTTATCCCACACGGTGACCTCCCAGCCGCCGGCTGCGGCGCGCACGCCGATGTCGATCCGGCCCGGCTCCCCGCCTTTCTCCTCCATCCGCTGGCCGATTGCATCCACGGCATTCTGGAAGAGATTCACGAACACCTGCACGAGCTGGTTGCTATTGCCCGTGATGAGCGCTTTTTCGGGTCCCTTGATGTCGAAAGCGACCTTCTCGCCCAACTGGTGGCTGACGAGCCGGCGCGACCGCTCGATCACCTCCACGAGATCGGCTTCGCCACCCACCCGGTTGTCATCGCGGGTGAACTGCCGCAGGTCCGCGACAATCTGAGCGACCCGCTCGACGCCCTCGCTGATGTCCCCGACGATTTCCTCGTAATCGGCGTGGTCGTCCTCGGGAAGAGAGCGCTTGAACGAGCGGAGCGCGTGAAGCCCGGCGCGGGAGTAGTTGAGGGGATTATTGATCTCGTGGATAATTCCCGCGCTCATCTGGCCGAGGCCCGAAAGCTTCTCATTCCTGACCAGCAGCACCTCGTTGTCCTTCAGCTTCTCCATCGCGGCGGCAAGGTCGCGGTTAAGCTCGGCCAATTCATGGCGGATGGCGGCCATCGCAAGCTGGTTGCGGAGGCGCAAGACCAGCTCCGTGCCGGAAAAAGGCTTCGTCAGGAAATCGCTGGCACCCGCGTCCAGCGCCTGGAGCTTCGTCTGCTCGTCCGCTCGGGCGGTGAGCATGATCACCGGCATTTCGCGGGTGGAATGGTAGCTGCGGATCGCCTTGCAGACCTCCACGCCGTCCATCTCCGGCATCATGTGATCGATCAGGGCCAGGGCAGGCAGATGCTGCTTGGCCAAGGCGAGTGCTTCCGCGCCGTCCCGCGCCTCGATCACCTCGACGTCCTCCAACTGCATCACGAGGTACCGGCGCATGTCCGGCTCATCGTCGGCCACAAGCACCAGAGGACGGCTGCCGGGGCCATGACGACCGATTCCACGGGCAGGGATAGCGGCGTCGGCGTGATCCGCCGGACGTGCGACCGAGAGGGCGGCGCGGCGGTGGAGCTCCTCGATATGCTTCCCGGACCGGCCTTCGGACGCCTCCTCATCCCCGCCGGAGATGCTTTCGGCAGCCCGCTCCACGGGAATCTCCACGGTGAAACGGGTCCCCACTCCGATCGTGCTGTCGGCGTCGATGGTCCCGCTCATCATCTCGACCAGGCTTCTCACCAGCGCGAGGCCGATTCCCGCGCCTTGGAATTTCCGGGTGGAGGAGGAATCAACCTGCCAGAATCGCTCGAAAATCCGGGGCAAGACCTCGTTGGAAATCCCCACGCCCGTATCCGCCACCGAGAGCGCCAGGCGATCGCCGGTAAGCACCGCGTCCACCTCGATGCGCCCGCCGGACGGGGTGAACTTGATCGCATTGATCGTGAGGTTGAGCAGGATCTTTTCGATCTTGTCCCGGTCGAGCATCAGCGCGGAGTCCACCCCCGACACCTTCCACTCCAGCGCGACACCGTCCTGATCTGCCAGGTGCCGCATCGAGTGCATCAGCCCGTCCAGCATGTCGCCGAGGTGGGTCGGCTGAAGCTTCAGATCGGCATGGCCGGTATCGAAGCGCACCAGATCGAGCAGGTCGTCGATCAGCTTGAGAAGGCGCAGGCCGTTGTGCTCGGTCATCGCGAGCATGTCGCGGACGTCTTTCTGCGGAGAGGTCTTGAAACGCTCCGCGAGACGCTCCGTGAGGCCGATCATCACCGTCAGCGGAGTCCGGAGCTCGTGGCTGATGTTGGCGAAAAACCGCGTCTTCGCCTCGTCGAGCTCGCTCAACTGGCGGTTCTGCGTCTCCAATTGCTCGCGCGCATCCTCCACTTCTTTGCGCAGGCTGAATTCGCGGAAACGCAGGCGCTCGTAAAAGTAGCTGCCTGCCAGTACGAAAACAGCGGTAACGAAGAGGAAATAGGCGTTATTGAAAAAGAGCCGGTGCTCGGTATGTCCTTCCGAAAAAGCGACCGCCACGAAATAGGTGACGATGCACATGAGGATCATCGCCACGGAATTCCAGAACGACCAGCGCAGGAGCAGCGCCATGCCCAGGAAAACGAGGTTCAGTCCGGCGTAATACACCGAGTTCCCCCCGCCCGTCTTCATGATCATCCAGCAGATCCCCAGGGTCGGGAGAAGAGGCACCCCTTGGGCGATCCAGTTTCGCGAGCCTTCCCGGCTGAGGTATCCCAGCGCCCAAAAGATAACGCACAGCAGGATCGTGACGATCGCCCGGATGAAAAGGAAGTGCCACGCCTTCTCGGGAAAAACCATCCAGTCCAGCGTCGTTCCCGCGAGCATGAAGAGCGCGGCGAGCGCGGCGGCACGACGGGCGTTGTCCACCGACACGCCATGTTCGTAGCGTTCGAACGCGTGCTTCAACTCGGCTTCTTCGGCCGCGGTGAATGGAACTGACGCGGCTTCAGCCATTGGCTATTTCGATTTCCAGGAACAAATTCACACCCGTCGAATCCGCAGTCACATCCACCCGTTTGACCGGCACCCCGGCGGGGACAAGGTCGAGCATCTCCTCTTTGCCGCGATAGATGAGGTTCCACTCCATGAGATACTCCATCCAAGCTTTCCGGGGATTGCTATCGGCCACGTTCGTCACCACCACCAGGCCGCCGGGCTTGGCGATGGAACAGAAGAATTCCACCAGCCGCTTGCCGACCCGCTGCGAAAGATAATCGAAGAGTCCGGCGCAATAGACAACGTCATAGCTCCCCAATTCCGGATCGCCGCCCGGCTGTACGGCCGCTTTCAGGATCTGGTGCACGGAACGCGGGATGAACTTCATCTGCGTATTGCGTGCCATCCCCATGCGCACCTTGTCCAATCGCTCGCGGGTGTATTCCAAGGTCTCGGGGTTGAAGTCGAGGAGGTCGAATTCCATCAGGTCGCTGGAATCATGTTCCTTCAGGAAACGCAGCACCTCTTCCGCCGGGCCGCAGCCGAGATTGAAAGCCCGCGCGCGGCCGCGGCCGAAACGACGGCTCGACTCGCGGTCCAGCATGTCCACGAGATAGTCGATGCGGTTCCGGTGAGCCACCACCGGCTCGGTGTTGAGCATTGCATAGTTGAGGAGCTTCGCGAACGATGATGCACCTTCGTAAGGATCCCTCAACATCATGTTTACCATTTCGTAGTCCCCTGCGTATCCGAGGGGCTTCGTGTAGGTACGGTAGAGGAAAGGCGAGCAGAGGACGATCGGATGAAGCTCCCGGCGGATATATGACTTGTGCGAGGGCATCTCCTCCTCGCTCACCTGACCGGCCACATCCTCGAAGCTTTCCATCGCCGGGATGACTTCCTCGATCACTTTCTTCTGGATGTTCGCGAAAATCTCGCGCTCCAGATCGTCGCGGCGGCGGGTGGCAGTGGAGCGGATGCCCACGTCGATGCCGCCCATCCAGTGCTGCACGCCGGTGAGCGTGCTCGACATGTCGGCTACTGAAATCTTGAACGCGTCCTGAACCTTGTTCGCCGCCTTCCAGTCGGACATGAAGCCCTTGAACTGGCTGCCGAGGTCGGCCTCGCCAGTCACCCCGGAGAGGAAATCGACCTCCTGCCACCCGTCCTCCAGGCTCGCTTCACAGACCAGCACGAGGCCGGTATTAAGAAGGTTGCTGACAACGGCCTTCCCTCGATAAATCAAACGTTTGTTCGCGAGGATCCGAAAATCAGACAGCACTTCGGATAGCTGCAGGATGCTGTAGGGATTGTACACCTCGAACACCACCGAGTAGCGGGTGAGGCGGAGCAGGTTGGCCTGAACTTCCATCCCTTGGCTGTTCCGGCACTTGATAACGCTTTGCGACTGGTCGGGGAGAATCTCCATCAGCAATTGTTTTTCTTGGAGCGCAAGACACTCGAAATCGGACATACGGGCAAGCCCTAGTACCAAGCCTGCAAATGTTGCAGGCTCAAAGCTTCACCCCGAAGAAGTCCAGCATTACCAGGCGGTACACGTCCCGCTTGAACTCCGGGAGCCACTCCAAGTCGAATTCCTCCGGCATGATCCACCGGTAGGCGGCGAATTCCCTCGGACGCTGGTTCACATCCACTTCCGGCGCGTCCGGCCTCAGCAGGCAGTGGTAGTAGGTCTGCTCTTGGCCGTGACAGCCATGTTTGCGCATTTTTTTGGATCGGACCTCCTCCGGATAGAGGTAGCGGTAGCCGGAGCGCCAGCTCAGGAGTTCGTAGTGCTCCGGCAGGAGCCCCACCTCCTCGTGCACCTCGCGGTAAAGAGCCTGCTCCAGGCTTTCCCCGTCATCCACCCCCCCTTGCGGAAACTGCCAGGCTCCGGGAATGGTCCAGCGCTCGCACACGAGCAACTGCCCCTGCGGCTTCACCATCACAGCGGCGACATTGGGCCGGAATCGAACCACACCGGAGTTTAGCCAAAACGCGGCCTTTGCTCAATCCTTAACTTTCCCGAAATATAGCCGCCAATCTGGCCAAATTCCGGAGGCCCGTTCACACTCCGGCCAAGATGAAAAAGACCGCACTGCTCGTCCTCCTCCCCTTGATGCTGGCCGCCACCCCCTCCTCCCTTTTCGCCCAGGCCAACGACAATCAGAACCAAAGCCAGACCGACCGGGAGGAGGACGAAGATGAAGAGGAGGAGACTACCGCCGAGGAGGGCGAAGGATCCAAGCGCTTCTGGCAGGCCACCGTTCCCGGCGGGAACTACATGGTCGCCATCGACCGCATCTCCTCGGTCAGCATGCACGAGTACGTGCTGGATGCCCTGCTGGTGAACGAGGTGGTGATCGACACCAACGGCCGGGCCCTGGCGCGCTTCTACCACATCGGGACCATCGCCGACGCCGCGGCATCCTCGACCGGCAGCCGGGTGGTGGAACGCGGGCGGCAGCTTGTCGATCAAGCGGGCCAGCGCGCCAATACGAACATCCACAACCTCCCGCAGAAGAGCTACCCGACGACCACCCATGCGGGAATGATCGAGTACCGCATCCTCAACCTCGCCGACTTGAAGGCCCTCTACAAGAACGTCCAGTCCGCATGGGAAAGCGGCCGGGGGAAGACGATCACCGTCCGCTGAGGCTACTCCCGCTTCTCCTCCTCGCGGGGGCGCTCCTTTCCCCTGAGAACATCGAAGATTCCACCCACTTCGCGCACCACGTCCTCCGCTTCCCGCAGCGTGTCGCGCCCCTCCCCGATCAAGTCCGCGCTCTTCTTCAGGTGGGCTTGCAAGTCGTCGCCGATGACTTCGCGGGTGAATTTCAGCACGCGTTGCCCGGATTCCGGGAGCACCTCGAACATCCGCAAGCCGGCGGCCTCCACCAGCCGCGCGGTCAGATCTTCCTCCGGTTCGTCGAGCGTCCCGGTAATGTGGAGGTCGGTCCAGAGAAGCCCTTTGTCACCGGGCATGAAAACGACCGATTCCGCCCCGGGAATGCGCGACAAGATCCCCGGTACCAGGCCGAGGCGGAAGCGTCCGTCCAGCCGCTCGTCCCGGTCCATGCGCAGGCCGCCTTCGAGATGCACCAAGCCTTCGCATCCGATCACCAGATCCCGTAGCACCAGCGCTCCATCCTCCCACTCGAAATCGGTCCTCCCCTCCTGCAGCGAAACCCGCCGGAAACGGGTGGTATCCGCATAGGCGGACAGGGCATCGAGTAGCGGGAGAGCCGTCAGGATTCCGTCCGTGAGCTCGAGATGCCCTGCCACCGAGGGACCGGCGTCGCCATTCTCCACGGAAAAGTCGGCATCCACTTTTCCGGAAAGCCGCTGCTTCCAGTTTTCCGGCAGGATCTCCGCGCACGCGATGTCCATCAGGTTGCCGGTGAAAGCATATCCGTCTCCCTTCACCGACATTTCCCCGGCCAGGTCGAGCCGCCCGGTTTCATAGACGCGGAAATCCGCATCGGTCAGGAAAACCGTATCTCCCTGATAGCGCAGCCTCGCGCGCCCCAGCTCCATCGCCGGTGCCCATGTCCAGGGCAGCTTCACCACGCCATCGGATCCTTCCGCCTTGTAGCTACGCTTCGCGCCATCCGGCGTGAGGCGCCAGGAAGTGCCCGCGATGCCGATCGAACCGCTCCGGGTAAGGACGCTCAGGGAAGAGCTGGAAATCTCGACCTGACGGAGTTCCACCTCGCGGGGAATCAGGAAATCGTACCACTTCTTCCCCTTCGGAAAGGGGGCCGGCACGGCCGGGGGCGGGGTGTGCCTGGTCCTGTCCGCGGCGGTGGTGTCGATCGCGATCTCGATGCGATTGGCGCGGGCGTCATCCACTTGCCAGACATCCTTCCACCATCCGCCGAGACCGACTTCCACGCGCAGTCCCTCGGCATCGATCGATTTCACCAAGCCATCCCCGGCGGCGGTGAAGGAGGGAGTATCCATACGGGTGCCGCTCCATTGAAAGGGGCCGAACTCGCTCTCCACCCGCAGGGCCTTGTCGGCCGAGGCGGAAAGCATCCGCCGGAAGCTTTCCCCGTGCAGCCAGCTGCGCAGCCACATGTAGCCTCCGCCCATCAGGATCACGCCGAGACCGAGCGCCGCCACCACACCGCGGGTCCACCACCGGGCTCGCCCGGCGTTCCCGGCTGCCGCGGTCTTTCTCCTCTGTCTCCGGCTCATGGGCGAAAGCTGCCGTCTTTCGCGCCACACGGCAAGCCGCTTGCACCGCCCCGTGCCCCCGCTACACTGGGTCCCATGCACGAGGAAATCGCCCTGTCCCGCGAAGTGGAAGCCATTCAAATCCCCAGCGGGGACAGCATCACGCTACCGGCCGGGACTCCCGTTTTCATCACCCAGCGGCTCGGCGGCACCTACACCGTCGCGACCTCCGCCGGTCTGGCGCGCATTTCCTCAAAGGATGCGGACGCCCTGGGAGTCGATCTCGAGAAGGAGAAGGAGAAGCAGGCCGAGGCGGTCCGCCTGAAAGATGCCCCGCTCGAAGAACAAGTCTGGGCTCAGCTCAAGGGCGTCTATGACCCGGAAATCCCGGTGGACATCGTCAACCTCGGTCTGGTTTACGACTGCGGCATCGAGGAGCAGGACGGCAAGAAAACCGTTTCGATCAAAATGACTCTGACGGCCCCCGGCTGCGGGATGGGTCCGGTGATCGCCGCCGATGCCCAGGCGAAGATCATGACCATCGAAGGCATCGACGATGCCAAGGTTGAGCTGGTCTGGGATCCGGCCTGGAATCAGGACATGATCTCCGAGGAAGGGAAGATGAAGCTCGGGATGATCTGAGCTTCTTCCGGGCCTTCGTTACAAGGCCTCCTCGTGGAAAGGATAAGGCATTCTCCCCCCGTTCCATCCTTTAGCCGCAAGCTCGCGGTAAACGGTAAGAATCCGGTCCTTGAACACCGGGTCGGTAGCTTGCATGGCGGGCGGGACTTCCACCGCGGCCTGACCGTGCTCGTAGGGCGCTCCCTTTACCACCTTGACCGGATCTGAGGCGCGGATCGCTTCGAGGAGCAAATTGTAGCGGACAAGGACCCCATCGAGATGGAGCTGTCCGCGGTGGTCGATCTTGAAGGAGAGTTTTTGCGAGCGGCCGATGCGGCGAGCCAATAACTTCGCGTCCTGAGATTCGTGCCAAATAGCGAGCTTCCCGTCCTTCATCAGGACGCCGCCGACCGGACCCGCGCAGCACAGGCAGTCATTCCACGTGATGGGCAGGATTCCCTCGATGCGCTTCGGGGTGTTCGGGGAGACCTTGCGAAGTCCTGCCCATTGTTCCCTGGTCAGGGTCACGGAATCCAGCGCCTCCATTTCCTCGACCTGCGACGGGCTCAAGGTGACGAGCGTATGGGGAACCGTCAAACGGTCCTGCTCATCCTTTGGCAGTCCGTCGGCCAAAGACGAGTGAGCCATGGCGAGACCGAGAACCAGGATCGATGTTTTCATGGGATGGAGTTGTCAGACGTTGGCGGGACGTTAAATACCACCAAACTCAGGTCGAAACAACTCAGGATCTTCGGAAGGCT
>CAMPGU010000103.1 GCA_946885645.1 uncultured Haloferula sp.
GCGCGGAAGGGAGAGGAGGAAAACCGGACGCGTCATGAAGCCGGGAAACCTTCCGGAAAGCCCCGCCGGGGGTCAAGAATGGTCCCGCGGAATGAGGAACTATCCGGCTTGCCCGCGGGAAGCCCCCGCTTTTACCCTAACACATGCTCAAACGTCTCTCCCGAGCCCTGCGCTCCACCCTCAGATCCCGCCGGAGCGCCGCCCGCGCACGGCGGCTGGCGGCAGAGCGCCCCTGCCTGAAACTCGAGTACGGTGCCGGCCCGAAACGCGGCACGGGCGAGTGGGTGACGCTGGACCTGTGCAAGGGTGCGGATCTTTGCTGGGACATTTCGCGGGGCCTCCCCTTTCCGGACGCCTCGCTGGATGCCGTCTATTCTTCCCACACGCACGAGCACTTCGACACCTGGGAAAACCAGGCGCTGCTCCGGGAGTGCTTCCGCGTGTTGAAGCCGGGCGGCACCTTCTACGCCGTGGTCCCCGACGCCTCGATTTACATCCGCGCGTATGTGAGCGGCGAGGGCATCGATCTGGACCGCCTCTACAAGCCCGGCCTGAACTACCACACGCCGATCGATCTGGTGAATTACATGGCCTACCTGGGAGGGCAGCATCGCCATCTGTTCGATGAGGAAAACTTCATCGCCCTGCTCGCCGAGGCGGGCTTCGAAGGGCCGCGGAAACGCGACTTCGATCCGGCGCTCGATCTGGAAAAGCGCAAATGGGAGAGCTTGCACGTGCAGGCAACAAAGCCTTCCCGCTGAGACCCGGAACCCCGATACTCCCGGCATGGCGTTCGAGAACACGGGCACGGTAGCGGCGCGCGGAGGAACCGTAGCGGAGTGCCCGCCGGTGCTCCTGATCTGGTTCAACCGGCCCGATCTCGCCGCCCGGGTGCTTGATCGCGTCCGCCTTGCCCGGCCGGCACGCCTCTACATCGCCGTGGACGGGGCGCGGAGCGACGGGCGCCATCCGCAGGATGCCGGGCTCGTCCGGAGTTGCCGGGATCTGGCGGCGAAGGTCGATTGGCCCTGCGAGGTGAGGACGCGCTTTTCCGAGACGAACCAAGGCTGCGGACGCGGCCCCAGCAACGCCATCTCGTGGTTCTTTTCGCAGGAAGGGAGCGGCATCATCCTGGAAGACGATTGTGTGCCGGACGTGAGTTTCTTTCCCTTTTGCGCGGAGTTGCTCGCGCGCCATGCCGCGGACGAGGAGGTGATGCACATCAATGGTAACAATTTCGCGCCGGAGAATCCGAAGGAGATTTACGGCGGGTACAGCTACGGCTTCGCCCGCTACGCCCAGGCCTGGGGCTGGGCCTCATGGGCGCGGGCTTGGAAGCACTTCGACTACGGCGTGACCGGCATCCTGGAGGACGGGGCGGAGGTCTTCGCGGTGGCGGGAATCGATCGCTTCCGCCAGCAGGCCCACCGGGAGCGGGTGCTTTCCACCCTCGGCGAGCACCATCACGACGTGTGGGACTACCAGTGGCAATACGCGGTCCTGAAGCATCGCGGGCTTTGTATTTCCCCCGCGGTGAACCTCATCTCCAACCTCGGCTTCGGCGACGACGCCACGCACACCAAAGATCCTTCCTCACTGGTGGCCTACGCGAGCACGGGCACCATGGGCTTTCCGCTGGAACACCCTCCCGCGAGGGCTGAATCGCCGGCGATCAACCGCGTCTATGCCGGGAAGATGCTCGGCGATGCGGCCCGCTACCGGAAAAAGGCATTCAAGCGTTGGCTGCGCGGGCTTTTCGGCGTCAAAAAGGCCGCGAAATGAACCGCGTCCGCCAGACTCGCCGCTATGCGGGCCTCCTCCTCGCGGGGATGGCCGCAGCAACGCTGGTGGCCGCGGCGGTGAATACCTGGGTGGATCCTTTCCGGGTCACCGGAGCGCCGTGGGCAAGCAAGGCCGTCGATCCCTACCGCGATATTTCCGCCAGCACGCGGACGGGCAAGGCCGGGCTGATCCGCTCGCATACGGACTGGCAGATCGGGATCTTCGGCTCCTCGCGGGTGATCAGTTCGCTCGACCCCCAGGCACCCGGATGGGGCGGGAAGAAGGTGGTGAACCTGGGCATGCCCGGGGCCTTCCTCTACGAGAACATCGCAATGGCGGAATACTTCATCGCCCGGCAGAAGGCCGAGATGGTGATTTTCGGGATCGATCCGGGCGATTTGACCAACGCGGCGGACACGCGGCCGATGGTGGATTTCATGGCCTCCCCGCTGAATCCGGAGGGAAAGCTGGACCGCGAACTGCGCTACATCTTCGGGATGTCCACCTTCGAGACCTCCCTCGAAACATTAGCACTCCAGCGGAAGAAGACTCCGGCGGAATACAACGCCCATGGTTTCCGGGACCGCCCCGGACATGCCGGCGGGGGCGGGGCGGCGGCTCCGGGACCGAAGCAGCTCAACTTCATCAAAAGCCGCTTCATCGATGACGCCCGGGTCCCCGCCAAGCCGGAAGACGGCACGCGGGTCCACCCCCGCAAGGCGGAGCAACTGGAAGCTCTGATGAGGAACTGCCGGAGAAAGGGCACGCGCCTGATCCTGTTTCTCCACCCGAATCACGTGCTACTCCAGGCCAGTCCTCGGACCGCGGCGAGGCGCAGGTTCCATTCGAAACGGAGCGCCGGGCGCTGGCGGAAATGGTGGGGCGGGTCAACCGCGGCGACGACGGGCCGCCGCAGGTGGAGGCATGGGACTTCTACTCCTACCACCCCTACAACCGGGAGCGGGTGCGGCCGCTTGAAGGCAGGGCTCCTGAACTCGTCCATTGGCGGGATCTGGAGCACTTCACGAAGGATATCGGCGAGGCGATGCTTTCGCTGATGGCGGGCTGGCCGGTGGACGATCCGGCCTTGCGGAATTACGGGGAGCGCCTGACCCCGGAGAAGGTGGAGTCGCGGATCTCCCGATTGAGAGAGGACTACCAGCGGTACCTCGCGGGAGAAGGCGCGGAAGACGTGGCGTGGAAAGAGAAGCTGATCGCGGAGGGCTTGAGGTAAGGCCCCGCCTTCACTTCGCCTGCGCCTTCAGCCTCACGAAAGACTTCGTGCCTCCGGCCGCCGGAGCCACGGCCACCCTGCCATCCGCGGCGGTGGTGATCCTCGCCGCGGGCACGGGCGTCCAGATCGCCAGATCGGCGGATTCCTCCGGGATCAGATCACCGAAACGCAGGCCGGCGGCATCCGGCGTCCAGCTCAGGGTGCTGCCCGGGGCGAAGCTCCCGGTGAAGGGCGTGTCGAAGGAGCCCGGTGCCGTTCCCAGCAGGTACTCCACCAGGTTCGGCAGCCCGTCGCCCTCCGGGTCCGCATCCATCGGCGATGCCGCAAGGCCCGCCGCCGCGATCCAATCCAAGTAGGGCTGGTCGGGTTCCAGCCCCAGGAGGTTCTTCAGGATCTCCCGATCGGTGAAGACGGGGATGCTCCGTCCCGTCGCAGTGTTGAGCGCCTTGATGATCTCGTTCGCGATGTATGCCTGCGCCACCGTCGAGGCATGGAAGCCGTCCTTGCAAAAGACCTGCGTGGGCGGGTTCTCCCCGCTTCCCGAAAGGGTGAAGACGGTCCCGTTCACATGGAAGGGCACCTGGTCGAAGACCCGGTCGGTCAGCAGGTCGATCCGCGCCACCGCCGGCGGGAAGTTGCGTCCGGCGGCCCACGCGATGATCTCCTGATTGAAGGCGGCGATCTTCGCGCGGGTCGTGGCCTTCTTGGCGGGGTCGTTATAGGTCCCGGAGATTTGCGGGGTCGCTCCCACATCGGGGAGAGTGCAAACCACGATTTTCGGCCGGGCATCCGGCCCGCGGCTGTTGTTCGCCCACGCGTAGATGTAGTTCAGCCGTTCGAGGATGCCGTCGAAGAAACCCGGAGCTTCGGTGTCATTGAAGATGTCGTTATACTCCTGCTTCAGATCGTTCGCCCCCACCAGGATCACGATCGCTTGGGCGGCCCACACCTCGTCTTCCAGCTTCTCCTTCGTGATGGAGTAGAAGGGTCCCAGCGGATCATCGCCCGGGTTGTTCGTGAGCAGGTTGTACCAATTCGTGGTGGAGAAGCCGGGGATGCCGAAGTTCAGGCGGTGACCCGCGTTCCGGAGGTCCAAATAAGCACCGCCGGTGGACTCCCAAGAACCGAGGGAGGCCTGCGCGGGGCGGAAAAGGCGGAAGAGCTCCGTCCAGCTCCGCGTGTTCGCGTTGGTAGGCTCCGAATCCGGCGCCGAGAAGGTCAGCTCGAACGCGTACTCCTCCGTCATGCTATCCCCGATCGCCAGCACCCTCAGGGGATTGATCTGCCCCTGCACGGAGACTACCATCATGGCCGCGGCCGCGGCTTGGAAAATTCGGGATCGGACAGTCATGCTCCATAAAACGGTTTCCTTCTCCGGGAGGGGAGGATCGTTTGTCACCCGCAATCTAGACCCGAAACGCCCGCCGCCAAGGTAGGGAGACTTCGCATTTTTCCCCTTGCTGTTCCTGTACTTTCAGTAAACACTGAAAACATGAGCGAGGAAGGCGATCTTCTCAAAACGGTGCGCGAGGAATTCGTGACCCAGTGGGGGGCCATGGGGTCGCAGTGGGGCATCAATCGGACGATGGCCCAGATCCATGCGCTGTTGATGACTTCGCTGGAACCGCTGAGCACCGATGAGGTGATGGAGGAACTCCAGATCAGCCGCGGAAATGCCCATACAAATCTGAAAGACCTGGTGGTCTGGGGCCTCGTCCGGGTGGTGGTGAAAAAGGGCGAACGGCGGGAATTTTTCGAGGCGGAGAAAGACGTGTGGCAAATTTTTACCACGGTGACGCGAGAGCGGAAAAAGCGCGAGATCGAGCCCGCGCTGGCGGTGCTCAACCACTGCACGGAGAGCACCCGCGCGATGACCACGCCGGAGGGACGCGCTTTCTACGAGCAGGTGAAGCAACTGGAGGAATTCGTGGGCTTCGCCTCCAAGGTGGCTGATCGGGTGGGCTCGATGAAGCACGGCTTCGCCGTCCAGCTCGCCGCCAAGCTGCTCGGATAGCCCCCCTTTTTCGGCCCGGCTTTCAAATTTTTCCGAAAGAACAGGAACAAGAATCAGAAAGGAGATCAAGTGAACCCGCAGATCGTGATTTTCGGAGCGAATGGCTTCCTCGGCCGTTATCTCGCCCGCCACTATCAAAACCAAGGCCGCGAGGTGGTGTGCGTGGCGCGTCACCGGACCGGTTGGGGCGGCGAAGGAATGTTCCTCGAATGGGACGGGAAAACCGGAGGCCCTTGGACCTTGGCACTGGAGGGAGCGGACCGGGTGATCAATCTGGCGGGGCGGAATGTGAACTGCCGCTACGACGCGCGGAACCGCCGCGAGATTCTCGAATCGCGGGTGGAATCGACCCGCGCCATCGGCCGGGCGATCGCCGCCTGCAAGGTGCCTCCGAAGCTGTGGCTCAACTCGAGCACCGCCACCTGGTACCGCCATGCCGAGGACGGCCCGCAGGACGAGTGGACGGGCGAACCCGGAGACGGCTTTTCGGTGGGAGTCGCCCGCGCGTGGGAGGAAGCCTTTTTCGCCGCGCCGGTGCCGGGGATTACGCGGAAGATTGCACTGCGCACGGGAATGGTGCTGGCGAACGAATACGGCACCGTTTTCGACGTCCTGCGGCACCTGACACGCCGCGGGCTCGGCGGCCGGATGGGAAACGGCACCCAACGGGTGAGCTGGATCCACATGGACGATTTTCTCGGGGCGATCGACTTTCTTGAAGCGGATCCGCTCGCCGACGGCGTTTTCAATCTAACCGCGCCCGAATTTCCCACGAACCGTGAACTGATGCAGAGCTTCCGCGAACAACAGGGCGCGCCCTTCGGCGTGCCGGCGACGGAGTGGATGCTGGAGATCGGCGCGCGCCTGCTTAAAACGGAAACCGAACTGGTGTTGAAGAGCCGTTGGGCGGATCCGCGGCGCTTGCGCGAGGCGGGTTTCCGCTGGCGCTGGCCGCATCTGGACGCCGCCCTGGCGGATCTGGAGCCGCGCTTGGGCGTGGAAGGATTTTTCCGACAGCCGGAGAAACGCTCCGCTGGCGTGCGTATCTGGACACCGGGCAAACGCGCCGCGGCGACGAGATAAATGAAAAGGGCGTGAATTTTATTCCCTAAGAAAAGTCGAACCGACGGGTCTATTCCCTCGAACCCATGCATGCTATGAAAAGTGCCCACGCGATCATCTTCGCCATCCTCGGCGTGGCCATGTTTTCCGGCAATGTCTGGATGCAGCGGAACTGGCGGCCGGGAACGAGCGGCGACCGGGGAGACGAGGGCGTGGGAGCGCCGGCCGGAGAACCGGATACAGCTAGCATGGAGACGGCCGCGGTGCTGGCTCCGGTGGCGCAGGAGCAAACGAGCGAGGAACCGGCCGTGGAGAGCCCGGAGGACTGGGCGGTGGAACAGGTGATTTTGAAGTAAGTCACCCCCGGCGGTGCGGTTTACCACCGGGGACTGGCCGGAGAATCTCCCAGCCCGGGCTGGGGTAGCTCCCGGTGCGACAAGGAAAGCTTTGTGCAATTGCTGACTCGCCTGTAATATCCGACACCCTCCCGATGGCCGACGCCGGAATACTCCAGAGAAAGCCCCGCGCGACGCAGATGATCCTGCTGTTCGCGGCGCTGGTCGTGGTGGTGGCGGGGCTGAAGGCAGCGCAGTCGTTTTTCGTGCCGGTGCTGCTGGCCTTCTTCATCGCGACGGTGAGCTATCCGGTCACGGGCTGGCTCCAGCGGCACCGGGTGCCGCCTGCGGTCTCCGTGCTGCTGACGGTGCTGGTTGATTTCGCCTTCCTGGCCGCGGTGATCGTGCTGGGCGTGACCATCATCGGGGATCTCCAGGAAAAGTGGGACGCGGAATATTACGATCTCACCCGTGCGAAGATCCAGGACGCCAGCATGGGCATGGCTGGAAAGCTGGAGGAATGGGGTGTGGAGGACGGCGCGGAGAAGGTGAAGGAGCTGACCACCGAGAACCTGGCGGAGCTCCGCAACATCAAGTTCGGGACCATCCTGAGCTTCGGCACGGGCGTGGCGGCACGGCTGTTGTCCTTCTTCGCCACCTTCGGCGTGGTGATCGTGCTGACCGTTTTCATGCTTTCGGAGGCGCAGGGATTCAGCCGCCGCTTCGGCGCGATCCGCAAGGCGCGCGGGCCGAATTTCGACCGTCTCGCGAGCGCGATGCTGGATACCCAGCGCTATCTCGGAATCAAGACGCTCATCAGTCTGGCGACGGGTGCGCTGGCCGGGATCCTCTGCTGGACGGCGGGGCTCGATTTCTTCCTGCTCTGGGGAATCCTCGCCTTCGTGATGAATTTCATCCCGGTGGTGGGGTCGCTCATCGCGTCCATCCCGCCGATCCTGCTGGCGCTGATCGCGAAAGACGGCGGGACCACGGATGCGGTGCTGGTCGCGGGCGGCTACGGGCTGATCAACATGTTTTTGGACAACTTCGTGCAGCCGATGCTGCTCGGGAAGCGCTTCGGGCTTTCCATCCTGGTGGTGGTGCTGTGCGTGCTGTTCTGGGGCTGGCTGTGGGGGCTCATCGGCATCATCCTGGCGGTGCCGTTGACGATGATCCTGAAGGTGGTGCTGGATAACAGCGACGAGTTCCGCTGGATCGCGGTGGCCATCGGACAGGAGCCCCGGCGTCCGGAGGAGAACGAGAGCCAGCCGGACCCGCTCGGCGGAAAAAGCGGGGTGAGCACGGCGGCCGCTTCGGAGGCGAGCGGCGGGTAGGCCGGCGGGCGCGCCACGAGAGATCGTGCCATCGGGTTTGCATCCGGGGCGCGGGGCGCGGATGATCCGCGGCGTCCATGAACCGCTTCCAGAAGTTCGCCACGGCAGCCCTTGTCTCCGTCATCATCCTGATCTTCGTGGGGGCGATCGTGCGGGTGAGCGGCGCGGGGATGGGTTGCCCGGATTGGCCGCGCTGCTGGGGCAGGCTGATCCCGCCGACGCGGGTGGAGCAGGTGGATTTATCGAAGCTGAACTTCGAGAAATTCCGCAAGGCCGCGGCGCGCTACGACCGCGACCCGGCAACGGTGACGCCGGAGCATATCCTGGAGAACTTCAACCCGGTCCACACATGGACGGAATTCATCAATCGCCTGAGCTCGCTGCCGGTAGGCTTCTTCTCGATGGCGACGCTGGTCACGGCACTGATCCACCAGCGCCGCCGCCCCTGGGTCCGCACCGCCTCCGCGGCTTCGGTAGTGCTGGTGGGAGCGAATGCCTGGATGGGCGCGCAGGTGGTTTCCAGTGATCTGAAGCCGGTGGTGCTGACCGTCCACATGGCCCTGGCGATGCTGCTGCTGCTGCCGCTGACCTTTGCGGCGTGGCGCGGCTGCGAGCGGCCGTGGATGATTCCCGGCGATGAGGCTTTCCGCCGCAAGATGCGCCGGGTGACGGGCGTGCTGCTGGTGCTGATCTTCGCGGAAGGGGTGCTAGGGACCCAGATCCGGGAAATGAACAGCCACTTGGCGAAGACCCACGCGGGGATGGCGCGCTCGGAATGGATCGGCGTGCTGGAGAGCTCGTGGACCTACTTGATCCATCGTAGCTTCTCCTGGGTCATCCTGGCGGCCGCACTGGGCGGCTGGTGGCTGGCCCGGAAGGCCGCGCCTCCCGGCCGGACGGCGACCGGGGTGCTGGCGGTGGTGCTCGCGCAGATGGTGCTGGGGCTCGTAATGGCGCAGGTGGAGATCCACCCCGTGGTGCAGGTCTTGCACCTGGGGCTATCGGGCATCCTGCTCAGCCTGGCGACGCTGTGGTTTTGCGGCACCTTCGGGCAGAGGGAGCAGCGGGCCTGACCGCCGCCGCATTCCTCACTTGTCGATATCCACCTTGAAATCGCCGATGGCCCACTGGATGCCGGCCAGGTAGTGGCGCAGGATCGCGGGGTGCCAGTACATCTCGTGATTGTGCCCGAGCGAGCAGTAGAAGACGCGGCCCTTGCCCCAGGGACGCGCCCATGAAACGCCGAAGTCGTTGTCCGTGCGCTTCACGCCGCCGACCTTCATGTTCGTCTTTTCGGGATCGAGGCGCAGGAGCATGTGCACCTTCTTCGAATCGTAGGGTGCCTTGAATTGATAGATCTCCTCTTTGAAATCCATATTCTTGCCCTCGAACATGGCGGCGAGCGGGTGCTTCTCCTGCCCCGGCTCCACTTTGATGGAGACCTCGTGGCCGGCACCCCAAGGATGGCCGTCGAAGTAGCCGCCGATCATGTCTCCGTAGTCGGACCAATTGTAAAAGGTGTCCGTGGCGGCGTGGATGCCGACGAAGCCTTTCCCGCCCTTCACGAAGGCCATGAGGCTCTTCTGCAGGCGCTCGGCGCGCTTCTCGGCGTCCTTACGATCGCGCTCGTTCATCGCCTTCAGGGCGTCCTGCGGCGGCGAAAAGGGATCCATCGTCGTGCTGAGGAAGACGATGGCATCGAACTGATCGATCGCCTTCGGCTCGAAGTTCGCGAGGTCGTCGCTGATCACGGCCTCGAAGGCACCGGTTTTCTTGCCAAGCTCGGCCAACGCAACCTTTCCGGTGGCGATCGATTGGTGGCGGAAGCCTGCGGTTTTTGAGAAGACCAGCAGCTTGCGGGCCTTGGCCGGCTTCGCGTAGGGCTCGGCGGGCAGCGCTTCGGCGATCTTTTCGGCGGCACCCGGCGGCGGCTGCTCGCTATCGGTACCTGCGGCCACGAGGAAAAAGGCGGCGGCTACCCCGGCAAGGGGGAGGAAGACGGTGGGTTTCATGATCGGAATGAGTGGAAGGTAGGGACGGAATACACGGAAACGGCGAAAAGGCGACTACGCAAGATTCCGCGGCGTTCTTCGGGGAATAAAGTCATCGCCTAGCTTAAGGTTTCCTATCCCTCCGGGACGACGTTCTCAATCAGGAATACAGCATCCTGATAGTCGCCGTTCGCGGCTTCCTCGAAGCCGATCAAGTAGGCGTTCTCCATCATGCGGCCTTGGAACTTGGTCACCGGGAAGACCCGTGCGGTGTGCGGGATCTTCGCCTCGGTCGGCAGCTTTGGATCGGTGAAGGAAACGTAATGGTGCGCCTTCAGATAGAAGGCAAAGGCTTCCGCCGCGGGCGCGAAGAATAGGGGCCCGTCCGTTTCCCACGGCGGCAAGAGGCACTGGTGGGCGTCCGCCATCTCCGTCGAATCCGCCAGGCGCGCGATCTGGAGCAGCTCTGTCGTTCCCTTCGCCACGTGGCCGAAGGCTTCGATGCCCGGCGGCGAAAAACGTGCCAGCGGCGTGACTTGCACCTTCCCCGGGCCTGCTTTCTTGAAGTAGGGCACGGCCACGCTCTCGCCGATCGTTACCGCCTTCGTGTCGAGTTCCAGCTTCTCGCCGCCGACATCGAGCGGGATGCCCAGCGCGTGGACCACCGCTTGGAGGGGTGGCTCGTTCTTGCCCTCGAAGGCCGCCAGCCCGACGCCCTGCAGGATTACGAAGGCGCCGCTCTCCGGCGTGCCGATCCGCAGTCCAGCGCTGTAGCGGTCCGCACCGCGGGTGGGGCGGAAATTCACCTGCACCTCCATGCTCCCGCCTGCCGGGATCGTCATGGCCCCTGCCGTCGCGCTGAAGGAATCTGCGTCCTTGCCCGTGATGGAGACGTCGGCCGGGAGCGGACGGTCGAGCGGGTTCTTCACGGTGAGGGATCGGCTGCGGGCCGGCTTGCCCTTCACCGCGCTCAGGCTCAGCAGCGTCTTGTCCGGCCGCAACGGCTCGTCGAGTTCGCGGATCTCGATCTTGCGATACTGGATCTCCGCGCCCTCCAACTGGAGGCAGATCTTGCCTTCCTTCAGCACTCCGCCCGCCAGGTGCTGCATATGCTCCAGGCGCGCCCGCGTGTGTCCGTTAAGGATGTGCTCGGCGGATTCGTCCGCGTGCACAATGACCTCCGCACGGTTCCAGCCGGGATGGTCATATTCAGGAAAGCGGCCGAAGTAGGTCTGGTTCTTCGCCTTGCGGAGGATTCCCCCGTTTTCCGGCAGCAGGGAGGCATCGCCCTGCCCTTCCGGTGCCAAATCCGGTTGCGGGTGCGCCCAGCTGAAGCCGCTCTCTCCGATAAAGATGATATCCCCGCTATCGCCTTCCTGAATCTGGTACTCCACCGAGGGCGGCCAGATCCTGGCGGTATTCGATGCGTGGTAAAGGAGCCCGGCATCACGCAAGGCCTCCTTCCGCGGCGCGAACTTCTTCTCGAGCCAGCGGTATTCGAGGGCCAGATGAAAGCGGGAGAAGGTATCCCGATGCGTGATCACGCCGAAGGGGACTTTCGTGTCGGGATCGGTATCGGCGTACATGTGGATCGCGCCATCCCGCACCTGCACCAGCTTGTCCGGATCTTGCCCCTCCGGAAGCTTATCGATCGTCACGGTCCAGCCGCTCAGGTCGGTCCCGTTGAAGAGGCTTTTCCACTCCTCTCCGGCCCTTGCGGGTAAGGCAAGCACGCAGGCAGCGGCGCAGGAGAAAATAAAACGGGTTTGCATCGGGAAGGAGAACACAGGAACTCCTACGCCCGAGCAAGAGCAAGGTTGTCAGACAGATCGTCATCACCGCCGGGAGGTTATTTCGTCGCCGGAGCACGGCCGGTGGCAAACGATGCCACCGGCTCGCCTCCCGGGCTTTTCTTCAAGACATGCTGTGGAGCCCGACCACATTGCCATCCGGATCGCTGAAGATCCCGATGAAGCCGTGCGGCGGGATCGCCATCCGCTCCCGGACGATCTTTCCGCCTGCCGCCGGAATCCGCTCCAACACGCCATCCAGGTCTCCTTCCGCGTTCAGATAGATCATGGTCCCGCCCGGGCCCGGCCGGCAATTGTCCGAAGCCTGGGTCAGGGATCCGCCCACGCCCAACTCTTGGTTGGAAGGGAAGATGGCCATCGTGCAGTCGGGGACGGAGGTGAGCTCGGCTTTCAGGATTTCGCCGTAGAAGGCCTTGGCCTTTTCGAGATCGGAAACGTAGATTTCGAACCAGTTCAATGCGTCGTCTTTCATGTTCTTTGTGAGGTAGGATGCTCGTCGTCCCCGGTCGTCCGGGGTCACGTGGAACAGGAAAACACGCCCTGCTGACAACCCTATGTCAGGAGGCATTCAAACCCCTGCAAAAACATCCCCGTAGCGCTCCGCGACGGCCATTGCGGCCGCGTGCATCGTCTCGCGCAGTTCCGGCGGTTCCACCGCCTCGACGCGGGTGCCGAAGCCCATCAGCCATCCGCTGAGCCAGGAGATCGAACAGGCCAGCATCTCCACCCGTGTCCGGCCGTCGGGGAGGCGCTGCTCCTGGATAGGGCTACAGGGCGTTTCGGAGCGGAAACGCTCCAGCGTATCGCGCTCCACGATCACCGTGACGGGTACCAGTTCGTCGCTCTCGATGATTTCCCGGAGGAAGGTTTTCACGGAGAAGCTGGCATGGCCCTCATAGCACTCGTCCAGCACTTCCCAGCTCGTGAAACGGTCCAGGCGAAAGTCCCGGAAATCCCGGCGCAGGCGGCAGTAGGCGATCAGGTGCCACTGCCGGGAGTAGAAGACCACGCCCAGCGGCTCCACGATGCGGGAGGTGATTTCGCCCCGCCCGCCCGCATCGTAACGCAGCGCCAGACAGCGGCGCCTGACGATCGCGTCCTGCATGGGCATCAGGGAATCGCGCTTGTCGTCGTTCCCGCTCCGGCGGAACCAGACGCCCACGGCGTTCTTCAAGCGGTTCAGGTCGTCCTTCCGCTCCTCCGGCAGCACCGATCTGATCTTGAGCAGGGCGGACTTCAGCGACTGCCGGAGCGAATCGTCGGCGATCTGTTCCGTGACCTCGCCGCTCATGAAGAGCGCCGCCGCTTCCGCCGCCGTGAACATCACCGGCGGCACGTGGTAACCGCGCATCAGGCTGTAGC
>CAMPGU010000104.1 GCA_946885645.1 uncultured Haloferula sp.
CCCCCAATTCCGCGCCCGCCCATACGACGGAAGCCCGCAGCCGCGCACCTTTCCCGATCTTTGCCCCGGGTCCGACCACGCTGTCTTCCACCACCGCCGTCGGGTCGATGATCGCTTCCGGATGGATCGCCGGGGCGAGGGCGAGTTCGCGATGGGCGGCGAGGTAGCTCGCGTGGTCGCCGAGGTCACGCCATTCGCCTTCATCAAGGACTACGGCCCCCAACCGGCCCTGCTTCGCCAGTTCGAGGAAGGCGGGGATGACGGAAATCTTCTCTCCAGCCGGAATCAGGCCGAAAAGCTCGGGATCGAAACAGTAGATGCCGGTGAAGACGTGGGTGCCTTCGGCAAGGCCGAGCATGCCGCGAATGTCGCTGACCCGGTCCCCTTTAAGCGCGATGTGGGTCGCCTCGCCCTGCGAGCGGACAGCAAGGGTCACGGGACAGGCGGAGGCCTCGTGGGCGGCGATCAGGCGGGCAAGCGGGAGCGAGGAGTAAATGTCTCCATTGTGCACTAGTATGCTTTCGCCGCCTGCCCATGCCTCGATGTTCTTCACTCCGCCGCCGGTCTCGAGCAGGACCGGTTCGTGAAAAAGGTGCACGGAGGCATTCTCCCACTTCCCCTTTTTCGGGGGGGTGCCGTTGCCCGAGGAAAGGCCCCGGTCTTCACTTTCCGCATAAGTCCACCGCTCCGGCAGGTGGTGGGTATTGATCGCGAAATCGGTGATTCCGGCCGCGAGGCAGGATTCCATGGCCCATTCGATGAGCGGCTTGTGATAAAGCGGCACAAGGGGCTTGGGCAGCAGGTCGGTGAGCGGTCGCAGCCGCGTGCCGAGCCCGGCACCGGGGAGGAAGGCCTTGCGGATCACGGGCCTGCGTGTGCGCGCAATCGGATGTGCGGGCAAGTCATTTTCAAACGGCGTCCGGGTAATAACCCACACTTGGGATTGAGAAAACCCGCGATCTGGCGCGTATTGGGCTCCTCCGATGCATCGCTCCACCCGATATCTGATCGCCATTACCACCGTGGGCAGCGCCTGTGCGCTGCCCGAGGGGTTCGTCATGAAGGAATTCGCCGGCCCGCCGAACGCGGATTATCCGGCGGCCATCACGGTGTCCGCCACGGGGGATGTGTATGTTTCCTCCGATCAGAACGGATCGCTGGGTCACAAGAAGAACATGGGGCGCATCATCCGCTGCCGGGACAAGGACGGCGACGGCAAGGCCGACGAATTCATCCATTTCGTGCCGGACGTGGATAGTCCGCGCGGCGGCCACTTCGTCGGCGATACCCTCTACCTCATCCATCCGCCTTTCCTGAGCTCCTTCCGTGATACCAACGGCGACGGCGTGTCCGACCAGAAGACTACCCTGGTGACCGGGCTGGGCGGCGGGATCGAGCATCCCCGTGGCGCGGACCACACCACGAACGGCGTGCGCATGGGCATCGATGGCTGGCTGTACATTTCCGTGGGAGATTTCGGCACCTTTCCGGCGAAAGGCACCGACGGCTCCACCTACACGCTGCACGGCGGCGGGGTGCTGCGCGTGCGGCCGGACGGCTCCCAGGTGGAACCGTATGCGCTGATGGTGCGGAATATCTGCGACACCGCGATTTCCCCCGAACTGGATCTTTTCAGCCGGGACAACACCAATGACGGCAAGGGGTGGAACACGCGCTTCCACCATTACACCTCGCTCGGCGATCACGGCTACCCGCGGCTCTACCAGAATTTCGCGGACGAAGCGATCAAGCCGCTGGCCGACTACGGCGGCGGCTCCGGGACGGGCGCACTCTGGCTGAGCGAACCGGGATTCCCGGCCGAGTTCACGGACGCGCTTTTCTCGACCGACTGGACCACCGGCACCGTGCACTACCATCCTTGGAAGCGGGCGGGCGCGAGCTTCAGCGTGGAGCAGGAGACCTTTGAAAAGCTACCCCGCGCGACCGACATCGATGTGGATGGCAACTCGCGGCTCTTCCTGGCCGATTGGCGCGGCGGCGGCTTCGACTACTCGGGGAAAGATAAACCGGTGGGCATGATCCACGTGGCCACATTTCCCGGCAAGACCCCGGCGAAATATGCCGACGTGACGAAGGCCAACGACGCCGATCTGGTGAAGCTGCTGACCTCCGCGAGCGCGGTGCAGCGGATGGAAGCCCAGCGTGAGATCCTGAAGCGCGGCAAGAAGCCCGTATTTGCCGAAGGGATCATCGCCATCGCCAAAGACGCAAAGCAAACGGTCGCCGTCCGAACAGCCGCGATCTGGACCTTCAAGCAGGCTTATGGGGCCGGTAGCACCAAGTACCTCGCCGAAATGGCGGGTGATGCGGCGATCCGCGAGCAGGTGCTCCGCGCGATGACCGACAACAAGCAGGAACTGGCCGGCGTGCCGGCGAAGCTCTACGGCGACATGCTGAAGGACAAGGATCCGCGGGTGGTCCTGCAGGCCCTGATCGGTCTCGAGCGCCTGAAGGTGAAAGGTGCCGCACCGGCAATCCTCTCCGCTTCCATGGAATGGCGCGAGGAAGGCGATTCCCCGCGCCTCCAGCACACGGCGATGCAAACGCTGGTCTCGCTGGAAAACATTCCCGCGTGCCTTAGTGCGGTCAGCGATACGGCGACCCGCAAGCTCGCTCTCCGTGCCTTGGAACGCATCCACAAGCCCGAGGTGGTGGACGGGCTCCTGGCGGCTTTCGGGAAGTCCAAGGATTTCGAGCTCCGCTTCGACGTGCTCGCGGCGCTGGCGCGTCTGAGCCACAAGGAGAAGGAATGGGACCTGAAGAGCTGGTGGAACACCCGTCCGGACGACCGGGGACCGTATCACGAGCCGGTGGAATGGGAGGCCACGGCGAAGATCCGCGGCGCAATCGAGAAGGGTTTCGGCATGGTGCCGCCCGACCGCCAGAACGCCCTGCTCGAAGTGCTGGGCAAGAACCGTCTGCCGGTGGCCGAACTGAAGCTGGCCGGGGTGGACCCGGTGCTGGCCGCGCTCGGCTCGAAGGAACTCAACGACACCCAGCTAATGCTGCTGGTGGAAGCGGCGAAGGACAAGAAGCGCCCCTTTGCCCAGCGGGCCGATTTCTTCAAGGCGCTGCCGAAGGCGGGAGAAGACAAGTCGATGCCGTACCGGCTGGCCGTCCTCTCCATCTGGAGCCAGGACAAGGATGTGGCGGCGGAGGCGGAGGGTTACGTCAGCGATTTCGTGAACTCGGCGGATCGCGCCGGCCAGATCGGCGCGCTGCGCGAGATCGCCGCCCGACAAGGCAATGCCGCCAGCCGGATCGCGTGGAAGGCCATGCTGACCGTTCTTTCCAGCCCGCTTGCCAAGGAGGACGCCAAGAAGAGGGTGCAGCGGGAAGTTGAAAAGACCCCGCGCGAGGTGGGCTTCTTCCAAGCCATCACCGACCTAAAGCTGGCCGGCTTCGACAAGCAGATCGAGGAAGGTATGAAGTGGGACAACAGCGAACTCATCAACGCCGCGAAGGCAGCGAAGGAGGCGGTGGCCTCCCTGGGGTCCGGGGGCAAGAAGGTGGCCGAATTGCCGCCAGCCGAAGTCGCCAAGACGGCGATGGAAAGCAAGGGCGACGCGGCCGCGGGCGAGCGGATCTTCTCCTCCCAAGGCTGCATCGCTTGCCACTCGGTCGATCCGAAGGCCGAGCAGAAAGGGCCGTACCTCGGTGCCTCCGGCGCGAAATTCACACGCGACTACCTGATCGAGTCGATCCTGGATCCTAACAAGGTGGTAGCCCAAGGCTTCCAGACTTCCATGTTCAAGATGAAAGACGGTCTGGCGCACATGGGCTTTGTCACCGGTGAAGCCGATGGCGTGGTCGAGCTTCGCAATATCGCCGGACAGGTGACGAAGCTGAAGCGTGTGGACGTGGCAGAGGAAAACCACATGCCCCAATCGATGATGCCGCCGGGCCTGGCTGCGGGGCTTTCAGTGCAGGATTTCACCTCGCTGATCGAGTATCTCAGCACGCTGAAGGCGACGGGAGGCTGATCGCGGGCACCGAATCGCAGGATTAAGGGCCGTCCCTCGGGGCGGCCCTCCGGTTTGTGGCGGAGACGCCTGCTCAATCGATCCAGCGGCCGAGGGCCTTCTCGAGAATCTCGGTGCGCTTCACGTGATGCTTCTCGCCGAGTTCGACGGTGGCACGGCGTCCGGCGCTGTTCTGGAAGTGCAGGAAGACGGGCACCTTTCCGGGATTCGCGGCGAGGGCTTCCCGGATATCGGAGAGATCGCGCTCGGAGTGGCGGGCGGTCCAGAGGGTGAGCTCTACGGCCCCTTTGGTGGCGGAGCTGCCGCGGGGCTTGAGCTCGCTGAGCTCGTAGCCGGTGAGACGGCGGGAGTCGGTGCGGTCGTCGATCTGGATCGCGGCCTTGAACTTGATGACCTTGCCGGGCACCAGGGTGCCGGCATCTCGGGCGGGAACGAAGGACTCGCCCCACATGACGACTTCGGCAGAGCCGGTGAAGTCCTCGACCACCATGACGCCGAAGGGCTTGCCGCTTTTCGTTACCTTGCTTTCCAAGGTGCGGATCATTCCCGCGAACGGAAAGCGGTCGCGGGGGTTCGAGACATCCACCTCGTCGAGGAGACCGAGTTTCAGGTACTTGTCGGAGTCGAGGACGCCGCGGAATTTGTCGAGCGGATGGCCGGTGACGTAGAAGCCGAGCAACTCCTTCTCCTGCGCGAGCCGTTCGTCCTTGCTCCACTCTTCGACCGCTACGGCGGTGGCCGTATTGACCGGTGCCGACGCGGCAAAGTCCATGGTATCGAAAAGCGAGACCTGCCCGGCAGCGCGGTCCCGCTGCGCGGAGGAGGCGCTGGCGACGACCTGCTCCAGGCGGTTGAACATCGAGGCGCGGGTCTCGCCGGTCCAATCGAGTGCGCCCGCTTTCACGAGGTTCTCAAGGATGCGCTTGTTCACCGCTTTCGAGTCGAGTCGGTTCGAGAAGTCCTCCAGGGAGGTGAAGGGCCCTTTCGCTTCGCGATCGGCGATCGCTTGGGCCATCGCGCCCTCGCCCACGTTCTTGATGGCGGCGAGACCGTAGCGGACGGCGAAAGCGCCCGAGGGCAAAAGCTCGGGAGCGAAGCGAAGCTTCGATTTGTTCAGGTCCGGCGGCAGGATCTCGATGCCCATGCGGTGGCACTCCGCGACGAAGACGCCGATCTTGTCGGTATTGTTGATCTCGTTCGAGAGCAGCCCCGCCATGAACTCGACCGGGAAATTCGCCTTCAGGTACGCGGTCCAGTAGGAGATGTGGCCGTAGCAGGCGGAGTGGGACTTGTTGAAGCCGTAGCCGGCAAACATCTCGATTTTCTCGAAGATGGCGTTGGCGAGCTTCTCATTGATGTTGTTCACCCGCGCCGCGCCCTCGACGAACTTCGAGCGCTCCTCCGCCATCTTCTTCGGATCCTTCTTGCCCATCGCGCGGCGGAGCAGGTCGGCACCGCCCAGCGTGTAGCCGGCGAGGAGCTTGGCGGCATTCTGCACCTGCTCCTGGTAGATCATGACCCCGTAGGTATTGCCGCAGACCTGCTCCAGCAGCGGGTGCTCGTAGAAGGGCTTCTTGCGGCCCTTCTTCACCTCGATCATCTGGTCGATGAACTGCATCGCCCCGGGGCGATAGAGGGCGAGGAGGTCGATGATGTCGTCGATCTTCTCGATCTGGTACTTCCGGCACGTCTCCACCATCCCGCCGGATTCCAGCTGGAACACGCCCATCGTCTCGCCCCGGTTCAGGATATCGAAGGTCTTCTGGTCATCCAGCGGCACGCGGTCGATTTCGAAGTCCGGTGTGTGTCGCTTGATGTGCTCCACCGCGTCCTGGATGACGGTGAGGTTCTTCAGGCCCAGGAAGTCCATCTTCAGGAGCCCGACCTCGGTGATCGCGCCCATGTCGTACTGGGTCACGACTTCGCCTTCATTCCCGCGGGTCAGCGGCACGTGCTCGTCGAGCGGGCGGTCGCCGATCACCACGCCGGCGGCATGAATGCCGACGTTCCGGGTCAGGCCTTCCAGCTTCAGGGCATACTCCCACAACTCCCGATAGGTGGAGGAGCTGGCGATCATCTCCTTCAGCTCCGGCTTCGCCTCGTACTCGCTCTTCAGGCTGACGCCGGGCTTGGCCTCGATCATCTTCGCGATGCGGTCCGCCTCGCCGTAGCTGACACCCATCACGCGAGCGACGTCCCGCAGCACGCTCTTCGCGCCGAGGGTGCCGTAGGTGATGATGTGGGAGACGCTGCGCTCGCCGTACTTTTGCCGCACGTAGTCGATCACCTCGGGACGGCGGCTCTGGCAGAAATCGATATCGACGTCGGGCGGGCTGACGCGCTCGGGATTGAGGAAACGCTCGAAGAGCAGGCCGAACTGCAGCGGGCAGATATTCGTGATGCCCATGACGTAGGCCACCAGCGAGCCGGCGGCCGAACCGCGGCCCGGACCCACGGGGATATCGTGATCCCGCGCCCACTGGATGAAATCCGCGGTAATGAGGAAGTACGAGGCGAAGCCGAGCTGATTGATGATATTCACCTCGTACTCCAGGCGCTCCTGGATCTCCGCTTCCGCGGCACGCTCCTCGCCGTAGCGTTTCACCAGACCCTCCTGGCACACGCGCATCAGGTACTCCTCCCGCGGCGAGCCGTCCGGGGTACCGAATTGCGGGTACTTTTCCGAGCTCGTGGGATCCAGCTTGAGCGAGACATTGCAGCGCTCCGCGATTTCCAAGGTGGCATCGCAGGCTCCGGGAATCTCGGCGAAAAGCTCCCGCATTTCCGCTGCCGTCTTGAAATACACCTCGGGGGTGTAGCGCATGCGGTTCTCGTCGATCAGCAGTCGGCCGGTACCGATGCAGATCATCACATCATGCGCCTCGTGATCGCTGCGGTTGAGGAAGTGGACGTCGTTGGCGGCGACCGGCTTGAGGCCGAATTCCTTCGCGAGCTTCAACAGGCCGGGGGTGACCTTCCGCTGCGGCTCGAGGCCGTGGTCGTGGATCTCCACGTAGAGATTCTCCTTGCCGTAGATCTCCACCAGCTCGGCCATCGTTTCGCGGGCCTTCCCCTCATCCCCCAAGAGCAGCCATTCGTTCACGGGCCCCGAAATGCAGCCGGTGAGGCAGATGATGCCCTTCGAGTAGCGGCGCAGGGCCTCGCGGTCCACCCGCGGCTTGCCGTGATAGAGGCCCTCCAGGTGGCCGAGCGAGACGAGCTTCTGGAGATTGCTCCAGCCTTCGTCCGTCTCCGCCAGCAAGGTCATGTGGCAGGCACGCTTGCGGCCGGGAATCTCCTTTTTGTCCTCCATGTTTCCCGGCGCGAGGTAGATCTCGCAGCCGAAGATCGGCTTCACCCCCGCCTTCTTGCAATTTTGGTAGAACTCAATGGCACCGAAGAGGTTGCCGTGGTCCGTCATGGCGACCGCGGGCATCCCGAGCTCCTTCGCCTTGTTCGCCACTTCCTTGGTGCGGGCCATCCCGTCGAGGAGGGAATATTCGGTGTGCAGGTGGAGGTGGACGAAGGAATCGGACATCGGGACGGCGGAGGGTGACGCAGGCCGGGGCGAAGGGCAAGCGGGCGGTGGGGTAGGTCCGCCTAACGCTTCTCTCCCGCTGAAAACGCGCGCCCTGAGCTGCAAAAACGCGCGCCCGGGGAGGTTCGCGTTTCGCAAAATCTCGCCCTCTGGTAGGTCTGTCCGCGATGCCCGACGCCACCGAACGCTTCATCGCCGCTGCCACCGCTCCGATGGCGAGGAGTCCGGAGCTGCAAATTACCGAACGGAATGAATTGGCGGAGTCGATCGCCCGGGCGAATGAACCCGGTGCCGATCCCTTGGAACGGGCCGCGGAAGAACTCGAGCGGGAAGAGAGCCGGACTGGCAGGTGGTTCAAGATGGGACTCTACGTGGTTACCGCAGCCATATCGGTCGCGGCCCTTGCGACCTTCCTCTCTTCATCCGTGGAACTGCGCGCGCTTTATCCCTTCCTCTCGGGAGCTGGCGCAGGGCCCATCGATCCTTCGGACTTGGAAGCGCGGCTCGGTGCGCAACGCACGCCGGACGAGCGTTTGCTTTTGCTTGGCGACACCCGCAAGAGCGGAAGATCCGCCCGCATCAAGGGGCTCTGGGCCAGCGATCCGCGAAATCCCGCCTATTTCGCGGACTATGCGACCGTCCATGGCTCGGATCACCGCACCCTCCCGCCCGATTTCCTGAAAACGGCGAAGGAGCTGGATCCGGACAATGGATGGTTCATCGCTATCGCCGCCGCAATGGCCGCCCAAGAGGGGATCGACCGCAACGCAAAAACCACGCTCACTCCGGGCGGCGCCAAATTGCGCCCGGTGCAGGATCAGGCGAAACTGGACGAGGCCATCGGCCTGTTCCATCAAGCCGCGCAACTCGAACGCTTCGATTCCTACCAAGGGACCCTGCTCAAACAGAGGATTCTTCTCCTGCCCGAGCGGACCGACGTCGCGAGCCAAGGCGCGCCCCTCACCTACCTGGCCAGCATGTCCACCCTGAACCTTCGCCTGCGGCATTTGTCGGAAGCGATCGCGGTCAAGGCGAACGAGCTTGCGAAAGCCGGAGACAAGGAGGGCTTCCAAGGCTTGCTGGAGGATTGGGAAAAGTTCGTTCCGCGGTATGCCGCGGTGCATCACACGAATCTGGTGGATATCCTCCTGGCCTACGTCTTCGTGGGAACGCCCTTGAAATCCTTGGCAGAGGCGGCCGCCGAGTTGGGGATGCCGGAAGAAGCGCGGCGCCTGCAGGAACTCGACCGGCGCATGGAAGAGCAAAAGGCGGCCATTAGGGCCAAGCCTTCTTCGGCCGAGGAGAAGATCGGCCTCCATTCCGGCCTGCTCGCCGGGCGTAGCATCCCGGTCATAGCGGGCCAGACTTTAACCCCGGTACCCATCGCTCCCGAGGAGTTGGAACCCGGTCGCATGGCCGACCACGCTTTTGCGGGACGGATTCTCTCCCTTCTCGGCTGGTTGGTTCTCGGCCTCGCGCTCGTGGCCTCCGGATTTTTCCGCTCCCGGGGCGGTCCGCTACAGCGCGCCCTCTCGGCCAGCCTCCTCCGGCTTCTCCGGCCGGGCGACTGGGCCTGGATCATCGGCGGGGGAATCCTCCTTCCCTTTGCCTACTATCAGATCATCACCGAAATGACGCCTCTCGGTGCCAAGGAATGGAGCCTGAGGGCAAGCATGTTCATGACTCCCTCCGGACAGTTCGGCGCGATGATCTCGCTGATGATCGTCCTGCCGCTCCTCATTGCCCGGTGGCGTTTAAGTCGCCGCGCGGGTGCGGCAGGCTTGGCAAGCCGGACGAGTTCCTGGGAGCGGGCTGCCGTCGTTCTCTGTATCCTCGCGTTGCCGTGCTTCGGTGTCCCCTTTCTCATGGGAGGGAAGGCGAGCGGAGAGGCATTGATCGCCGCGAGCTGCCTCCTCGCAGCCCTCCAGCTCTGCACCCTGCTGATCGGTATCCGTGCACTTTTCGGGAGGCGCGGGCAGCTCGTGCGCCGGATCGCGCTCTCGCGCATCATGCTGCCCGCTTATGCCACCGGCATGCTCCTGCTGGCAGCGATGACCTTCGTTTACCACGCGGCCGAAAAGCACTGGCTTGCAAAGGATACCCTGATGATGTGGACCGTCGAAAAGCCGGGGATCGGCCGCTACGAGTACGATGCGGCGCAGCAGTTCCAGAAGGATTTCTTGGAGCTGTTGGAAGCCCCGAGCGATCACTGATTCCGGTTCTCCCGCTGTTACGTGCTCCGACCGATTTCTCCCTTTCTACTGCGCCACCTGATCTTCCCCAATGCCCGACGCCGCCGAACGCTTCATCGCCGCTGCCACCGCTCCGATGGCGAGCAATCCGGAGCTGCAAATTGCCGCGGAACGGGAATTGCGCAGCCACATGGAAAAAGCAGGTCCGGCTGCATGTGAAGATCGTGCTAGCGGCAATGACGCGGAGCGGCTTTTGGAAAATTCGGCAAAGCGGCGACCGGCGGTAATCCTCATCATGGCTGCGGTCCTGGTGTCCCTGTTGATCATGGGATTCACCGCCTACTATTTTTTCAGCAGGCGGCAGGCATTCGAGTATTGGCTTAGCCTAGGATCTTTCCACTATGGTGAGCTTCCTCCATCGCTGATCCTTCCCCAGGCATCCCCGGAAGAACGCATCATTTTGTTTGGGGATCTCGCACGCAAAGGGATCGCCGCGCAAATGCAGACGCTTTGGGAACGGCATCCGGAGAATGCCGCTTATTTCAGAGAGTATGCCTTGGCCCATTGGAAGGAGCACAAAACCCTTCCTCCCGACTTTTTGCCGGTTTCCGAGCGGCTCAGTCCGGGCAATGCCTACTTCCCGGTACTCGCGGCGGCCGTAATGTCCCATGGCTGCGTCGAGTCGATCAACCCCTCCAAGCCGGGGAAAGCAAATTCCGGTCTTCTTCTCGAGTGGGTTATCAAGGATCCTCCCAAGGTGGATCAGGCTTTGGCGCTGTTGGAGCAAGCTGCATCCATGCCGGGCTGGGAATCCTACCAGGACGAGCTCTTGCGCGAACGCTTCGCGATTCTTCCTGGGGTGAAGGACACATCGGACCGGGCGATCCTGATGTACTACTTGAACAACCAGCGTCTGACAGAGCCATCCGTGACCAACCTGACCTGGCTGATCGCTGCATCCGCCGCACGATGCGAGAGAGAGCAGGACCCCACGAGCCTTGGGCGCTTGCTACTGATCTGGAAAACCGTGCTTCCTAGAGTCGTTGATCGGGAAACCCCTACCCTCTTTCACTGCGTGGTCGGTGAGTCCAGCCTCCTGCTTACCGCAAACTGCCTGCGGCAGGCTACTGTCTCTCTTGGGCTGTCCAAGGAGTCAGTCCATCTGGAGCGCCAGATCGACTTCCTCCAAAGACTTGCACAAAAAAGGAAGGAAGATCCCCGGAATGGTGCTTTTGCAGCGGAACTGTCTTGTCAAGGTTCCTATCTCGCGAGCATGTACGAGGGCGTGGAAAGCTTTCGGCCTGAGGGAGTTTCCCGGCCGTTCGCCGTCAGCGATCTAAAACCGGGCCGCTTGTCCGACTACGAACTTGCCAGCCGCGCGGGCTCACTGATCGGCTGCCTGATCTTTGCCATCGCAGCAACCTGCACATCGATCTACCGATTCCGCGGGAGCTTGTTGGCCCGACACTTGTCCCTGGGTATATCCCACCTTTTTCGCCGCCGGGATTGGGTCTGGCTGCTGGGCTTAGGAGTGGCGGCACCCTTCTTGACGCTGGAGATCATAGCGCGCCTGACTCCCTTGGGAGCACGGGATTGGAATGCTTCCACCCACGGATTGACCGTCACTGCGGGACAACTCCTCGCCACGCTTGCTCTCATGTTGGGCATGCCCGTGATGGTCGTCCGGTGGCGCTTGGGAAAAAGAGCGCCTTTCCTAGGATTCGACAATCGCCGTCAATGGGTGGCGAAGCCAGCAATGGCGCTTTGTTTTCTGGCTTTGCTGCTCTTCGGCATCGGCTTCCTAAGCGATAACCCCGCGGAGTATGGAGGCCAGACCGACCTAGTTGAACTCGACGTTACCGAAGCAACGGGTGAACGATGGAAGCCTTTCCTGACGGCCACCATTGCGGTTTGTATCGGACTGGTGTGGTGGCTATTCACCGGAGCTCGAGCCCTATTCAGTTCCCGGCAGGAGATCCTGCGGCGGGTTGTCATTAGCCGTCTGCTTGTTCCCGCTTATGTCCTTGCCATGTTGCTGATGGCCCTTGCCATGCCGGCCTACCATGCCGCGGAGGAATATTGGCTTTCCCACGATAGGATGATGGAAAGCACAACCGAAACGCTGCCGCTCGCCCGCTATGATCACGACGTCGCGGCATCTTACCAAAAACGGCTTGTGGAGATCCTGACCCCTAGCGAGTGAAACGTTTTATGCGCCTGGAATACCTCCACCACGTTGCAATCATCGCGTCGGACTACCCCCGCTCGAAAATCTTCTACACGGAAGTGCTCGGGCTGCGGGTTATTCGCGAAACCTACCGGGAAGCGCGGGACTCGTGGAAGCTGGACCTGGGATTGCCGGATGGGACGCAGATCGAGCTGTTCTCCTTTCCCGTCGCTCCGCCGCGGCCTTCGTATCCGGAGGCGTGCGGGCTGAGGCATCTGGCCTTTGCCACCGGGAATCTGGAGAAAGCGGTCGCCGTCCTCGCCGGGCACGGCGTCGAGGTGGAGCCGGTGCGAGTGGACGAGCTGACGGGGAGGCGGTTCACCTTCTTCGCGGATCCGGACGGGCTGCCGCTGGAGTTGTACGAATCCTGAACGCGACGTTTGGCCTTGTCCGCGGCGGCGGCGGCCATCGCTTGGCCGTGATGAAGCTACCGATCACCGCCCTGCTTGGCCTGCTCCTGGTTTCTTGCACGAATGTTCACCAGGCCATCGTGCCACTGACGGATCCTGCGGGTAGCCCGGTGGCCGTAGTGGTCCCGGGAGTGGATCCGGAGGGCGAGCCGAAGAAGTCGCAGATCGTGGGGGTCGCCGAGGGGCTGATCGAGCATTTCAAACCCGACGATGTCTCTCGCAAATACCTCCCTGGCTTCGTGAAGGAGGAGGACTCCTTCGGCCTGGTGGTGAAGGGTCCCCACGGAACGCTGGCGACCAAAAACGGGAAGAAGTTCTACGGCTATGCTCCTTTCATCAGTGTCGCAGCAACTGCTCCCGCGGCGGATGTCGAAAGGGCGGCCACCTTGATCGCGGCGGATGTGTATCGCTCCGCAAAAAAGAGATACCAGATCTATCCGCAGAGTGCCCTGAAGAAGCTGGGGACTAGAAGCTATCTCAAAAGGGCATTGAGGAGAATGACGGCACAGGCGAGTTCCA
>CAMPGU010000105.1 GCA_946885645.1 uncultured Haloferula sp.
CCTTTATCCGCCCGGGCCCCGGGCGGATAAAGGAGCCTTGGCGCTCCCCTCGCTGGAGACCGGCGGGGCGCAGGGTTGATATGCAAACTACTCCGCCGTCCGGCAATTTTCTATTCCTCTCCTACCTCCGGCGCGAGTTCCGGCGGCGGCGGATCGGTATCCACCGCGCGGATCACGGCTTCGGCGAGATCCATCTTCAACGCCGGGCCTACGAGGAAGATCTCCCCGGTGCGAGGGTTTGCCACCACCTGCAGCGAGGTTTCTTCCGCGGGGTCGTCCGGGAGTGCTTTCTTCAGAAGATCCGCGACCTTCTCCGAATCCGCGTGCCGCACCGACACGAACTTTGTCACCACAGAGACAGAAAGGTTTTCACCTGCCCCACCGAAAGCCGGGGCAGGCAGGGCGGAGCCTGCCGGAGCAAGTGGAAGTAAAAGACTGCAGAGGGCGAAGAGCTTCATGTTGCTCTGAGAACACCGGGCGCAGGGACTTTTGTCCCTCGCATGGCCAGAGGCAGGAGAAACGGGGGAGACAAGCCGCTTTCCTCCGCCCGGAGCCCGGGCGGACCACTTTTTTCATCCTGCCACCTTCAGCCAAAGCCACATCGACACGTAGGCGACTCCGCCCGCAGCGGGAAGGGTGAGCACCCAGGCACCGAGGATCTTTCGCACGATTTTCATGTCGATGGCACTGAAGCGCTTGGTGGCTCCCACGCCCATGATCGCGGTGGTGATGGCGTGGGTGGTGGAAACCGTCATCCCGAATTTCCCGGTCACAGCGAGCAGGGTGGCGGCGGTGGTCTCCGCGGCGAAGCCGTGCACCGGCTGCAGCTTCACCATCTTGTGCCCCATCGTCTTGATGATGCGCCAGCCGCCTGCGGAGGTTCCGGCCGCCATCACGAGGGCGCAAACGATCTTGATCCAGGCCGGTACATCGGGAGCCAGATCGCGGACCTTGCCGGCCATCGCGTGCAGCGGGTTTGCGCCCTCTTTCGAGGCCTTTTCTCCCTCCGCGCGCAAGGCCTCCACCCAGTCGGTCGGCTTCAACGCCACCATCGGGCCTAGCACGGGAATCTTCGGCAGGAAGCGGGCTTTCTCCCGCGCCATGCTCGCATCGTAGTCCTCTCTGACGTCCGCGCGGGCGCGTTCCGCCCCGGCGGGGTCGCCCAGGTCGTCATGCACCTCGGCGGCCAGTGAAAGGAACGCCTCCCGGAACTCGCCGGAGCGCATCTTGAATCCCTCCCTCTCCAATCCGGCCGCGGTGTCGAGGGTGTGCTTGCCCTCCATCACGGTCAGGATCAACTGCTCCGCCGCAGGGGTCTTCTCCATTTTCAGGAAGCCCAGCCATTTCGGCAGGGTTTCAAAGGATCCGGCGGTGGTCGCCGTGACCAGCGCCAGGGTGATGATTCCCATCGTTTTCTGCGCGTCGGCCAGGCCGTGGGCAAAGCCCATGTAGCTGGCGCTGAAAATCTGCGCGCGGCCGAAGAAACGGTTCACCCACATCGGGCGGGCGTTCCGTAGCAGCGCGTAGAGGATCGCCATGACCAGAAAGCCACCCACCAGGCCGACTATCGGCGAGCCGAGCATCGGCCAGATCACCTTGTGCAGCACGCCTTCCATGACCAGCTTGCCGTTCTTGAGCTTCTCCTGGGACCAGATGATGGCGTCCCAATGGTTCTGGGCCGTTGCCAGCGTGGCCCCGCAGAGCCCGCCGACCAGCGCGTGGGTGGAGCTGGAAGGAAGACCGAGCCACCAGGTGAGGAGATTCCACACGATGCCGCCGAAAAGCGCGCAGATGATCGTGGCGGTGGTGACGTAATGCGAGTCCACGAGGCCGGAGGAAACGGTTTTCGCCACCGCGTGCCCGACCAGCGCGCCGAGCAGATTGGTCACGGCGGCCAGCATGATCGCCTGCCGGGGAGTCAGCACCTTCGTGGAGACCACCGTGGCGATGGAATTCGCCGTGTCGTGAAAGCCGTTGATGAACTCGAAGGCGAGCGCCACGAGGATAACGACGATGATGAGCGTCATGTCAGGCGCGCGTCAGGAATTCTTGTACGCGATCTGTTTCGCCACGTTGCCGACGTCCCGGCATCGGTCGAAGACCTTTTCGAGCAAGTCGTAAAGATTCGAGACGATCACCACGAGCAGGGTCTCGTGCTTGCCGCTGTAGAGATCCTTCAGGCACTCCAGCATGAGCTTGTCCGCATCGCCCTCGATCTGCTGCATCCGGTCGTTGAGTTCCTTCATCCGCACGATGTCCATTCCCTTGCGCAGGGCATGGATCATCTCCACCACCAGCCCGGTAGCCTCGTCGAGCATCGCCGCGTGGCGGTTGAAATTCACGGATGCGACCTTCTCCTGGGAGATCAGGTAGCGTTCGACGAACTTCTCGACCGTTTTCGGGATCTTGTAGAGAGCGGTGGAGAGGGCCTCGATGTCCTCCCGCTCCAGCGCGGTGACGAAGCTTTTCACCAGGAGATCGCTGATCTGCTGGGTGATGAGCTTATCCTTTTTCCGCACTTCGGCGAATTCCCCGAGGGACGGAGCTTTCTCGTGACGGAGGACAAGGGTCAGCCCCTCGATGCTTTGGCAGGCCTCCTCGGCGCTGGCCACGAGCAGGTCGAAAAAACGGTCCTCTTTGCCGAACAGGCGTTGGATGGAGATCATGGGAAGGTTTCCGCCGGGATTTGTGTCGAAAACGTCACACGTGGCAAGCCGCGCGAGCCTGATTCCCTGACAAAGTCCCGCTGCTGCCGGGCGCCAGCGGGCGGCGAGACCTTTACAATCCGCCATGTCATTGCTAACCGAAGCCCCGCCGCGGAGACGGCCGACGCACCCGCCGATGACGCAAGATCAACCCGCGCCCCCTCCTGCCAGTTCGCCGGTGCCTGCCGGAATCCCGGCAATCCAAGTGAATGGCGTCGATTTCTCCTATGGGGAGAAACAGGTGCTCAAGGATGTCTCCCTGGACGTCCCGACCAACGAAGTGGTGGCCTTCATCGGGCCTTCCGGCTGTGGGAAAACCACGCTGCTCCGGTGCTTCAATCGAATGAACGACCTGGTGCCCGGCGCCCGGGTGACGAAAGGCTCGATCATCATCGAGGGAGCGAACATCGCGGACAAATCCATCGATCCCGTCCAGCTCCGCCGCCACGTGGGGATGGTATTCCAGAAATACAACCCCTTCCCCCGCAGCATCTACGACAACGTGGCCTATGGGCCGCGCACCCTGGGGGAGAAGCGGAAATCGGTGCTCGACGAAGTGGTGGAGAAGTCCCTCCGGCGCGCCGCTCTCTGGGAGGAGGTGAAAGACCGGCTGAACGACATCGCCACCGGCCTCTCCGGCGGCCAGCAGCAGCGCCTCTGCATCGCCCGCACGATGGCGGTGGACCCGGAAATCATCCTGATGGACGAGCCCTGCTCGGCCCTGGATCCCATCGCCACCGGCCACGTGGAGGACCTGATCCTCGGCCTCCGCGAGCACTACACGATCGTCATCGTGACCCACAACATGCAGCAGGCGACGCGGGTTTCCGACCGTACGGCTTTCTTTTATCTCGGGGAAATGGTGGAATACGACGCCACCCGGAAGATCTTTGAAAATCCCGCGCACAAGCGCACCTTGGACTACATCAGCGGCCGTTTCGGTTGACCCATCCTCATGCACTCGGACACCCCACACATTCTCCGCGAGTTCGACCAAGCCTTTGCCGCGCTGCGCAACGAGGTCATCTCCATGGCCGGCCAAGCCCGGCTCAATCTGGAACGGGCGATGCAGGGCTTGCTGGAGCGTGATCTGGAGCGTTGCAAGGCGGCCATCGCGGACGATGACGAGGTGGACGAGGCGGAACTGCGCATCGACCGCATCGGCATGGAGACGTTGGTCCGCTTTCATCCCGTGGCCAGCGACCTGCGGCAGGTAATTACTTCGATGAAGGTGGCCGCGAACCTCGAACGGGTGTCGGACCACGCCACGAACATCGCCAAGCGGGCCCGCAAGATGCTGGCTCGCACCGAGTGCCCGGAAACCACTTTCCTGGAGCCACTCTACGCCTTGGCCGACCAGCAGCTCCGCGACGCCCTTTCCGCCTACACGGACCGCAATGCCGAGCTCGGCCAGTCCCTCCAGGTCAAGGACAAGGAGCTGGATAAAATGCACAAGCGCCTGATCGCGTCCTTCACCACCCGGCTCGAAGAGGGCGGTGAGCGCGCCGAAGATTACCTACACCTCGTTTTCGTGGCCCGCTCGCTGGAACGCATCGGCGACCTGGCGAAGAACATCGGCGAAGATGCCGTCTATCTCGACTCCGCCAAGGATATCCGCTACGAGCGGCACAGCAAGCCGGCCGCAGGGGAAGTGCCGGCGGAGTGATTTGGCCGGGGGCCTTTGACCCCGGTGGCGGCGAATTTGCAGGGGCGACCAAGCCCGTTCAACGGCGTAGCTATTCGGAAGCTATCCCTTTGCTACCAACGCGTCCCGGAAATGAAACGGCCCGGCGCTTGCACGCCGGGCCATTGGCACCCGTAGGAAGGTGACTTGATGCGGGTTTGCCCCGCCCGAGTCACAGAAGCTCGTTGAGGATGTTTTCCAGCAGCTCCTGACGGCCGGAAGCGAGGACGGGTTCGCCGTTCTGCTTCACCCATTCGGTCAGTTCGTCGAAGTTGGTGCTGCCGCTCTCGACGCGCTGGCCGATGCCGCTGTCCCAGGTCGCGTAGCGGGTCTTCACGAAATCCTCGATCCGTCCGTCGGCACGGATGGCGGCAGCCACTTTCAGACCACGGGCGAAGGCGTCCATCCCGCCGATGTGGGCGTGGAAGAGATCGATGGGCTCGTGCGATTCGCGGCGGCGCTTGGCGTCGAAATTGAGGCCGCCGGTGGTGAAGCCGCCCATCTCCAGGACCTTCAGCATCACCTTCGTGGTGCCGTAGATGTCCGTCGGAAATTGGTCGGTATCCCAGCCCAGCAGGGTGTCGCCCTGGTTGGCATCGATCGAGCCGAGCGCGTTCGAGCCGAGCGCGACGGTCAATTCGTGTTCCATCGTGTGACCCGCCAGCGTCGCGTGGTTGGTCTCGATGTTCAGCTTGAAGTGGTCCAGCAGGTTATACTGGCGCAGGAAGTTCAAGCAGGCCGCGGAATCGGAGTCGTACTGGTGAGTGGAGGGTTCGCGCGGCTTCGGCTCGATGTAGAATTGACCGGTGTAGCCGATCTTCTTGGCATAAGCCACGGCCATGTGAAGCAGGGCGGCCAGATGGTCCAGCTCGCGCTTCATGTCCGTATTCAGCAGCGTGGCATAGCCCTCGCGGCCGCCCCAGAAGGTGTAGCCCTCGCCACCCAGCGCGTGGGTCGCATCCATCGCGGCCTTCACCTGTGCCGCGGCGTAGGCGAAAACGCGGGCATCCGGCGAAGTCCCGGCACCCTGCGCGTAGCGCGGGTGGGCGAAGAGGCAGGCCGTGCCCCAGAGGAGCTTCTTGCCGGTGGATTTCTGCAGCTGGCCCAGGTGCGCCACCACTTCATTGAGCGCGGCGGTGGACTTGTCGAAATCGTTGAGCTCAGGCGCGATGTCGCGGTCGTGGAAGCAGTAGTAGTCGATGTCGATCTTATCGAGGAACTCGAAGAACACGTCCGCGCGCTTCTTGGCGTTGTCCACGGAATCGGAAAGATCATCCCACGGGGTCACCGCCGTGCCGCCGCCGAAGGGATCGGAGAGGCTGTTGCGCATGACGTGCCAGTAGGCCGCGCCGAAGCGCATGTGCTCGCGCATGGTTTTCCCTTCGATGATCTCGTCGGGGTTGTAATGCTTGAAGGCGAGGGGATTCTTGGATTTAGAACCCTCGAACACGATCTTGGGAATGTCCGGGAAGTAGGCCATGGAAGTCACCGCAATACGTGAGTGCCCCGGATGAGTCCATCACTGAATTGTGTATGTTTTCACAAATGGTGTCGCCTGAATCCAACCGGAACGCCGGAAGGGGGCTGAAGGGGCTTGGACGATGCCGTCGCGCGGGGGTGCACCAAGCGCGGCGATGGGCAACCCCGGCGCAGCAGAATCGACATGGTTCACCCCGCGACGAACGCGGGAGCCGCATTTTACGGCCTTCGAGCACCACGTCCGATGCCTCTTATCCGGTGTCTTGATCCGGAAGGGGGAGCGCACGCGCCCCCGCGTGCCGTTTCCGGCGCCCCGCCGGAAACCGTGTCCCCTCAGCTACGTGCTCCCTCGGGACCTGTGCCCCCCCCGAGCACTTCTCCGAGCCAAGGAATTTCCTGGTCGGATCTGCCTTCCGGAGCGCGGGGGCGCGCTCCGGGACACGCGGGGGCGTGTGTGCTCCCCTTTTCCGGCCAGCGGGTTCTTTTCTACCGCCGCCGGCTCGCAATTACCCCGTAGCGGGGGCTGAAAATCCAAGCCGCGAGAAAGAATACCCCGAGCAGCATGACGATCGCCGGTCCCGGTGCGAGTCCCAGCCAAGTGGACGAAATCACCCCTGCGACCGCTCCCACGGCACCCAGGATGCCTCCGCCCCAGAAAAGGGCGGACGTGCGGTCCGTCACCAGCGAAATCGTCGCCGCCGGTGCTACCAGCATCCCCACGGAAAGCACGCACCCCACCGCTTGGAGCGATGCGACCAGCGAGAGGATCAGCATCCCGAAGATCAGATATTGCATCAGCCGCACGGGCACCCCTTGGGCGGCCGCCACATTCGGCTCGAACATCGTCAGCAGCAGCGGACGCATCAGGAGATTCGCGACCACCAGCGTGAGCGCACCGATCGCGAAGGCGACCCACAGATCCGGATTCCCCACCGCCATGATGTCGCCGAAAAGCCAGTGCTCCAGCTCCTGCCGGGTATCCAGCCGCGGCAGCAAGGCCACCCCGGCGGCGAAGGCGGTCGTGTAAATCACCGCTAGGGCGGTGCCCTGCGCGACCCGGTTCCCCCGGGCCACGGCGACCGAACCCAGCCCGACCATCAGGGCGGCGAAGAGCGCCCCTACGAAAGCGCTCGCCTGCGTCAGGGCGCCCGTCAGCAGGATTCCCAGGGTGATGCCGGGGAGCATGGTGTGGGAGAGCGCGCTCACCGACAGCGCGTTCCGCCGCAGCACGACGAAGCCGCTGAAGAAGCCGTTGGTGAAGCCGATCAGCAGGGCTGCGGCCAGGGCTCGCTGGTAGAAGGGATTTGAGAAAAGGTCCAAAGCGGGAAATCAGAGGGCGGAGGTCGCGGCGCGCGGGGCGGCCCGGTCTTCGGCATCGGTAATGTGGCCGAAGGCCCGGTCGATGTTTCTCGGCGAGAGCACTTCCGAAGCGGCTCCGAAGCCGAGCGGACGGGTTTTGAGGAGAAGGGCCTCGTCGAACAAACGGGGCGCGGTCGCGAGATCGTGGTGGGAGGCGATGACGAGGCGGCCCTCGTGGGAGAGCCGCTCCAGAAGCTCGCCAAGCTGGCGGGAGGCGTTCCGATCAAGCCCCGTGAAAGGTTCGTCAAGCAACAGGACGTGTGCCTCCTGGGCCAGCGCCCGGGCCAGGAAAGCCCGCTGCTGCTGGCCGCCCGAGAGTTCACGGATCTGGCGCTTCTGAAGATCCTGTAGATCGAGGGAAGCAAGGGCGGTCTCCACCGCGGCATCATCCTCATCGCGGAAACGGCCGAAGAGGCCCGTCTGAGGATAGCGTCCCATTTCCACCAGCCCGCGAACGGTGATCGGGAAAGACCAATCCACCTCTTCCCGCTGCGGCAGGTAGGCGAATTCGCGCGACCAGCGTTTCACCGCGGTGCCGCGCCAGCGGATGCTGCCGGTGGAGCGGGGGACAAGCCCGGCGATGGCTTTCAGCAAGGTGCTCTTGCCCGCGCCGTTCGGCCCCACCAGCGCGACCCGGTTGCCGCAGGAGGTGGCGAAGGACACATCGTCCAGCGCCAGCGTGTTCCGGTAGTGGACGCGCAGCGAATCGATCACCAACTCGTGGTGATGGGCATGATGCGCGCAGCAGTCGTGGTGTTCCTCGCTCATGGGACTTCCCAGATATCGTCGATGTCTCCGGGCGCGCTGAAGATGTGCTCCAGTGTTTCCTTCCCCGGGACCTCCAGCCGGAGCTTGGCAAAGCGGAAGCCCGGCGAGGCATCCGCCCAGGTCACCCGCAGGGAGAGCACGGGATCCTCCGCGGACAGCTCGATGATTCCGTTCATCGGACCTGCCGTTCCCCCGCCTTTGATCGCCGTGCCTCCGCCTTCCAGCAGGACCTCCTTAGCTTGGGCCGACAGGACCAGCTCGAAGGGCACTCGGGCGACGGACGCCACTGGCCCGGGAGATGCCGCTTGCGGAGGGGAAGAAGCCTTGGCTGGCGCAGGCCCGCCTCCGGTCAGGCGCGCGAGGGCAAGTCCCGTCACCGCCAATGCAGCCAGGACAACCAGGGTTCGCAGCAAAGGGGATCCGCGCATCGACAAGCGATCCTTCGCGCAGGAGGCTCGCATTTGCAAGGGAATTGCGATAGCTGGCTGGTGTTTGATTCCGCGGCTACTCCTCCTCGTCCTCTTCCTCGAATTTCTCGTCGGCCCGGATCGCGTCCAAGCGGCTGCGGTAGCTCTTTTCATCGAAGCCGCGCTTGCCCCGCCACATGGCGTCGGTTTCCTCGCCCAGGCAGGCGGCGATCCGTTCCTTCGCGTCCTGCCCGCTCATGCCGCCCCCAATCAAGCGCTCGTAGGTCTTCGCCACATAGCGCGTTTGCGGTGCGGCGAGTTGCTGCTCCACGGCAGCCAGGAGGTCGTTGATGAAGGCGTCGTCGCTCATGGGCGGCCAAGCGTAGCGCAAGCTCGCTCCGTGCGAAAGCCCTCGGACGCTCTCCGCGCCTCCCGCGGAAAAAAGCCTGCGGTCGCCTGGCTTTCCCGTTAGACTCCGGGCATGCCGCGCCTGATCCTTTTCCTGCTTTGTTGCCTGCTTGCTTCCTGCGGAAAAAGGGACGACTCCCTGCGGGTCGGGATGGAACTGACTTATCCACCCTTTGAAACGAAGGACGCGCAGGGGAACCCGGACGGGGTGGGGGTGAAGCTCGCGGAGGCGCTGGCGAAGGACCTGGGCAGGCCGCTGAAGATTGTGCCGATGGAGTTCACGGGCCTGATCCCGGCCTTGAAATCGGGCGATATCGACCTGGTGATTTCCTCGATGACCGCCAGCGACGTGCGTCGGCAGTCGATCGATTTCTCCGAACCTTATGCCTTCACCGGACTGGCAATCCTGACCGGCAAGGACTCGATGGTGACGTCGGCGGAAAGCCTCAAGGCTCCCGGCGTGCGTATCGCGGTGAAGTCGGGGACCACGGGGGAGTCCTGGGCTGCCGCCAATCTTCCGGACGCCAAGCGCACGGCTTTCGGCGAGGATGCCGCCTGTGTGCTGGAAGTGGCGCAGGGCAGGGCGGACGCCTTCCTCTACGATCAGCTCAGCGTGTACCGCTATCACAAGATGAACCCGGAGACCACCCGCGCGATTCTGGAGGCCTTCGTGCAGGAAAACTGGGCGGTCGGTATCGCGAAGGGGAATCCCGAGCTCAAAGCAAGGGTCGATGCCTTCATCGTGAAGTTTCGCGCCGAGGGTGGTTTCGGCCGCCTGGCCGACCAATATCTGGCCGGCGAGAAGAAGGCGCTCGAAGAAATGGGCGTGCCTTTCATCCTGCGTTGAGTATCCCTTCGTGTATGGCCATCCCCGCGTTTCCGGTTTTCCTCGGAGCGGCTGCCGGGTCGTCCTGCGGCATTCACCTCCTGAGCTGATCCACGGAAGATGGAGTCCTCCGCGTTGCGCCTCTGGAACTGGATCGCCGGAATCCTGATCGCCCTTGTCTTCGGGAGCCTCTGCACGCTGGTCTTTCTCAAGCTGAGCGTGGACTGGGATTGGTCGAAGCCGCTCCAGCCGGAGTATCGCCAGATCCTCCTGCGCGGCTGGGGCTGCACGCTGCTGCTTTCCTTGGGCGGGCTGGTCGGCAGCCTCCTCGTCGGCCTCTTGCTGATGCTCGGCCAGCGGAGCCCGTTGCGCGCGGTGAACCTTACCTGCCGGATGTTCCTCGAGTTCGTCCGGGACACGCCGCTGCTGGTGCAGCTCCTCGTCGGCTACTATGTGATCTTCGGGCCCTTGATGTCGCGGACGCTGGAAGGCTTCGGCTGGGACGAGAAATTGCTCATCGGAATCCTGCTCCTTTCGATTTTCGAGGGAGCCTACCTCGGGGAAATCCTGCGGGGCGGGGTGGAGAGCATTCCGAAGACCCAATGGGAATCGGCCCGGGCGGTCGGCTTCAATCGAAGCCAGATCTACCGGCACGTGATCTTCCCGCAGGCGCTGCGGCGCGTGCTCCCGGCGGTGGCGGGGCAGTTCGTTTCGTTGATCAAAGACTCCTCGCTGCTCAGCGTGATCGGCGTGCAGGAGTTTGCCTACCAGGCGAAGGTTTACACTTCCATGACCTATGGGGGACTGGAGGCCTACGTGCCGCTCGCCGTCGGTTATCTCGTGCTCACCGCCCCGGTGGCTTTCCTCGCCCATCGTCTCGAACGCCGCTTCCGCGATGAAACTTGAAATCTCAGGCCTGACGAAACGCTACGGCACCCAAGCGGCTCTGGATGCTCTGGACCTACACGTGACAGGCGGGCGGGTGCTCGTCCTGGTAGGCCCCTCCGGTGGCGGCAAGAGTACCCTGCTACGGGTGCTGGGCGGACTGGAAAAAGCGGACGAAGGGCGGGTCTTGATCCGCGGCAAGGAGCTTCCGTCAAACGAGAGCGAGCTGCTCGCTTATCGCCGCGCGCACGGTTTCCTCTTCCAGCAGTTCAATCTCTTCCCGCACCTGAATGCCCTGCGGAATCTCACACTCCCGCTGGAAGAAGTGCACGGCATGACACCCGCTCAAGCGAAGGAGACGGCAGAAGCCGCGCTCCACCGCTTCGGCCTGCTGGCCCACGCGCACAAGCGGCCCTCGCAGCTTTCCGGCGGGCAGCAGCAGCGGGTCGGCATCGCCCGCGCCGTCGCCGCGAAGCCGGAGGTCCTTTTCCTCGACGAGCCGACTTCCGCGCTCGATCCGGAGATGACGGCGGAGGTGCTGGAGCTGATCCAGGAACTCGCGGAAAGCGGCCAGCGGATCGTGCTGAGCACGCACGAGATGGGCTTCGCCCGAGCGGTGGGGGACATGGTGGCCTTCCTGGCGGCCGGGAAGGTGGTGGAAGCCGCCACTCCGGCGAAATGGTTCGAGCAACCGGAATCGGAGCAGGGGCGGAAGTTCCTTTCCCGCGTGCTCAGGTACGGGTGAGCAACCCGGCGCTTTTCACGTCTCCGTAAGCCGCTTCTAACGCTAAAAGGTGACGCGCGGACTTGCATTCGGCTTCGCCGCGTGGTCTCTGCCGTCAACGACATGAAACGCCGCCATTTCCTTGCCGCCGGTGCCTTTGCCAGCGTCGCGTCCGCAATCACGGCTCAGGAAAAGCCGCCCCTTCCAAGCCGGCCGAACCGCATCGGCGTTTCCTCCTACTCTTTCTGGGGCTTCCGCCGCGAGGACCTGCGCGATATCCCGACCTGCATCGACCACGCCGCGCGCATGGGCTTCGATGGCTTCGAGGTGTTGCAGCGGCAGCTCGCCTCCACCGACAACGCCGAACTGCAAAAGATCAAGCGCCACGCGTTCGTCAACGGTCTCGATCTGATGGGCTACTCCACCCACCAAGGCTTCCTCTCGCCGGACCAGGCGAAGCGGGACGCGCAAATCAAGCACACCATCGAGTGCATCGAGCAGGCCTACGCCTTGGGCATTCCGACCATGCGGGTGAATTCCGGCACCTGGGGCACCTCGAAGGACTTCGACGACCTGATGGCGAAGCGTGGCGTGGAGCAACCTCTGGAGGGCTACACCGAAGAGGACGCGTACGGCTGGGTCATCGAATCCTACAAAAAGATCCTCCCGGTCGCCGAGAAATGCGGCGTGGTTCTCGGCTTGGAAAACCACTGGGGCCTCGGAGTGACGCCGGAAGGGGTCAAGCGGGTGGTGGACGCCATCGCCTCCCCGTGGCTGAAGGTCACGCTGGATACCGGCAACTTCCTGGAGGATCCCTACGAGCGCCTCACGAAACTCGCGAAAGAGACCGTGCTGCTCCAGGCGAAGACGTATTTCGGCGGCGGAGTCTGGTACACGCTGGACCTCGACTACCCGCGCATTGGGAAGATCATGAAGGACGCGGGATTCACCGGCTATGTGTCGCTGGAGTTCGAGGGCAAAGAAGACCCGCTGACAGCCATTCCGAAGAGTCTGGAGTTGCTTCGCGGCGCCTTCGCGTGATCGTAGCCTCATGGAGACCATGGGAAGGCTGCTCGTCTTGGCGGGCATCGGATTGGCCATCCTCGGCTGCCTGATCTGGTTCGCCGGCGGGAAAGGCTGGCTCTCCTGGATTGGCCGCCTGCCGGGCGACATCCGCGTGGAAGGAGACCGCGGAGGCTTCTACTTCCCCATCGTGACCTGCATCATCGTGAGCGTGGTGCTCAGCGGCCTGCTGGCACTGGCGAGGAGGTTTTTCGGGCCGTAGAGGCGTTTCCGGGAGGAAAAATTGCAGTATAGATCTATTTTAGTGCAATTTCCTGCGAAATTTCCAGTATCGTCGCAATGCTCCGCCGTCATTTCCTCGCCACTCTTGCCGCCGCCTCCGCACCGCTTTCCCTACGCGCGCAGTCCGCGGAGAAGCCGCTGCCGATCAAACTTTCACTCAAGTGCGGGAT
>CAMPGU010000106.1 GCA_946885645.1 uncultured Haloferula sp.
GGGGCTCGGGGGAGGGAAGGAAGCGGGGAGTCTGAGGCACATCCTGACGGCGATAGTCCCTGCGGCCGTCCTGCTGGTTCTCGCCTTTGCGTTGCCATCGGATCCCGGGCTGCGATTCGTGAGGAATCTCGCGGTTTTCGGCGTCCCGGCGCTGCTGTGTTTCCTGATGTCGCGGCACGCCATCCGCTTTGCGGTGGCGATTGCGTGTGTGCTGCTCGCGAGCCGGTTCGCGCCGGAGCAGGGGATGACAACGCTGGCAGTGGCGCGCAGCTTTTTCGGCATCCATCGCGTGGCGAGCGATGGGAAATTCCACTACCTCTTTCACGGTAAGACGGTGCACGGAATACAGGCCCGGGATCCGGTGCAGCGGCAGATCCCGCTCAGCTATTACCACCCCGGCGGCCCGCTGGGGCAGATTTTCGAGTCGCGGGAATTCGGACCGGTGGCGGCCGTTGGTTTGGGCGCGGGAGCCGCGGCCATGTATGGCAGGCCCGGCCAGTCCTTCACGTTCTATGAAATCGACCCCGCGGTGATCCGGATCGCGAGGGATTCCGGCTTCTTCACCTATCTTTCCGATTCGCCTGCACGTGTGGAGTTCGTGACCGGGGATGCACGCCTGAAGCTCGGCGAGCCCCGTGACCACTCCGATCTCATCATCCTGGATGCCTACGGCTCGGATTCGGTGCCCGTGCATCTGCTCACGCGGGAGGCCCTGGCGATTTACCTGGGAAGACTTTCCCCGCGGGGAATGATCGCCTTCCATCTCTCGAACCTGCACCTGGACCTGCGGCCCGTGATCGCGAATCTCGCGGCGGATGCGGGGGTGCCCTGCCTTTTCCAGGAGGATGCCGATTTTTCCGTGGAGGAGGCTGCCGCGGGAAGAGCCCCCTCGCGCTGGGCGGTGATCGCGCGGACCCGGACCGATTTGGAGCCCTTGGCAAAAAGCGGCCGTTGGGAGGAGTTGGAAGCGGAGCCGCGGAGCAAGCTGTGGACCGATGATTATTCGAGCATCGTTCCACTGCTGGACCTGCGGGGGAATTAGGGGCAGCGCGTGCCGGACTCTGCTTTCCGGACTTTCGCCCGCGCACATGAATGTTAGATTGCGGGCGGTGTTCCGATTCCGACGGCTGCGGTCCATTCTCTTCTGGCGGCGCATGACCCGCCGCTGGGTGCAGCACCGGCATGCCGATAATTCAGCGGCACTCGCCTTTTACGCGCTGATTTCCCTCCCGCCGCTCCTGCTCATCGGAGTGACGGTGGCGAGCATGGTACTCGGCGAGAAAACAGCGCACGGTGAACTTGAGAAGCAATTCGCCGCCGTACTGGGGCCCGAGCTGGCGGCAACCATCGACAATATCCTGCAAAGCGCGCGGATCGCGCCCCGCTCAGAACCGGCTGCTTTCGTGATCGCGATGTTCACCCTGCTTTATGCCGGCTCCCACGTTTTGTCGAAACTGCGGAACACGCTCAATGTGGTGAACGAAGCCGCGCCCGCCGACCCTTCCCGGCCCTGGCTCACCCGGCTTGCGGCGCGGGCCCTCTGCGCGGGGCTGATCCTGATCTTCGGCGCGCTGCTCGTGGTGGCCACCGTCATGCAGGCCTTCGCTGCGTACGTGGCGGCCCGCATGGATGCACCTTGGCTGGCGAATTTCGATCTCCTGCAGAATTTCGGCTGGCTTTCGACCTACCTGCTCCTGGCCTGCGCTTTCTCGCTGATCCTGAAAGTGCTGCCACGGCGGCGGCCTCTCTGGAAACACGCCTTCATCGGCGCGGCCTTTGCGGCACTCATCACGGTCTCGCTCAAGGGGGTGCTGAACTTCTACTTCCAGCACAGCATGTGGGGTTCCTTTATCGGCGGGGGCCTGAATTTCCTGCTCTTCCTCTTCTGGCTCTTCGTCTCCATCCAGGCATTCCTCGCCGGAGCGGAAGTGGCGGCGTGGAGGGGGCGGCGGGCCGCGATCCGCAGGAAGGCAGCGTTGGAGAAGGGCGATTGAGGCTCCGGCTTGGCATTACCGACGGTCCGCTGCCGGCACGGCCTTGCCGGGGGCGGACTTCGTGGCTCCGCGGGCGGCGAGCCAATAGATCCGTGCGGGGCTGGCCTGGTTCAGCAGCACGGTCTCGCGCAGCGCGCCGGGACGCCGGCGGTCCCAGCGGTGCGGGTAGCGGCCGTGCTCGTCCCGCATTTTCCCGTGCAGGCGCACGAGGCAGCGGTCCACGGTTTCCCTCCAGCGGGCGTCCTTGTCCCGCTCGTGGAGCTCCAGGAAGGACTCCAACAGCAGATGGGCGAAGCGCCCGCTGTCGGAAACCGCCCCGTCCGGATGGATCCAGAGCTTCTCCGCGGCGGCGGCCATCCGCCGTGCTTCGTCCAAATAAGTCGCCTCGCCGGTGATCTCGTGCAGCAGGCAATTCGCGCGGATCATCAGGGCGGAATTGTAGGTGAACTTCCGGCGGTCGATCCGTCCGTTCAGCTTGATATTGTCCCAGAAGAGCCCGTCCTTGTCCTGCAGGTTCGCGCGTGTCCACGTGTAAACCCGCTTTGCCGTTTCCAAGTGCTTCTCGTCTTTCGTGAGCTGGTGCATCCGGAGCGCGGAAACGATGGCTGGGGCGTTCGTGCAGGTGTTTTTGGAGGTCTTCTCCAGCTCCCGCCAATAAAGTCCGCCGCCGAGCTTGTCGTCCTCTCCGCTCATGACGAAACGGAAGGTCGCCAACGCCCGGTCGAGGTACTTCGGGTCCTTCGTCAGCTCGTGGACCTCGGCCAGGGCCAGCACCAGCCAGGCGTTGTCATCGTAATAGCGGTCGGAGGCTTTCGGTCCCGGCTGGACGTCGAAGCCCTCGATGCCGTCGTGCTTCCACCAGTACACCTGGATGGCGTCGGCATAGTCCCGCAGCGGTGCCAGATACTTGTCCGGCTCCAGGGAAGCGGCCGCGGCCATGGCGGAAATCTGGACACCCACGCCCCACATGAAAGCCGGGTGGTCCGGCTTGCCGGTTTCCAGATCGGCCTTCTCGGCGTAGAGCTTTTTTTCCGGCAGCCACAAATCCTTGTGGAGCACCTCCATGGTCTCCGCGCCCCACTGGCGGAAAGGCGGGCCGTCTCCGGGCTCCGCCGCGGTCGTAGCCACCGCCGCCAGGAGGGCCGTGGCGAGGGAGACGACCTTGAAAGACAGGCGAGGGGAAAGCATCGGGCGGATCATGGGCAGGATTCGCGCCAAGTGCACCCGTTCTTGCAACAGATGCAAACGTGTTTGGAAAAATTTCCACTGCCGTTGCGACCTCTACCGTCTTCCGGCGATGATCACGAAGCCGCCCCCCGGCTCCATCACGACCGATACCTTCTCGCCCTGCTTCGCGATTCCCTTGACGATCTTCAGCTTGGTCTTATCGCCTTCGACGTCGGAGTAGGAAATCGTGTTCCATTCGCCGGGGGAGATGAAATCGAGCGCGAAGGCATACTCCCTTTTGCTGTCGGTTCCATTGATCACCCCGATCCACCAGGTGTCGCCGGAGCGTCGGGCGAGGGCCGCGATTTCCCCGATCCTGCTCCCGGGCAGGACCCTCAATTCGTCCCACGCGACCGGTTTCGTACGGATGAAGGTCAGCACCTCCCCGGGCTGCGCCAGATAGGATTCCGCGCTGTCCGCCCAGTGGTGCATCGGGGAGTTGTACGCTACGGCTGCTGCCATTTGGGAGCCCGCCGTGGTCTTGCCCATCGGACCGGCGCGGAAGACGGTCGGCGTGAAATCCGCCGGCCCTGTCACCAGACGGGTGAAAGGCAGCGCGGCCAGATGGGAGCGCGCCACATTCCCGCCCTGCTCCATGCCGTAGATCGCCTCCCGCGTCATCCAGTGAGGCCACGTGCGCTCTTCCCCGGCGGGTTTGTTCGCGCCGTGGAAATTGATCAGGATCTCGTACTTCGCCGCGATCTCCAGGCAGGAGCGGAAGAAGGCCAGGCGGTCCTGGCTCTCGCTGTCCATGAAGTCGATCTTCACCCCCACCGCGCCCGCCTTCGCGACATTCGCGAAGAATTCCTCCCGTTTCGAGGGATCGCGCAGGCGTTCCCAGTGCTCCCACACCATGATCTTCACCTTCTTTTTCGCGGCATAGTCGCAGACTTCCTTCAGGCCCGCCCACTCGTCCTTGCCATCGCGATGCCAGCCCATCTTCGGCTCCCGCCAAGGATCGTCGATCGTGTAGTACTGGCAGTTCAGCGCCGCGGCATCGTCCACGTAGCCCTTGATGCGGTCCCATTGTGCCGTGTCCCATTGGCCGAAACCCCAGGTCCAGAAAGCGCGGCCGGGCTGGATCCAATCCGTCTTCACTCCCTTCGGGAAGAGTTTCGAATCGGGCGGGGGAGAGACGTTGTAAACGATGCTCTGGTTCACCAGGTCCGTCAGATCCTTCGCTGCGATGACGATCCGCCAGGGCGTGGTGATCTCGCCCTCCATCATCCAGCCCTTCGGATCGTCTTCAAAAATGCCGCAGAGCATCTCGCCCCGCGGACCGAGCGTCATCCCGCTGTAGCCGAGCATGTTCGCCTCGGTGATACAGGCATAGCCCCCGTGGGGCAGTTCGACGGTCACCGGCATCGTGATCTGGCGGGCCGGGGCGTTGCCTTCGGGGCGGAAGCGCAGATAGTTGGCTTCGTAGTTGGCGGTGTTGTGGTGGCTCCAGTAGGTGGAGCCTTTCGGCAGCAGGAAAGAGGTGGCTTCGCCGCTGACCCGGCGCCGGCCCTTGCCGGGAATGATGTAGCGCCAGGCGATGCCGTCGTCGTAGGCGCGCAGGTCGAGCGTCCATTTGCCGAAGCCCTCGGTGAGCATTTCAGTCCTGAGGCCCCTGCCGTGGTCGCGCAGCGATTTCGTGTTGCCGATCCAATCGTAGTCGCTGTCGGTCTGGTAGCGGGACTCCCCCACGACCTTGGCATTTTTCCCGATATCGATTCCATCGACGGTCACTCCCAGCGGCGAGCGTTGGAGAAAAGGCGCGATCCCCCTGTGCCCCGTGAGGAAGAGCCGGTCGCCCCCACGGACGACGCCGGTCATGATGTTCTCATCCGGGCTCTTCAGCACGGAGTTCCCGATCATGGGGGTGTTATCCTCGGGGTCGTTGAAGTGCGGGAGCTCCATGGCCCAGCGCGGGGACATGACCGGAGGCTTCTCGGTGAAAACGAAGCGGGCCTCGGACCAATCGGCGTGGTCGTGATTCTTGCCGTCGCCGCCATCCGTCACGCGGAGCTCGATGATCTTCTTGCCGCTGAGATCCACGGAGATTTTCTTGGCCGCTTCGCCCTTCCGGATCACGCCGGTGTCGTGAACCACCCGGTCATCGGCCACCACCTGGAATGCCACCGAGCCTGCACCCTCCGTGGAATCATCCACGCCGACCGATGCCTCGAACTTCAGCGCGCCGCCACCTTCGTGGATGAAGTAGGCTTGGCTCGGCGCGTGGGTGCCGATGCCACGTTGGAATGACGTGCCGGAGATCGTCAGCGGCTTTTTGTTCAGGGAGCGGTTCTTTTGGGCGCTGCCGAAACCGGTGACGATCTCGTTGACATTGAAGTCATCGAGCCATGCGGACTTTTCTTGGGCGAAGGCACCCGCTTGCGAGGCGAGCAGGCATAGCACGGCGATGCGGGTTCTGGGCGTCATGGGAAAAGCGGACAAGAAGTCTTGCCCGGATTTTCACGCGGCACATCCCCCGATGGAGTGGGCGGGACCCGCTTTCCGGCCTTATTCCCGCCAGTAATCCGCCACCCAGGGCGCGGGGAGCACCCGGTGGTGGATCTTTCCCTTGGTCATGCCTTGCACGGCGTCCGGCGGGTCCGGCTTGCCGTGGAAGACGAGAAACTTCGCTCCCTCCGGCTTCTTCGGCGCGACCAGCAGATTGAGCGGAAAAGCCGGGCGGCAGTTGTATTTGAAGCTGCGCACCCACTCCTCCGGCCACCAGTAGCGCTCTTCCATCGCATAGGTGAGGAAAGCCTGCTCGGTCTGGAAGACGGAGCGGTCCTGAGCCCGGTCCATTTCCCGGATGAAGGTGTCGTAGATGTATTGGGACGCCCCGGCCTCGAACCGGAAGATCGACGAATTCCCGATCTCCGGGCGCGGGCGGAGGATCTGTTTCCGGCGCTCGATCCAATTGTGGATGATGCAGTTCTTCCCCGGCTTGTAGTCGAAGAAGCAGTCGATGGAGCCGAGGATGACCAGATCGAGATCGAGGAAGAGCGTCGGCCCCCGCAAATCCGCGAAGCCGTCCCGGGTCATCACCAGCTTCAGGAAAACATTCGGCCACTTCGCTTGGGTGATGCCGGGGTTCTCCGGGAAGGGAAGCGTCTCGATGCCGTCCACCAGGCCGGCGGCGTCATCGGTCAGGCACACGAAGCGGAAGGGTCGCGACAGGTTCCGCCCGATCGAGCGGAAGAGGATATTGACGTAGCGGGCGGGATATCTCTTCCCCCACTTCATGCAGATCACGTTGACGGGCGCTCCATGCATCGTTGCCGGGGAGAATGGCCGCCGGGGCCTTCAGGTCAAAGTGGAATCCGTTTCAAAAAACGGGGGTGCCGGGACCGCTGTGATGAAGCAGGGGCCGGGGTCTCAGGCGTCGTCCCGGTAGGCGTCGGCGCGGCCTTTGTCGATGCAGGAGGTCAGCCAGTGCATCAGCTTGTTCACCTCCGGGCTTTCCCGGCGCAGACCGTCGAGCGCCTGCCAGTCGATGTGCTGGCGGGAATGCGGGGACGCGATCCGGTTGATATCCAGCCGCTCCATCAAGGCTTCGGTTTCTTTCGGATGAGCGTTCAGGATATTCGCCGGGCGGGGCAGATCGTCGAGCGCTTGGGTGGTCAGGCCGAAGGACATCACGCCGATGCCGAAAGCAGCATTCAGGCGGCGCAGGCCGTCCGCCAGCGCCTCGTCCTCGATCGGGGCGGCGTAGAGGAGTTCGCCGCCCTGTGCCCACATGGAAGCGGAGAGCGCTTGGAAAAAGTCCTCACGGAAACTGTGAAGCGACGGCTGGATCCGCAGGCGCGCGGCGTGTAGGCGGAAGGGCGCGAGGCCGAGGCGCTGCTTGAGCGCGAGCATGCCGGGATCAAGGGCCAGTTCTTCATCGGGTGCATCGCCGGTCTCCCAGTCAACTAGAACGACTTCCGGGAATTTCCACAGGTTTCCCAGAGGCGCGCCCTGGGAGAAAGCATGGCGGAAGGTGAAGGGGAAACGACCGTTTACTTCATAGTAGCGGGTGACCACAGCACGGAATTTCCGCAGCCGCTCGAGCGCGAGATCCACCGCTTCGTGGTCGGCACCGAATTCATCGAGGCGCCCGTGGCTCAGCGCCAGCAGCTCCTGCGCCCCGGTCAGCGCCGGCACGGGCGCGGTACGGCGATAGTAGCCCTGGCCCTTTTCCACCTTGGCGATCGGCGAGGCCGGATCGCACGACATGATCGAAAAATGGTAGCGCAGGGAGGCGTCCGAATAGGCGCCGTTCAATTGCAGCCGTGCGAGGCGGATCAGCTCGGTTCCCTTGATCGCCTCCGACGGATTGCTCGGCAAGAGAGGCGGCAAAATATCCGTAAGCTGCGTGCGTAGGCTCATGTGGGTGAGGAAAAGGCGAGGGGAGGCGGTCTGAGGGAATTCCACTTCGCCGCCGCATCCTGCATCAAGCACCTAATGGCAGGAATTTGAAAAATCCGGGTCATTCGGAGCGCTCTTTTTGAGATTCCCGCCCTCGCTTGCAAGCTGCCGCCGGCCGGGTCATCTTGTCCTGCCGTCATGAAATCCCTTTTACCCGCTTTCCTGCTCGCCGCCGCCATCGCCCCGCTGCACGCCCGGCAACCGGACGCCAATGCGATGATCCGGAGCATCCGCCTCTCCGCCACGCTCCAGCAAATGGACCTGGCCGGGGTGATCCGGAAGGATGGCCAGGCGGACGTCCCGGTCAGCCTGTTCGTACGGGAGAACAACATGCAGTTCTGGCTCGGCCGGAACGAACGCTTCCACATCCGCATGGGTGACGAGGAGGCGAAGCTCATGACGGTGGTGGACGACAAGGGGACCACGAAAAACTTTCCCACCTCGAAGCTGATCCAACGGATCAACGGCACCGACGTGACCTACGAGGATCTGACCCTGCGCTTCCTCTACTGGCAGAATGCCAAGCTGGAAGGAGAGGAAAGGATCCGCGGGGAGGATTGCTACAAGGTCCGCCTGGACAACCCGAAGCCCGGCACAGGGGCCTTCGCGGCGGTGTACGTGTGGATCCACAAGAAATACGGCGCCTTCTGGCAGATCCGCGCGCACGACAAACAGGGGCGGGCACTCAAGGAATTCCAGGTCAACTCCGTGATGCAGCTGCCCGGCGGGAAGGGCTACACGATCCAGGAGATGCTGGTGAATTCCCTGAGTCCGGACCTGCGCGTGACCTCGCAAACCCGCCTGACCTTCGAGAAACCGAAGAAGGAGTTCAGGAGGCGCTAGGGCCTGCCGGATCAATGGTGACGATGCGGGGCAGGCGAGTTCCGCCTTGACCCGGGGTGGGGCTGCCTTCTTGCTCCGCCGCGTTCCTGCGATGACCGTATCCTGCAATAGCTCCTGCCTCCTCTGCGTTCGCGCCACGGGGACGGAACCCATTTGAAGCCATCGGCCCGGGGCCCCTCCATGGGCGGGGCCTTTTGTTATGCCGAATTCGCCCCTTTCCTTGGAAGAGGGAGCATGGCCCGGGGATTGCCCGCTGGCCTTCTAGTCCGATGATTTTGCAGGAAACATGTTCAAAGATCTTTTTCAGAAGAAGCGCGGCACCTGGAGGGGTGACGCGTTGGCAGGGCTGACGACCGCCCTTGCCTTGGTCCCCGGTTCGATCGCCTTCGCCTTTGTCGCGGGAGTGCCGCCCATTTCAGGGCTCTACGCGGGTTTCATCATTTGCCTGATTACCGCCGCTTTTGGCGGCAGGCCGGGGATGATTTCCTCCGCTGCCGGTTCACTGGCGGTGGTGATGGTGGCGCTGGTCGCGGAGGGAAACCGTCGCGGCGGGGAGGGCGCAGGCTTTGAATACCTCCTCCTCACGGTGATGCTGATGGGCCTGATCCAGGTGGTGATCGGGGTGCTGAAGCTCGGGCGCTTCATCCGGCTGGTTCCCCATCCGGTCATGATGGGTTTCGTCAACGGCCTCGCCATCGTCGTTTTTCTGTCCCAATTGAAGATGTTCCGTGAAAGGGACGGCGCGGCCGTCGGCGATTGGCTCCAAGGCCAGGCGCTCTGGACGATGCTCGGCCTGACCGCCGGGACCATGGCTATCGTTTATCTCTTCCCGCGGCTCACGAAGAAAGTTCCTTCCTCCCTCGTGGCGATCATCGGGGTCAGCTTGGCCGCCGCGTTGGGGATTTCCACCCTCACCGTGGGAGACCTTTCGAGCGTTCAAGGGAGCCTTCCGACACTACACATGCCGCAGGTTCCCCTCACATGGGAAACGTTCCGTTTCATCGCCCCTTACGCGCTTATCCTGGCGCTGGTCGGCCTGATCGAAACGCTGATGACCTTGCAATTGATCGACGAGGTGACGGATACCCGCGGCAAGGGCAATCGGGAGGCGCTTGCACTCGGGGCTGCGAACCTGGTGACCGGAGCGTTCAAAGGAATGGGTGGATGCGCGCTCGTCGGTGAAAGCCTTATCAATATCGCATCGGGGGGACGCGGCCGGATGTCTGGAGTCTTCGCGGCGGCGGCGCTGCTTGCCTTCATCCTCGTCGGGGCACCCCTGATCGACCGCATTCCCATCGCTGCCCTCACGGGGGTCATGTTCGTGGTGGTGATCGCGACCTTTGAATGGACGAGCTTCAAGACCATCGGGAAAGTCCCGCTCAGCGAGGTGCTCATCATCGTCTCGGTGACCGGCATCACGGTTTGGCAAGATCTTGCCGTCGCCGTAATCAGCGGGGTGGTCCTCTCCGCCCTGGTCTTCGCTTGGAAGAGCGCCAAGCACGTCCGGCTTTCGGTGGTGGCGGAATCGGATAACGAGAGGATCTACCGCCTGGACGGGCTCCTCTATTTCGGCTCCGTCCGGGACTTCGCCGAGCAATTCAAGCCTGCCGCCGATCCGCAGCGGGTGGTCGTGGATTTCCATGCGTCCAGGGTCTGTGATCTCTCAGGCTTGGAAGCGATCAAATCGCTCGCGGAACGATACCGGAAGCTCGGAAAGATCCTGCTGGTCCGGCACCTTTCTGCCGATTGCCGGCGGATGCTCGAGCGGGCGGGATCGCTCGTCGAGATCGAGATCGCCGAGGATGACCCGGACTATCTGGTGGCGCGGATCCCGTGATGCATCGTTTGGAACAACCGACGCAGTTTTACTCTGGGCCCCGCCGCTGCTGCCAATGCCGGTCATGACCAGCTGCGTGGAGCACCGCTATCACAAGGACGACACCTGCCGAATCATCCACGTGATAGATGATGCGGTAGGGAAAGCGTTTGGGATAGAGCCAACGGATCTGCCCGGACGGCGAGCGGCGGCTTCCATTAATTGGGTCGAAAACGAACCGCTCCTAGACACGGATAACCTCCTGGATGAAATCTACCCCTAAATCCGGTTCCCGCGCCTCATACCATTCTGCCGCCTCCGCCACATCCTGTTCGACTTCAGGCCGGAATTCGATCTGCCAGCTCATGCTTGGAAGCGGGCATTGAGCCTGGCCTTCATCTCATCAAGGCGCAAGTTACTGCCGGGATCCTCTAGGTGTTTTGCAAGCCGGCCTTCGACGACAATTCGGTCAGCCTCAGAAAGCCCGTCGTCATCGAGTTCCATCGCAGAACGGATGAGCTGCTGTCTTTCTCCCACGGAGAGGGCTGGCAACTCGGCAAGGACTTCGGCGAGGCTCATACGGCTATCCTGGCCGGAAAAACCCGGGTTGTCAGCGGCAATTTCCTGTCCGCCCGTGATCACACCAGCTTCGCCTTCACCGCCTCGATCTCCTCGGTCAATGCTTCCCACCGCGTGATCGCTGCCTCCAACTTCTGGGTGATCTGCTCCACCGTGTTGGTCACGAGGCGGAATTTGGCGGGTGAAGCGACCACTTCCGGTTTGGAGAGATCTGCGGTGGCGGTGGCTTGGGCGGTCTCGAGGTCGGCGATCCGTTTTTCCAGCGCGACCATTTCGTCCTCCAGCGGCTTCAGCACCTGGGTCCGGAGCTGGCGCTGCTCGGCCTCGATACGCTTCTGATCCTTGCGGCTGACGGAGACCGATTTGTTCGGGGCATTCTTCGCCTCCGCGGCCATGGTGGCGGCGTGGGCGCGGGAGGAAAGGGTGGCACCGCCCTTTTCGTCGGCCGTCTTGTCCAGATAGTAGGTGATATTCCCTTGGAACAGACGCGGGTCTTCCCCGGGGCGGAACTCCAAGGTCTTGTGGACCACCGGATCGAGGAAGGACCGGTTGTGGGAAACGATCATCACCGTCCCGGCATAGTCGGCGAGGGCCTTCTGAAGCACCTCCTGCGATTGCATGTCCAGGTGGTTCGTCGGTTCGTCCAGGATCAGGAAATTCGCCGGGGCCACCAGCATGCGCACCAGCGCGACGCGGGAACGCTCGCCGCCGGAGAGCACGCCCACCTTCTTGAACACGTCGTCCCCGCGGAAGAGGAAGCAGCCCAGCAGGTTCCGGCAGTAGGGGCCGGACTCGCGGCTTGCCACTTCCTCCACCGTTTCCAGCACGGTTTTGGTCGGGTCGAGTTCATCCGCGTGGTTCTGCGAGAAGAAAGAGGTGGCGACCCGCAGGCCGAATTCATGCGTGCCTTCATCCGGTGCTTCCTGGCCGGTGATGATCCGGCAGAAAGTCGATTTACCCGCGCCGTTCGGCCCCACGATGGCCATGCGCTCGCCGCGGTTGATCTCGAAGTCGAACTTCTTGAAGACCTGCAGCGGACCGTAGCTCTTCGAGACCTTCTCCAGCTTCGCCACCAGATTCCCGCTCTGCGGCGGCGGCGGGAATTTGAAGTTCATCACGGCATCCGCGGACTCCGGCGCGGGGATGCGCTCGATCTTGTCCAGCATCTTGATGCGGGACTGCACCAGCGTCGCCTTGTTCGCGGAGGCGCGGAAGCGGTCGATGAAGCGTTGGATCTCGCCGATTTCCCGCTGCTGCGCGGTGTATTGCTTCATCTGGATTTCCCGCCGCAGGACGGACTCCGTTTCGTAATACGTGTAGTTCCCGGAGTACTCCTCGCAGCGCCCGTGGTGGAAGGCGAGGGTGCGGGTACAGAGGGTATCCAGCAGCGCGCGGTCGTGGGAAATCAGGAGGATCGCCCCGGGGTAATTGATTAAATATTGCTCCACCCAGCGCTGGGTGCCGATGTCCAGGTGGTTCGTGGGCTCGTCCAGCAGCAGGACCTCGGGCTCCTGGAGGAAGAGCTTCGCCATCGCGATGCGCATCTGCCAGCCCCCGGAGAAGTGCCCGCAGTCGCGGTCGAAGTCCTTCCGGCTGAAGCCCAGCCCCTGGAGGACGGATTCCACCTTCGGCTTCATGCGCGCGGGATCAGTCTCGTCCAGCTTGAGCTCGAGTTCGCCGATCTCCTCCAGCAACTCGCCGTAGGGGGAGGATCGCGGGTCCAGCTTCTCCAGTTCCCCCGAAAGCCGGTCGATTTTTTCCTGAAGCGCCAGGGTCTCGCCGAAGGCCCGCATGGT
>CAMPGU010000107.1 GCA_946885645.1 uncultured Haloferula sp.
GCTTTGCACCGGCTTGGGAGAAGGCGATGCGGCAGGCCGAATTGGAACTGGAAGCGGGCGAAAGCGGCCTCAAAAAGCTGGTTCGCCGCGTGATCCCCGGCATCGGAATGAGCGGCGGCAGTCCCGCCGCCAGCGGCGCGCAGGACACGGAGGGATGACGGTTTGACCTGTCAAACGGCGGACGTTCTGAAAAAATGTCCCTCCCGGCGGTTGCCATCGGTTTCGGAACTGCTGAGTCTCATTGAGTCATCTTTTTGCAGTTCCCAACAGCGGAGTCTTAGAACATGTCCAGCAGTTCCGATCACGATATCCTCACCGTCCTTGACGCCGCCGGGCCCCAATGGGCCGAGCTTCAAGCGTGGAAAGCGGTTCCGGTGGAGCCCGCGGTGAACGGCTCCATCACCCTCAACGGGCCCGCTTTCATCTACCGCTGGGAGAACGGCCTGGGGCCCGTAAAAGTCTCTTTTTGGCCGGAGCAGGAAGGCCGCGTTTCGAGCGGAAACGGGCAGCTCCTGGCCATCGAGCCGGGTCTCGGAACCATCCGGCTGAAGCTACCGGGGCGCGAGCCGATGGTGGTGGGAGCGGTGGATCCGGTGATCTACCAGCAGATCGGCGAACTCACGGGAGAGGCGCAATCCGCCCATCAGGGCCAAGCCGGTGAGAAATGGTCGCGGGATCTCGTGATCGTGGCGGCTGCCATGCGCTTGGCCGCGCTCACCCGCGAAGCGGCGGCGGCGGCGGCCGGCCCCGACCGGGGTGCCAAGCGCTCCCCGAAAAAGGACCAATTGGTTACCCAGCTCCACGAATGGCTGCGCCCGAATCTGGAGAAATCCGTGAAGCTGGGAGATGCCGCCAAGCGCTTCAACAAGAGCCCGCGCCAGCTCATCCGGATCCTGAAGGAAACCACGGGAGCCGGTTTCGCCGAGCACCTCACGATGCACCGCCTCACGCTCGCCCGAGCGCTGCTGATGCGCAGCGGCCAATCGGTGATGGATGTGGCGCGCGCTTCCGGGTTCAACAGCCGCGAGCAGTTCATCCGCTCCTTCAACAAGGCCTTCGGCTGGACGCCGCTGCAGTTCCGCAAAGCTTGGAACCAAGCCGCCCTGAGCGATGCAGAACTGGCGGAACTTTGCCAGGTATCCGAGCGTTCGACGGTGGAGTGGCTGCCGGTCGGGTCCGTGGCTTCCAGCCCTGACGAAGACCGCGAAGGAGAGCCCCACACGGTGGTAGTGGCGAACGCCCTCCACGAGATCGTCGAGCTTTTCTGGGTCACCCCGCAGGGCAAGCGCGCACGCATCGACGTGCTGGAGCGCGGCGGCATGGTTTTCGTCAACCGCGACAACGGCGGCTCCTGCTGGATCGTCCGCGCGCCCGGCTCAGGGCGGGAACGCTGCTTCCGCACACCGGACGATCACGCGCTGGCGGTGGTCAGCGCCGCTACGATGGAGGGGTGAACGCCGCGGCGCGAGCCGCGGTGCTACTTCTTGATGCGGATGGAAGTGCCGCAGAAGGTGCAGTTGAACCACTTGAAGGTCATCACGTGCAGCGCCAGGGCACCGATGTGACCCAGCAGGGGCAGATGGTGGGCCTTGCGGTTCTTCAGGCAATGCTTCGGCACATAGAGCCGCTGGGCGCAAACCCGGCACTTCGCGCGGGCGCTCACGAGAATGTAGAGAAGCCCCAGCACCGGCAGGGAGATGGGGAAGGCGATGATCCATTTCGGCACCCACTGGAAGCTCTCCTGTTTCTCGTTCGAGAGGATCAGCAGAGGGGCGGCGATCACCGCAAGCGGCACGGAAAGCTGGAGTAGGACCGCGAAGAGCCCGCCGAACCACACCTTCAGAGGTTGGTCGTGCAGCACGCCGCGGATGTAGAAGCGGGAGCCGGGCTTCCGGCCCTTGTTCGTCTCCGGGAGGGGGGACCGCAGCAGGGCGATCCGGTCGTCCTGCATGCCCGCCTTGCTTGAAGAGGCGCGCACCGGCGGAGCATCGCCCTGCACCTCCTCGATGGTGCGGACCTTCGAGGCGTCGATGCCCCGGCGACCCGGAGCAGGTCCCGAATCGGAAACCTCGACCGAAACGGGTGCCGTCATCGTCCGGCGGCCTCCCGCCGGAGCTTCGGGAATATCCTTTGGCACCGGCTTCTCCACCGTCACCCGGACCTCGAGATCTCCCGACGCGCGGTTCAGGAGCGCAGCCACCGCGATCTCCGAAGGGCCGATTCCCCTCTCAGCCAGCGTTCGGGCCGGAATCGGAATGGCGAGGGGAGCCGCGGCCAGCATTTCCTGAACCTCCTGCTCGGCTTCGTAGTTCACGAGACCGGCTTCCGCGGCCCTGTCCTCGCCCGCCGTTTGCAGCGGGTCCCCGGCAACCGCCGCGGCCGATGCCGCCACCGGCTCTGCCGGGGAAACGGCTTTGGCGCTCCGGCGGCGCGTGGTTCTACCGGGAGCAATGGCATCCCCGGTTTCGGCAGCCGCCGTCACCACCGCAGTTTTCTTGCCGACCGGCACCGCGCCGGGATCCAGAAGGCGGATCGCGGCACTCACCCAGCGTTCGACCTTCGGCCGCCCGGGCGTGCGCGGCATGATCTTGAGCATCGTATTGGCCGCGGCGAGCTCCCGCGTCAGCACGTCCACATCCGCCTTGGCCAAGGACTGCACGTCGGTCCAACCGGTGGCTTGAAGCAATTCCTCCTCAAGCGGACCGACGCCCTCGATATTAGTTAGATCCGACATCCCCCGTACGAATTCGCGACTTTATGAACTGGTGCTTGGCTTGCAAGGCATCATCCGAGGCCTTCCAACATCTCCCGGAGTTGGGCCAGCTTGCCGTGCCACTCTCCGAGGCGGGCCTTTTCCTGCTCCACCACCTCGGCGGGCGCGCGCGCCACGAAGCTCTCGTTGCCGAGTTTGGATTCGCTGCGCACCACCTCCTGTTCGATCTTTGCAATCTCCCGGGCGAGGCGGGTTTTCTCGGCCGCCACGTCGATGAGGCCCTCCAAAGGAAGATAGACTTCGCCCACCGGTGTCAGGGAGACGGGCGTGCCTTTGGGAGCATCGTACGACGAGTCCAGCTCGATTTCCTTCGCACCGGCCAAAAGAGCCAGCACTTGCTTCTCCTCCGCCAGCCAGTCGGCCGCACCTTTCACCACCAGACGCACATCGCGGCGTGTCGCGACGTTGTACTCGGCCTTGAGATTCCGGAGACGCCCGGCGGTTTCATAAATGGCAGCCGCCTTGGATTGCTCGGCGGCGATCTCCTCCGCGGCGAGCCCGGCGAGCACCGGCTCCTCGGGTAGCTCCGCTTGCATGAGAAACCCGCCTTCATCGACATAGCCCATATTGAGCGAAAGCTCCTCCGTCAGATGCGGCATATAGGGATGCAGCAATTGAAGGAAGCGGCTCATCACCGTATCGAAGACCGACAGCGTGACCGCGCGGGCTTCCGGCGTCGCGGTCTCCCGCAGGTCGCCCTTCACTGCTTCCAGGAACTTGTCGCAGAACTCGCTCCACAGGAATTCGTAGAGACGCTGAGCGATCTCGCCGAACCGATACTCGCCGTAGATCCGGACCAGATCGGCCGACAATTCATCCAGTTTCGCGAGGATATCGATGTGGAAGCAGTTTGCCATCCCGACGATGTCCTCCCCTTCCCCGTCACCGGGATCGGAGGATTCAATGCTTCCGCCCATCTGGCGGAAGCGGCAGGCATTATAGAGCTTGTTGGCGAAGTTCCGGCCCTCTTCCACGGAGGCCTCGTCGAAGCGGACATCGGCACCCACCGGGGCGATGCGCATGAGACCGAAACGCAGGCCGTCCGCTCCGTATTTCTCCATGAGATCCACCGGGTCCGGCGAATTGCCCAACGATTTCGACATCTTCCGGCCCTGGAGGTCCCGGATGATCGAGGTGAAATAGACGTTCTTGAAAGGCAGCCCGCCTTCGAAGCGGAAACCCGCCATGATCATCCGCGCCACCCAAAAGAAGATGATGTCCGGGCCGGTCACGAGATCCGTGGTCGGGTAGAATTTCCTCAAGGTCGGCGTCTCCTCGCCGACGTCCGCCATTGTTGCGAAGGGCCAGAGCCAGGAGCTGAACCAGGTGTCCATCACGTCTTCGTCGCGCGTGAATCCGTATTGCTCGAATGTTCGTCCGAGACCCTCGTTAGGGGTCGCGATGAAAATCTCATACGACCCCACCGTCTCGGCGACGACCGGCAGCAAAGGATCTTCGTCATGTGCAATAGGATGCTCTTCCCCCTGCTTCACAATCCGGACTACAACATCTTCACCGCCCCAACATCCCTTAATATAGGAATCCCAACCCCACGGGAGTAGCTCCTCGCTCCAATTGTCTTCGGTCAAGTTGACCTCCTTCCTCCACACCGGGATCTGGTGGCCCCACCAGAGCTGGCGGCTGATGCACCAGTCCTGCAGATTCTCCATCCAGTGGGCGTAGGTCTTCGCCCAGCGCTCGGGGCGGAACCGGATCTCTCCGCTCGCCACCGCGCCGGCAGCTTCCTTTACACAGGGATACTTGAGGAACCACTGCATCGAGATGCGCGGCTCGATCGGCACGCCTGCCCGCTCGGAGAAGCCGACGTTGTTCTCATACTCCTCCACCTTGAGGAGCAAGCCCATCTCCTCCAGCTTCGCGGCCGCCTTCTTCCGCGCGACGAAGCGGTCCAGGCCGTGCAACTCCGGCACTGCGGGGCAATGGATATGCGCGTCCGGCGTGAGGACGTCGATGATCTCCAGGTTGTGACGGAGGCCGATCTCGAAGTCGGCCTTGTCGTGCGCGGGGGTGATCTTCAGCGCGCCGGTGCCGAATTCGATGTCCACGTGGTCGTCCGCGATCACCGGGATCGCCGCATGAGGGAAGGGACGATAGACCGAACGCCCGACGTATTTCGCGAAGCGCGGGTCTTTCGGATTCACGGCCACGGCCACGTCACCCATCAAGGTTTCCGGCCGGGTGGTGGAAATCTCCAGGAACTCTCCCGGTGCATCCGTGAGCTCGTACTTCATGAAGTAGAGCTTCGAGCGCTGTGGGGTCATGATCACCTCTTCATCGGAGAGGGCGGTCAGGGACACGGGGCACCAATTCACGATCCGCTTGCCGCGGTAGATCAGGCCTTCCTTGAAAAGCTCGACGAAAACATGGCTGACCCACTTCGTGTAGGCCTCGTCCATCGTAAAGCGCTCCCGAGACCAATCGCACGAGCAGCCGAGGCGCTTGAGCTGGTTGATGATGATGTCGCCGTGCTTGTCCTTGAAAGCCCAGACGCGCTTCAGGAACTCGTCCCGGCCGAGATCGCGACGGGTGAGCTTTTCGTTCTCGCGCAATTCGCGCTCCACCTTCGCCTGGGTGGCGATGCCGGCGTGGTCCGTGCCGGGGAGCCAGAGCACTTCCTTCCCCTCCTGGCGGGCGCGGCGGGCGAGAATGTCCTGGATGGTATTATTGAGAACGTGTCCGAGATGCAGGATGCCGGTGACATTCGGCGGCGGAATGACAATGGAGTACGCGGGCTTCTCCGAGGACGGGTCCGCCTCGAAACATTTCCCCTCGATCCAAGCGGCATACCATTTGGCTTCAACCGCTTGGGGTTCGTAGGCTTTTGGCAAATCGGACATATGGCCGCGGAGGGATGCCAGAGGGCACCCGGTTTGTAAAGGGGAGCAGTCCCGGGACTTGCCGGAGAGTCGTCGTCCCCCGCCCGTACCCTAGCTACGGGTTTACCGCGGCACGCGATAGCGTGATTTTCAAACGGGGCAAAATCGGCCATTCTGATCTGGAAGCGACGCCGCCGCACCGCCGGAAAAGCTCGCGAAAATCTCCCCGGAAGGTAGCCCGCTGCTCGTTCCCCCCGACGAAACCCAGCGGGCCTTCCTTTCCCCGGAAAGCGGGACTTCCCTCTCGCTCCGTTTTTCTCCCCACATACGGGCAAAAAAGAAGCCCGACCGGTATTCCTTAGGAAAAACCCAAAAACCTAAAGAACCACCGGCCGGGCCACCTGCCAGGAGCGAACTCCGAGACAAGATCTGTTATCAATTGCGGTGCGTCTTCCGCAGATGCCTTACACCTATAAAACGCCGCCGACGGGATTCTTGTTTCAGAATTTCTCGTTTTTTTGCGGAGCTTTCGGGTGACGCTTCCGACAAGGACGAAGGCCCGCCCCCCGGGGCTGTCGTTAGCTGCTGATTTCCAATTCGCCGCCCATCAGCGCGAGCCAAGGACTCCCGGCAGAGCCACGTCGGGACAAAGTTCCCGCCGAAGGACACGCCGGGGCACAATGTTAGGTCATGGCCGCCGGACTTTCTGTCCAAGGCCGGAGCCATGCATGGACAGCGATCTAACATTCCGGACCCGGCGCTTTCAGATCCTGATAGATGCGGAGGGTCACCCCGCCACTGCCTCCGCCACCCGCATGCCATCGAGCGCGGCGCTGACGATGCCTCCCGCGTAGCCGGCGCCTTCACCGCACGGGAAGAGACCCCGGATTTCCGGGTGCTCCAAGGTTTCGTCCCGCCGCGGGATGCGCACGGGCGAACTGGTGCGGGTTTCAAAGCCTAATAGAAGAGCCTCCTTTCCCGCGTAGCCGCGGATCTTCCGGTCGAAGAGCTTCAGGCCGCTGCGCATGCGGTCCACGATTCCTTTTGGCAGGATCTCATGCAGGGGAGCGGGATTGCCGCCGGGGAAATAACTGGTCTTCGGGAGATCGGCCGAGATCCTCCCGGCCATGAAGTCGGTCACCCGCTGGCCGGGAGCGACCTGGCCGCCCCCGCCCGCCGTTTTCGCGGCGACCTCCAGTGCTTTCTGGTAAGCGATGCCCGAAAGCACCCCGTGGGAGGCTGAAAAGGAATCGGTGTCCTCGGGCTCTACGGTGACGACGAGTCCGGAGTTTGCGAAGGGGGAATCCCGCCGGGCGAGGCTCATCCCGTTCACCACCACCTCGTCGTTCTCCGTGGAGGCCGGCACGATGAACCCGCCGGGACACATGCAGAAGGAATGCACGCCGCGGTCCCCGATTTTCGTGGCCACCGCATAGCGGGCGGCGGGGAGGAGATCCGCGCGCGGCTCGTCCTTCCGCAGATGATACTGCGAGGCATCGATGAAGGCTTGCGGGTGCTCGATGCGTACGCCGACCGCGAAGGGCTTCCGCTCCAGCAAGATCTTCTTTTCCGCAAGCAGCCGGTAGATGTCCCGCGCGCTATGGCCGGTGGCGAGGATCACGGCGTCGCCGGTGATCTCCTCCCCATCCGCCGTGACCACGCCGTGGAGACGGCCGCCATCAATAAGAAAGTCCACCACCTTGGCCTGGAAGCGGACCTCCCCGCCCCCGGCGAGGATCGAGGCGCGCATCGCCTTCACCACATTCGGCAATAGATTCGAGCCGATGTGCGGGTGAGCATCCGTGAGGATGCGCCGGGGAGCGCCGTGCGCGACGAGGATTTCATATACCCGGGCGACGGGGCCGCGTTTCGTGGCACGCGTGTAGAGCTTGCCATCGGAGAAGGTGCCCGCACCGCCTTCCCCGAAACAGTAATTCGAGTCTTCGATAACCGTGCCCTGCCGCAGGATCGGGGCCAGATCGAAACGGCGGGCGGAAGCATCTTTCCCCCGTTCGAGAATGATCGGCTTCAAGCCCAACTCCATGCAGCGAAGGGCCGCAAACATGCCGGCAGGTCCGCAGCCGACAATTAGCACGGCGCGCGGGTGAAGAGGTAGAGCGGGCGAGGACCACTCCGGCTGCAGTTCCGCGGACAGGGGCTCGTCCACGCCGACCTCCAACCGCAACTGGACCTTTACCGTCCGCTGCCGGGCATCGAGCGAATGCTTCAGCAGGCGCACGCCCGTCACGCGGGAGAGGGGCACCCCGAGGTGTTCCGCCGCGGCGGCTTTCCACGCAGCTTCGTCCTCGGAGGCTTCGAGGGGCAGGATGAGGTCGATCGTCTCGATCATCGGGGAGGCGTCATGGCAGGCCGGGCGACGCAGGGCAAGGAGCACGTGCCGGGGCCAGGGGAAAAGCCCGCTTCATGCGCGGCAGGAAGAATTCCGATGGATCGCGCAGGTAAACCGGCTTTTTCGACTAGCACCCGGCCACCGACAATCTACCTTCCGGCGCGTGGCCCGGCGGCATCCGCCCGGGCAAGCCTTTTCCCCGATCATGAACCTCACGCTGAAGGTCTGGCGTCAGAACGGCCCGAACGACAAAGGCCGCATCGAAACCTACCCTGCCCCGGGCATTCCGGAGGAGGCCTCGTTCCTGGAGATGCTCGATATTGTCAACGAGCGGATCATCGGCGAGGGCGGCGAGCCGATCCACTTCGACCACGATTGCCGCGAGGGCATTTGCGGCACCTGCTCGCTGACGATCAACGGCGTGCCCCATGGCAAGGAACGCGGCACCACCACCTGCCAGGTGCACATGCGGAAATTCCGCGAAGGGGATACGATCTGGATCGAGCCCTTCCGCGCGCGTGCCTTCCCCGTGATCCGGGATCTGATCGTGGACCGGAACGCCCTGGACCGCATCATCGCCGCCGGCGGCTACATCGACGTACGCACCGGCTCCGCCGTGGATGCGAACGCAATCCCGATCCCGAAGGACGAGGCGGACTCCGCCTTCGACGCCGCGGCCTGTATCGGCTGCGGGGCCTGCGTGGCCGCCTGTCCGAACGCCAGCGCCATGCTTTTCACCGCCGCCAAGGTTTCCCATCTGGGCCACCTGCCGCAAGGCCAGCCGGAGCGAGAAAAGCGCGCCCTGTCGATGGTGAGGCAAATGGACGCGGAAGGTTTCGGAAATTGTACGAACCACTACGAGTGCGAAGCCGCTTGCCCGAAGGAAATCAGCGTCGATCATATCGCGCGGATGAACCGTGACTACGGGAAGGCCGTCCTAACCGAACAATTTGCATGATCCTGCCTCTCGGTCTCGCGCTCACGCTGGCGTCCGGCATCGCTCCGGCCACCGCGCGATGGGCGCAGGATCAGGAAAGGCGCATCCTGGCCGAGGGCAAACCGCTGGAAGCGGATGTGCTCGGGTTTGCAGCGGAACTGGAAATCGAGGACCCGGAAGGGGTCCGCGTTCTGGAGGTAAATCCGATTCCGGCACCGGTCCCGCAACCGCTATTGAAGCTGGCCGAGAGCTGGGGCCTGCCGGTCTTCTCGCCCGCCGGGATGACTCTCGGCCGCGGAATCTACATTCTGGAAGGTCACTCGCGCGTGCTGCGGCACGAACTCGTCCACGTGGCCCAGTACCAGCGGCTCGGCGGCATCGGGCCTTTCATGAAGCGGTATCTGCTGGAATGTCTCACCAACGGCTATTTCGAGGCACCGCTGGAAGCGGAGGCGAGGGAGCTCGCGGAAGGGATCGAAACCGAGGTGAGGCCGGATGGGCGGGTAGCTGGTCCTTGAACCCTTACGCGATCGCGTACCGCGAGCACCTTGAAATTACGGGGGCTGAAGGTATTCTTCGGCCGTTCCCACCTACCCCCCCGTTATGAAATTCCCCCTGCTCGTCTCGGCAGCGCTCCTGCTTTTCAAGATGGCCGCCGCTGCGGCTACCCCTTCCCCGGTCGGTACTTGGGAGGTCAATCTGGCCGGAGCCGACCAGGGAACGGCCTATGTCACCTTCGAGGAGGACATGGAATTTACCGCCTATGGCATCAGCCGGAGCTCAAATGGCATTTTCACCCTTTCCGGCACCTGGGGAGTCGATGAAAAGGGGCGGCTCAGCGGGACCTACACCGAATCGATCGACGGCCAGGACGTGACCGGATCGATCAGCGGGAAGGTGACCGCGAAGAAGATTGCAGGCCGGATTTCGGCGACCAATGGCAACTTCAGGTTCAAAGGAACTCCGGAAAGAGCCACCCAAGATCTAAGCGGTTCCTGGACAGGTCTCGCCCTCGTGGCAAAAACCAGGATCCCCGAGACTTATCAGATCACTTCGGGCGAGCTGCCGCACCTCTTTCAGATCAGCGGAAGCGGGGTCCATCCGACGGGCGGCGAATTCACCATCACCGGCACGGCGATTGCAGGTTCGAACGGCAGGCTCCGCATCCACGCCCTCAGCGAGTATCCCGGCTCCGAGGTCGCAGGCGCCAGCAACATTGCGGGTACGGTGAACGCGGCTCGCGCGAGAGGGACCTTGAAGGGCATCGAGTCCACCGGGCAGAAGGTTAAGGTCGTACTGCGCCGCTAGCGCGGAGCCGGTTCCATCAAGGGAACAAAAAGGGGCTCGCCGGGTCTTCGCCAGCGAGCCCTTGAAGTTTCAACCCCTGCCGCGGGTCAGAGTTCCTCCTCGTCTTCGGACACGTAGTTGCGGATTTTGAGCTCCTCCGGAGTCAGAGATTCCGACTCGTCCTCGTCGCGCTTGAGGAAAGACTTCGCCACCTTCGCTGGCTTCATGCGGGCGGGTTTCAGGAGCGCATACTCGTCCACAGTCAGCTCACCGTCGTCGTCCTGGTCCGCCAGGTTGAACTGCCGCGATTTGCTCGGGGCGAAGTACTTCCGGCCGCCGAGAGCTTTTGCATACTCCGTCAGGGAGAGGCTGCCGGAGCTGTCCTTGTCGCTGTAAAAGAATCGGTTGTAAGCGATCACCCAGGCCAGGCGGGCTCCGTGAACCGCAATATACTCGGCCTCGGAGAGCTGCCCGTCGGCGTTGACGTCAACCCGGCGGAACTGCCTGGCAAAAGCCGCCGCCTTCTTTGAGCCGTCGCCGAAGGTCGAAACGGTAAGGGTATTGGAAGGGTCGGACTCTTCGCCGGCCGAGGAAACGGCAGTCACCTCGAATTCATAGGAAGTCGAGAACTCGAGTTCCTCGGCGGTGTAGCTATTGGTCGTCACGTTGTCGATCAGTTCGCCGTCTTGATAGACGTTATAACTCACCGCTCCGGACACCGAGCCCCAGGTCAGGCTGATGGTAGTGGAGGTGATCGTCGTGCTTCGCAAATTGAGAGGAATTCCCGGTGTATCCACGGGGGTGACGGTCGCCTCGTTTGAATTGGTCGAAGTGAGTTCTTCCCCTGCGGCCAATCCCACATAAGCGCGGACCATGTACTTGTACGCGGTGCCGACCGTAGCCGTAGTGTCGGTGAAAGTCTGACCCGTCACCTGATCGAAAACGGTAATCGGGGAGCCGAAGGTTCCGCTTGGGGAAAGGGTCCGGTAAACATGGTAGCCTCGGGGAATGGGAGTCCCTGCGGGGGCCGTCCAGGTCAGCCTCACATCGCCCGCTCCTATCGCCGCGGCGGCAAGATTGGTGGGCGGGCCCGGTGCCTGCGCGGATGCCGAAACGGCGGAAATCAGCAAGAATAGGAAGGCTAGTAAGCGCATGATTGGAGGAATGCTAGAAGCTTGATCGGATGACTTGGGTAAGCTGTGGCGGGAAAGCCCTGTCATCAAGGCATGTTTATCCCGGCACAGCACTGTCCTGCGGGTAAACCCACCAGCCCCGCGATTTGTGTCTCCTTTTTCTTGCGATGACACGCGGAGCGTCCATTTCAGGCCGTGATTTCTCCCTCCGGACCTGCTTTGTTCCACGTATGAACGACACCCGGACGGAGCGTGATTCGATGGGCGAAATGCAGGTTCCCGCCGATGCCCTATATGGGGCTTCGACCGCCCGCGCGGTGGAAAATTTCCCCATCTCCGGAGCGCCTTTACCACCCCGCTTCATCCACGCCTATGGCATGCTGAAAAAGGCGGCAGCGGAAACGAACGCGGAACTCGGCCTGCTCGATCCCGGCCTTGCGGAATCCATCGCCGCAGCCGCGGAGGAAATCGCCGCAGGGGCGCACGACAACCACTTCCCGGTGGATATCTACCAGACCGGGTCCGGCACCTCGACGAATATGAACGTGAATGAGGTGATCTCAAATCTCTGCGCGCGCGCAGGAGTGAAAGCGCACCCGAACGACCACGTGAACCTCGGCCAGTCCTCGAACGACACCTTTCCCACCGTCATCCACCTGGCCACCGCGCTCGCGCTTCGGGAACAATTGATTCCCGCGCTGGAGCAACTCGCGGGGGCGCTCGAGGCGAAGGCTGCGGAATTCCACCCCGTTCTGAAAATCGGCCGCACCCATCTGATGGACGCCACCCCGGTGAGGCTCGGGCAGGAATTCGGCGGTTGGGCAAAGCAGGCGTGGCTCGCCGCCTCCCGTGCGCACAAGGCCCTGAAGGCCCTGCATGAGCTCCCGCTCGGCGGGACGGCCGTGGGGACCGGATTGAACGCCCATCCGGAATTCGCTGCACGGACCATCGCCCGCCTCTCCGCGCGGACGGGCATCGAGTTCTGTGAAGCGGCGAACCATTTCGAGGCGCAGGCTGCGAAGGATGCCTGCGTGGAAGTACACGGCCAGCTCTCCGGCATCGCGATATCCCTGCACAAGATCGCTTGCGACCTGCGCCTGCTCGCCTCGGGGCCGCGCTGCGGCATCGGCGAGATCCGCCTGCCTTCCACCCAGCCGGGCTCTTCCATCATGCCTGGAAAGGTGAATCCGGTCATCCCGGAGGCGGTGACGATGGTGGCGGCGCGGGTGGCGGGCAACCAGACCACGGTCGCCTGGTGCGGGGC
>CAMPGU010000108.1 GCA_946885645.1 uncultured Haloferula sp.
TCGCCGAGCTCGGCCGCGGTGAGGCCCAGCTTCTCAAGGAAGTCGAACATCGCCCCCTTGTCCGCATACTGATGGTAGTAGTTGTACAATGCACCGCCGCGGAAGGAGAGGATCGCGAAATGGATCAGCGTCATCAGCGCCATCACCTTCCATGGGCTGTTCTTGAGAAGATCGAGGAAATCCTGCTTCGGCGGCGCGTGTGTCTCCGCCACCGGCTGGATTCGCTCGCGGGTGGTGAAAAAGGTGACCATGAACAGCACGAGACACAGCACCGCCCAGATCGTCATCGTCATCTGCCACCCGTGCTGGCGGTCGTGACCCTCGGAAAACTTCGCCACCAGCGGAAGGGTGAAGCCGCCCACGATGAACTGTGCGATATTCACGGCGATGAAGCGGAAGGAATTCAAGCTCGCGCGCTCGTTGAGGTCCGCCGTCATCACGCCGCCCAGCGCGGAGTAGGGCATGTTGTTCATCGAGTAGAGCGTCATCAGCAAGGTATTGGTGATGGCCGCGTAAGCGATCAAGGAGCCGGTGCTCCAGCCGTCCGGAGTGCTGTAGGCGAGCACCATCACCACCGCCCATGGAACGGCGGTCCAGAGGATCCACGGGCGGAACTTCCCCCAGCGTGTCTTCGTGCGGTCGGCCCAGAGACCCATGATTGGATCGAAAAACGCGTCCCACAATTTCGGCCACAGCAGGATGGCTGCCGCGGCGCTGGCGGACAGACCGAAGGTGTCCGTGTAGAAATTCGTCTGGAACAGGATCATCGTCATGAAGACGAAGTTCGCGGCCGCGTCGGCCATGCTGTAGCCGGCCTTTTCGACGAAGGTGAGCCTGGGTGAGTTCATGAGCCGGAGCCGTTCATGCCGGTGGAAACCAAGGCGTCCCCCGCCGACCGGACAGGAACGCGGGATCGCGCTGCGAAATCTTCCCATCCCGCAACAGCCGACGACGAGCCGAAAACGGCGGCCGCGGTCGGCATCGGGCACATGGATTTCGAGATACGGGACATCCGGACAGGCCGAGCTATCGGCTGCGCGGGCCCTCCGAAGCAAGGAAAAATTAAACGGTTAATTTTTCACTCGTCTTCTCGCGGCGATTCCCCAACTTGGAAGCAATACCCAGGACGTGGCGGCACCCGAATTCCGGCTCGTCCGACCGGTCATGGCTCCCAATCCTCAACCTCTTCGATCCATCTCATGAAGACGCTCCCGCGCCGCACATTCCTCGGTACCGCCGCCGCCGCCGCTGCTTTCACCACGCTCCGGGCCAAGGCCCAGGAGAGCTCCGCTTCCCCCGCCATCAGGCTCGGGCTCATCGGCTGCGGCTGGTGGGGGCTCCTCGATGCCAAGGCCGCGCTGAAGGCCGGCGGGGTGGAATTTGCCGCCCTCTGCGACGTGGACAGCGAGCGTCTGGCAAAGGCCGCCGACGAGATCGAGAAGCTCCAGGGAAGCCGTCCCAGCACCTTCAAGCAATATGATGACCTGCTTGCCGTCCCGGAACTGAAAGCGGTGATCATCGCCACTCCTCCGCACTGGCATGCGCTGCCTTTCATCGCCGCGTGCGGGCGAGGACTGGACATCTACTGTGAAAAGCCGCTCGCCTACGACATCCGCGAAGGTCGTGCGATGGCGGACGCCGCGAAGAAGGCCGGCAACATCGTGCAGATCGGCTTCCAACGGCGGCAGGCGACCGGCTTCATGGGAGCCCGCAAGTATGTGCAGGAGGGCAAGGCCGGCCGCATCGTCTCGGCGGAAGCGCAGATCCACTACACGGCTGAAACCCCGGACCCCACTCCTGCCGAGCCGCCCGCCTCCCTCGACTGGGACCTCTGGTGCGGCCCGGCTCCGCTGATCCCCTACAGCAAGGCGGTGGGCCACATGAACTGGCGCCTAGAGAAAACCACCGGGCAAGGCCACCTCGTGGATTGGGGCATCCACCTCATCGATGGCGCACGCTGGATCCTCGGCGCGGGAGCTCCACTGGCGGTGACGGCCGCCGGCGGCCTGCATCACCTGAAGGGCAAGATCACCACCCCCGACATCCTGACCGTACACTTCGAGTTCGACCAATGCCCGCTCACCTGGCGGCACCGGATCTGGGGCGCGCAAGACTTCAACCCCGATACCTCCAACGGCATCTTCCTCTACGGCGAAAAGGAGACCGTCTTCTGCACCGACAACAAGTGGATCGTCCTGCCGCGCGGCAGGGGCCAGCAGCCGCAGGTCCATGAAGGCGGTAACGATTCCAGCGGCCTGCATATCGCCGAGTTCCTGCAGGCGGTCCGCTCCCGCCAGCAGCCGACCTGCTCGCCCGAGGATGGCCACCTTTCCACCACCGCGGTGAAGCTGGCGATGATCTCCTACGATACCGGCGCGAAGATCACTTGGGACGCGAAGGCCGAGCAGATCGTCGGCAACCCCGAAGCCGCGGAGCTGCTCAAGCGCGAGTATCGCTCGCCGTGGAAGCATCCGTTCCCAGCCTAGCGCACGACTCGGCCTCTAGCCCGAGCTGAAGCAAATGCGCGATCCGCTCTCCATCGTAAACGCAGCCGGCCCAGCTCCCGCCGCTGGCGTTCTGGAGCGCGGCCCACAGCCGGGTGTCGGCGGGGATGCCCGGGTTCGGCAGCAGGTCGGGATGCGGCGGGCGCGCGGCAAGTTGGGCATCGGAAAGAGCGACCTCAACGGTACCTTCGAGCTTCCGCGTGTCGATGCGCAGGCGGATCATATCGCCATCGCGCAAGCGGCCGATCGGACCGCCGGCCCAAGCCTCCGGACTGACGTGGCCGACGCAGGCGCCGGTGGAGACTCCGGAAAAACGGCCGTCGGTAACGAGCGCGATGCGTTGCCCGTCCTTCACGTGCTTGAGGGCGGAAGTGACTTGATAGGTCTCCGGCATCCCGCAGCCGGGGCCGATACCCGCGAGCACCATCACGTCGCCGGGTCCAACCGCGCCGGCCTTGATCGCGTCGATGGCCTGCCTCTCGCTGGTGAAGACCCGGGCTGGACCCTCGTGGAAAAACACGCCGTCATCTCCGACGAGTTGCGGTGCGATGGCGGTACTTTTCACCAGCGCCCCCTCGGGCGCGAGATTGCCACGGAGGAAAGTCACCGTGCTCGTGAGTCCACGCTCGCGGGCCTTTGGCGCGGGCATGATCACATCGCCCGGATCGATGCCGTCGAGCGAGCGGAGCTTTTCCCGCAACCGCGCGCGGCGCTCCGATTTTTCCCACCAGTCCAGATTTTCGCCGAGGGGAAGGCCGGTTACCGTGAGAGCGTCGAGCTTCAACAGGCCAAGCTCCCGCAGATGGAGCATCGCCTCCGGCACCCCGCCAGCCAGATAGACCTGGACCGTGGCAAAATGACGGGGGCCATTTGGCAGCGAATCGACCAACCGCGGTACCGCGCGATTGATGCGGGCCCAGTCGTCCACCGTGGGCTGCCGCAATCCGGCGGCGTGAGCGATGGCCGGGACATGCAGCACCAGATTGGTCGAGCCTCCGAAGGCTGCATGGCAGACCATCGCGTTGTGGATCGAGTCGTCCGTCAACAGGTCGCGGGTCTTCAAGCCCGCGACATCCAGCGCCATCAAGGCCCGTGCAGAGCGTCTTGCGACATCCCGCCAGATCGCGGAGCCGGAGGGGGACAGTGCGGCATGTGGCAAAGCCAGCCCGAGGGCCTCGGCGACCACCTGGCTGGTTGCCGCGGTACCCATGAACTGGCAGCCGCCGCCGGGCGAGCCGCAGGCCTTGCAACCCATCTCGGCGGCATGCTCGAGCGAGATTTCGTCGCGGGCGAAACGAGCCGCCAGGGTCTGCACCTTTGCCGTATCCTCGGCCTCTTCTGCCAAAAGGGTCACGCCGCCCGGCACCAGCACCGTGGGAAGCTCCGGCGAGCCTGCCAGCGCCATCAGCATGGCGGGCAAACCCTTGTCACAAGTCGCCACTCCGAGCACCCCGCGGCGCGTGGGCAGCGAGCGGATCAAGCGCCGCAACACGATCGCGGCGTCGTTCCGGTACGGCAGGCTGTCGAGCATGCCGGACGTGCCGTTGGTGCGTCCATCGCAGGGATCACTGACATAGCCGGCGAAGGGAATCGCTTTTGCCCCGGCGAATTCGCGGGCCGCTTCTTCCATCAGCAAGCCGACCTCCCAATGCCCCGTGTGATAACCGAGCGCGACCGGCGTGCCATCGGCGGCGCGGATGCCGCCCTGCGTGCTGAGGATGAGGAACTGCTTTCCCAACATGGCGGCGGGCGACCAACCCATGCCGGCATTTTGCGTCCAGCCGAAAAGTTCGCCGCTCGCCATTCCGCTCAGACGTTCAGCATCGAGCGGCAAGCTCCCGGCGGGCCCCGGCGCGGTGGTGCGCAGCGTATAGATCGCATCGTCACCGGAATCAAAAATGGCATTCATGACTCACGCGACGGTATTCACCAAGGTGCCGATCGGCCCGACGGAAATGCGGATCTCGTCCCCCGGGCGCAACGTGAACGAGTCCGGCGGCACGATGCCGGTGCCGGTCATCAGGTAGGCCCCGGCCGGGAAGGAATTGTCACGGAAGAGGAATTCCGCCAGCTCGGGAAAGGTCCGTTTGATCTGGCTGATCCGCGTTTCCCCGCCGAACACCCCGGTCCCGTCGCGGCGGATCTCGATCGCGATAGCCGTTTCGGGCGAGAGTGGATCACCGGTCACCAGCAGGCAGGGCCCGAGCCCCGTGGACCGGTCGTAAACCTTCGCCTGGGGGAGATAGAGCGGGTTCTCGCCCTCGATGTCCCGCGAGCTCATGTCATTGCCGATCGTGTAGCCGAAAATCCTGCCGTCCTTGTTGATGGCCAGCGTCAGCTCCGGCTCGGGCACGTTCCACTTCGAGTCGCTGCGGAGGCGGACCTGCGAACCGGGACCCGCCACCCGGTGCGGCGTACCCTTGAAGAACAGCTCCGGCCGCTCGGCGGAGTACACCTTGTCGTAAAAGCTTCCCCCGCCCGCATCTTTGGACTCCTCCATCCGCGCGGTCCGGCTCCGCAGATAGGTGACGCCCGCCGCCCAGATTTCCTGGCTGCCGATCGGGGCCCCGGGATCATCCGGCAACAAGCCGGACACCCCGCTTTCCCACGCCTGAAGCGCCAGCGCCACGGGATCCGCGGCGGTGAAGAGATCGTCGAAAGCAAGCGCAGCGGAAGGCCGGCGCACGACACCGGAGGATTCCAACACCAGCCCTTGGGCATCGCAGAAGACACGGATCATACGTTTAATTAAAAGCGACCATCGGTGCCGTCTTGTCCAGCCGCTCTTGTGACACGCACCGCCGGATTACCACCCAACTCCTACATTCCTCGTATTTCATGAGTTCCTCCCCAGCACGAACCGGCGGCGACAGCCTGACGACCCGCGAGTATGTCGGCTACGCCCTCGGCGACACCGCGTCGAATTTCTTTTTCCAGACCTTCAACATCTTCCTGACCTACTACTACGTGGACGTCTGGGGCATTCCGGCGACCGCCCTCCTGTGGATGATGCCGATCATCCGGATTTCCGATTCGATCACCGACGTGTTCATGGGCCTGATCGCCGACCGCACCCGGTCACGATGGGGAAAGTTCCGCCCTTACCTGCTGTGGGGGGCCATTCCGTATGGCATCAGCGGCTACCTGATGTTCGCCGCGCCTGACCTCGGGGAGCAGGGCAAGGTGATCTACGCCTACATTACCTACGGGCTCATGATGTTGTGCTACACGGTGATCAATGTCCCCTACTCGTCCTTGCTCGGTGTCATCAGCCCCTCGTCGAGAGTCCGGGCGCAGGCCTCGACCTATCGCTTCATCGGCGCTTTCGGTGGCGCATTGCTCATTTCCCTCCTCGTCCGTCCGCTGGTGCGCGAGCTCGGGGGCGGCGACGAGATGCTCGGCTTCAAGCTGACCATGGCGGTCTTCGCCGTCGCCTCGGTGGGGATGTTCTGGATCACCTTCGCCACCACCCGCGAGCGCGTGACCCCGCCGCCCGGCCAGAAAACGGAGGTCTTCGGCGAACTCCGGGAACTCGTCCGCAACCGGCCGTGGGTCATCCTTCTGATCGCCTCGGTGCTCTCGACCGCCTTCATCGCGCTCCGCTCGGGAAGCACCCTGTTCTATTTCAAATACGTGGCCGGCGACGACGGGACGCCGGTCTGGTTCGGCCTCGACCGCAGCTCCTTGTTCCTCACGGCGGGAGCGCTCGGCCTTGTCCTCGGAACCGTGTGCCTGAGTCCGTTCGTCAGACGCATCGACAAGAAATACTACGCCGCGGCGCTCAGCGGGATCACCGGCGTGAGCTTTGCCTCCTTCTACTTCGTCCCGGCCGATGCCTTCGGCCTCCAAATCGGACTCAACGTCGTTGCCCAATTCTGTGCCGGTCCCACCTCCGCCCTCACCTGGGCGCTCTACGGGGACGTGGCGGACTACGGCGAGTGGAAATTCGGACGCCGGTCCACCGGGCTGATCTACTCCGCTTCCCTCCTCGCCATCAAATCCGGTATTGTCGTCGGCGGGTTCCTGCTGCCCCTGTTTCTCGATCAATTCGGCTTCGTCCGCAACGCGGCACAATCCGCCACCGCCTTGCTCGGCATCACCCTCGCCTTCACCCTGGTCCCGGGCGCGATTGCCATGATCAAGGGAGCCGCCCTTCTCCTCTACCCCCTCGACCAAGGGCTCGTGGACCGTATCGAGCTGGACCTGGCCACCCGCCGCGCTCCGACCGGATCATGAACAAGTGCCACCGGCACAGCAAATCGCCCCGCTTTCCCCTCGGAACGCCTGCAAGCACGCGAAAAGAAGTACTCGTAGGTTCAATGTGCGGGGGAAAGGAGAGTTCCGTCTCTTCACGAAGGAGAACAGCCCGTTCTTCCATCTGCGGGTGATGATCGAAGGAAAGCGTAGCCAGCCTTTGACCGGTGAAAAGTCGCAGCATGGCTGCAAAGACGGATGCCAAGGTTGACCAAGGCACACACACAGCCTCACGCAACTCGCTGAACGAGTAGGAAGTACGAGGACTGGGACTCGAACCCAGGATTCGTTTCCGCGCGTCCAAGGGTGTTCCAGGGTGTCAGTCGTGACTTCAACTCGTTGAAAATGAGTAATCGGCGATTCTATTGACTTGCCTGGACGCGGCAGATTGTTACCACCCTGTTAGCATGATTGGCGTTAGTCTCTTCCGGCGACCCAACCGAAAAACGGGTGCCCTCCTTCCTGGTTACTACTGCTCGTTCCGCATCCCCGATTGCGATGGTCGCTTGAGACAGGTCCAACGCCAAACGGGGAAGACGACCAAGCGTGAGGCCGAGGAGTTCTCGGCGAAGCTCCGCGCCTCGCTTCTCAAGAAAGCCGGTGCCGGCGAAGAGAAGAGCGCCCGCGTCTATGGCGCTCTCCAAGAAGCGGCCGAGCTGGCGATCCGCGGCGAGCTGACCACCGATCTGGGCCGCCAATTCCTTTCTACGTTCTCGGAGATTGCTTCCGGAACTGCCTTGCGCAGCTACTCGATTGGCGAGTGGCTCGATTTCTGGCTCGGCAACAAGAAGGTCGCGGCGAAGCCTGGAACGGTGGCTCGCTACAATAACGCCGTCGCCCGCTTCAAAACTCACCTCGGTCCTCAGGTTGCCGACCGGCTGGAAACCTTGAATTCGAGCGATCTTCAGAAGTTCCGCGACAAGCTCCACGGAGAAGGCCGGAGCGCGAAGACCAGCAACGGCTACCTCAAGGACATCCGGTCTTGCATGACCCTTGCGGTGAAGGAGGGGCTTCTTCCTCGAAATCCTGCCAGCAACGTCGCCAAGCTCTCGGAGGACGACAGCGTCACCAGGGAACCCTTCACGCCTGACGAGGTCGGCATGCTGCTTGCGGCGGCCCCTTCATCGGACTGGAAGGGGATGATCCTCCTTGGCGCGTTCGGGGGCCTCAGGATCGGGGATGCCGCCACCCTGAAAGCCGGCAACGTCGATTTCGCGAAAGGGTGCCTCATCTACATGCCGCAAAAGACCTCGCGGAAAAGGAAGGTCGTGATGGTTCCGCTCCACCCGATGCTGGAGTCGTTTCTGCTCGATCATCCCCTCTCCGACGATCCTTCCGCGCCGTTGTTTCCCACCCTTTGCCGTCGCACTCCTGGAGGTCGCAATGGTCTGTCGCTCACCTTCGGCCGGTTGATGGAATCCGCCGGGCTCGCACGCGATGCCGTCAAGCAGTCGAACGACGGGGCCGGCCGGACCCAGTATTCGCGAAGCTTCCACTCCCTCCGTCACAGCTTCAACAGTTGGATGGCGAACGCCGACGTGAACCAGGAGGTCCGCATGCGGCTGACCGGACACAGCACGAAGGAGGTCAACGATTCCTACACGCACGCGGACTTCGCCTCGCTCAAAAGCGCCATTGATCTGCTCCCAAATATCGGCTGACGTGACCTCGCTTTTTCGGTAAGCGCTCCGCCGGGCACCCGTTGACGGCCCGCCGCGTTATCCCGCGATTTGCTGCGGGGCCACGGCTTGGCTCCCAGGCTTCCAGTTGGTCGGCAGCAAGGCGTCGAGGTCGCCGGACTTCATCCCGGGCAGCCGCTCCAACACGTCCTTAAGGTAGGCGTATGGCTCGTGGCCATGCCGCTTGGCGCTCTCGATGATGCTGTAGATCACCGCGCTTCGTTCGCCGGTGTCCTCCCCGCCGACGAAGAGCCAATTTTTCTTGCCGACCGCAGTTGGTCGGATTGCGTTTTCGATCGGGTTGTTGTCGATCTCCACTTCATCGTGCCGAAGGAAGACCTCCAGCTTGGGCCAGAGGTCGAGTGTGTAATCGATGGCACGACCGAGCGGGCTCTTCGGCAGCACGGAGGCATGACCGCGCAGTCGCACGAGATCGTGCCGGAGGGCGTCAAGAATCGGAGCGCCGTGGCGCTGACGGACGGCGGCACGTTCCATCTGCCCGGCTCGGGATTGCCGCATGTCCTTCTCGATGGTGTAGAGACCCGCGATGGCTTTCAGCGGTCCGCCGGCAAGCGTCTGGCCGGTCTGGAGTGCTTCGTAAAACTTTCGCCGCGCGTGCGCCCAGCAGGCGGCAAGCGTAATGCCGGGGTGTCTCGCCGCATGCGTGCCGTAGGCGGAGTAACCGTCGCATTGAAGGATGCCGCGGAAGCCGCCGAGCAGATCCTTCAGGCAGGCGCTGCCCCGGCTGGCGTGCCATTGATAGAGGACATCGCCACCGGGACGATGCAGGGCCCAGAGGTAGCCTTGGCCGGCCTTGCCGGTGCCGGGAGCCAGGTATTTGACCGGCGTCTCGTCAGCCTGCAGATAGCCGCCTTGCAACAAGCCACTGTGGATGCGCTGGTAGAGCGGCTTGAGCCAGAAGGCGGCCAGTTCGGCCCAGCGGCACATCGTGTTGCGGCCGATCTCCACGCCGTGGCGTGTGGCGAGGATCTTCTCCTGCCGGTAAAACGGAAGGTGATCGCAGTATTTGGATACCAACAGGTGCGCGATGAGTCCCGGTGCCGCTGTCAATCCGTCCTGGAGCCGCGGCGGTAGCTTCGCGGTCACCGGGGCCGCGTCGCGGTCGGCGATCTTCACGAAGACCGGCCGGACCAGCCGCCGGATGAAGACCTTGCCGGGCTGGTAGTCGAGGCTGTCGCTCTTCTCCTCGCCGATCCGCCGCCAAGCATGCGGGCAGGCCTTGACCGGCTCCGGCAGGAGCACTTCCTCCACGACTGGCAGATGATCGGGGATGCGTTCGCGCCGGAGCTTGCGCTCAGTCCGTGCGGCGCTTGATGCGCAGGCCTCCTCCGGTGCGTCGCTTTGGGAAGAGGAGGCCGGGGTTTTTCCCGGCGGTTCGCCAGGCAGCAGTTCGAGCTGGGCGGGATCGAGCGTTTCGCTGCTCTTGCCGAAGAGCTTGCGCAGCACCAGGTCGAGCTTCTGGCGCAGCAGCTCGTTCTCGCGCTCAAGAAGCGCGATACGGTCGACAAGCTGCTGCTCCCGCTCCGGTGTCATTCCGATGGCACCATCTACGATAAGTGCCGTAGCGGGATCAAGCCGGGATCACTCGCGCTCGTACCACGGCCGCATTCTCGCGCCCTTCAGATCGATGCCATCGGTGAGCATGGCCAGCGCCTCGGGAGCCAGCTTGAGCTTGCCGTCCTTTCCGTCGGACGGCTTCGGCCAGCAGAAGGTGCCCTTTTCGAGCCGCTTGGCGTGCACCCACAGGCCGGTGCCGTCCCAGTGCAACAGCTTGATCAGGGTCCGTGTGCGGTTGGTGAAGGCGAAGACCGCACCGCCGCGCGGATCCTCGCCGAGTTGGCCGGCCACCAGCGCATGGAGGCTGTCGAATGACTTCCGCATGTCGCAGGGCTCCAGCGCCAGGAAGACCCGCAGGCTGCCGGAAAGGGTCAGCATGGGCGCACCGGGGAAAGATGGCGCAGCAACTCCACGGCCCAAGCGAGCTGCTTGCGACAGGCGATATCGATGCGGGTGCCGTCGGCCAGCGTGATGCGCATGGGCTCTGGTGCAGCCGGTGGCTCCGCTATGGACGGCAAGTCCACGGTTACCTCCGCGAACCGGGGAAGAGCTGGTTGGCTGCCGCGGCGGCGCTTCTGCACCCAGGTGGCGAAAGTGGGATACTTCAAGCCGTGCTGGCGGCAGAATGCCATGGCGGACTGGCCGCTCCGTTCGAAAGCGTCCAGCAGCGCCTCGCGCTGGTCCGCCGCCACCAGCACCCGCCCCCTGGAGTCGGAACGGATCAAGCGGGCGGCCTCCTCGGCAGGATCTACGATAGAGGTCATTCATGCCTACCTATCACCTCTCTCGTAGGTTCGGGAAGGGGTGCCCGGCGGAGCGCTTACGCGCTTCGGGTGTGCCGTTCGTGCCGGTGGAGCGGGAGGACTCGCGCGGCCGTCTCCGGTTGCGTGCGTCAAGCGCTGTCCTCGTCACGCCCGGCGGAGCGCTTACGGCGGGGTGGCAACAGATGGAACAAGTGGAAACACATGGCAACGGGGCGGCATCCGCCGGTGGGTCGGATACTTGAACCCTGACGAATTCGCGACCCGCCGAGCGGAGGGTCGACAAGCACCGATGGAAGCTCCAAACCTTGAATCAAGCCACCCGGACTAACACATCGCCCGGCTCCACTTCGCGGGCTCTGATCACCAACACCATGAGCAGCCTCTTTTGCACTATGGTTGAGAAAGCGATGGGCGGCCTCGCCTTGAAACACGGTTTTCAAGTGACTGAGCGGGGCCGCAGCTTGATCGCCTTCGAAACTACCAAGGTCGAAATGGCGCTGTCTTACGATGACCAGCGATCATTTGAAGCTGGCCTTGGACTGAGCCTGAAAATCGACCCACCAGCGCAGCCATCCTACTCCTTTGATGAGCTGCTTCGCGCTTTAAATGTGCCAGCAAACGAGTGGCCAACAGGTTATGCGGCAAGAGATGTTCAAGCTGCCGAAACGATCGTCAAAAAGATGGCTGGCATCTTGGAACGTCACGCAGCGCTGCTGCTTAATGCCGATCCAGACGCTTGGGTGAAGCTTGGTGAGCAAAGGCGTTCTGACTGCATTGCATACGCAGCGACGACGAAAATGGCTCATGCAAAACGGGCGGCGGATGAAGCGTGGGTAGCGAAGGATTATCAAAAGGTCGTCGCCGCCTTGGAAGCCGTTGCGTCGGAACTTGGAAAAGCCGACGCTGCCAAGCTGGCCTATGCAAAGCGAGCAGTCTCACCATAGGGGACCATCCCTCTTGCCGCTCCGCGACCGTCGCTGATGCGGTGGTAGATTTCCACTGACCACTCTGGTAATCCTGTTTATCTGAAGCCGAACGGAGAGATTTGGATTACGAACCATGATTTCGGAGGCGGCTCAAAGATCGCGGATGACTTCGAGGACTATTTGTTGAACAAGTGCCTGAGCTGATGCCGAAAAGGGGGAGGGAATAGCGGCATCTTGCCACCAATTACACCGGTGGATAGAAGTATACCGGCGGTGGTCATACCCACCAACTCGCTCCCCCAACTCAGCACTCCACAAATACTCCTGTTTTCACCTTACCCCCGCTAACCCGATGAAAGCTGATGCAATCATAGCAATCGAGCTGCTTCCAACAGCTAAAGGCGGACGTGCTGGACCCACGCCACCCGACAAATTCGGCTGTCCTCTCGAAATTGCGGGTCGATTCTACGACTGTCGATTGGATCTCACTTCGTCTGGACCGTTGAGTCCGGGTCAATCTGCCGTCGTGCCTGTTGCATTTTTGTGTCCTGAGGACGTTGTCCCGCTTTGACTCAGGGAACCGTGTTCAATCTTTGGGAAGGCCGAACCATTGGAGCTGGCCGTGTCATCTCGATTTCGTCCGCGTGAGAAGTCTCTCTGTATTGCTCCTGCTGTTCATCGCGATATTTGTCGGATTTATCAACCCGACTTGCGGAGCTGTAGCCGAATTTGCCCCCTGCGCTCTTGCCGCAAATAATGCAGCGCCCGCGTTCAAGACGTGGAAGCTTACAGTTCCAAGGAATTGGAGTCACTCCC
>CAMPGU010000109.1 GCA_946885645.1 uncultured Haloferula sp.
GTCCTGCAGCGTGAACAGGAGATGGTCGGGATTCTGCACCGTGACGGAGCCATGCTCCTGAATGTCGCCGGCGTACACCGGACCCGCCTTATCCCGGTGGATGTGAAGGATGGCTTCGTCCACATCCTCCGCCAGCACCAGCGTGAGCGAGGTATTGCCCGCGGTCCGCTGCATTGCCTTGTCCAATTTCCGCCTCGTCCGCTCCGGCAGTCGGTCCAGATGGCCGATCGCGGTGAGGCGGACGTTCTGTTTCATCAATTCCTCGGCCTTCTCTTCGAGAAAGCGTTCCAGCAGGGCCATCAGCGCCGACACTTCCGCGGCGGGCCGGTTCCAATTTTCCGAGGAAAAGGCGTACAGGGTGAGATACTCCACGCCCAGCTCCTTGCACGCTTCCACACATTCACGGACGGATTCCGCTCCCGCGCGATGGCCTTCCCGCCGGGGCAGGCCGCGCTCTTTCGCCCAGCGCCCGTTGCCATCCATGATGATGGCGATGTGGCGGGGGATGGAGCGTTCTTCGTTCATGAGGGCGACCGCATTGGAATGCGGATGAGCGAGCATCGGGTGAAGGGGGGGAAGAAAAAATTCAGGCGACCAGCGTCTGGGTCCGGTCCGGGCCCACCCCCACGAATTTCACGGGCGTGTCGCAAAGCTCGCCGAGGCGGCGGAGATAGGCTTGGGCATGGGCAGGAAGATCGGCGTAGGAGCTGCAGCCGCTGGTGTCCTGCTGCCAGCCCGGCAGTTCTTCATACACCGGCACCGCGCGATCCCACGCGTGGCGGTCGGCCGGCGGGAGCTCGTGCAGGATACCATCGATCCGGTAGCCGGTGCAAATGCGCAGGGTCTCGTAATTATCGAGGCCGTCCACATTCGTCACCGCCAGGCCGGTCGCGCCGTTCACCATGCAGCCGTGGCGCAGCAGCACCGCGTCCAGCCAGCCGCAGCCGCGCGGGCGGCCGGTGGTCGCGCCGAACTCCCGGCCGAGATCGTGCAGGTACTGCGACAGTCCCTCGTCGGCGCTCGGGAAGGGCCCGGACCCCACGCGCGTGGTGTAGGCCTTGCACACGCCGATGACCTCTTGGATCGCCGTCGGCGGCAAGCCGGTGCCGGTGCAGGAACCGCCGGAGGTGGTGTTCGAGGAGGTGACGAAGGGGTAGGTGCCGAAATCGATGTCCAGCAGCGTGCCCTGTGCGCCTTCGAAGAGGATCGTTTTGCCGGCCTTCCACGCGGCGTGGAGCACCGGGATCGTGTTCGCCACGTGCGGGCGCAGGCGGGCGAAGGCAGCCAGCACTTCTTCCGCCTGCTCCACCGCGTCGAAGGTCGGCAGGCCGAATTTGGCGAGGACCTCGTTCGCCTCCGCGGTGCGATGGGCGACCATGCCCCGGAAATAAGCTTCGTCCAGCAGGTCGGCGATGCGCAGGCCGCAACGATTGATCTTATCGGCGTAGGCGGGGCCGATGCCCCTCTTGGTGGTGCCGATCTTGCGATCGCCCAAGGCCGCCTCGCGGGCGGCGTCCAGCTCCTTGTGGAGCGGCAGGACAACATGCGCGCGGTCTGAAATGAGCAGCTTCTCCGGAGTGATGGCCACGCCCTGGCCTTCGAGACGCTCGATCTCCGCCACCAAGCCGACGGGATCCACCACCACGCCGTTGCCGATCACGTTCAGCTTGCCGTCCCAGAGAATGCCGGAAGGGAGGAGATGCAGGACATACTTCGCCCCGCGGGCGATCACGGTGTGGCCGGCATTATTGCCCCCTTGCCCGCGCACGACCACGTCGGCGGTTTCGGTGAGGTAATCGACGATCTTGCCTTTTCCTTCGTCTCCCCACTGGAGACCGGTGACGATGGTGTTCATAAACAAAAACTTCTTCGGGACTCGAGTCAGGACGGGATGCGAATGATCGCTCCGGGCCTCGCGTGTTTGAGGGCAGCGGTGATAGCCGGAACCAAGGGCTCCAAGTGCTCCATTCGATTGCTCGGGGCTGATAGCACGATGCTGGCGAAGGGAAGCACCGGGAGATTCTGTTGATAGCTGAGGTTCGAATCAATGGTGATGAATGCCGTGCACTTGCTTGAGAGTTCCCGCAGCAGCGCTCCATTTTTCAAACCGGCGAGGCCCATCTCCGGTACGGTCCGGATATTGTGCGGCACCAGCAGCTTTTTTAGCTTCCGGGGCAGGCACTCGTCCATCACCACGAGATCCATCAGGCGGCGGCTTCCACGCTGAGTTCCGCCGCCTCGAGGACGGCTTGAGCCTGCTGCTCGCTCACCGTGGGGAAGTCGTCCAAAAATTCCGCCAGGGTGTCATTGCCGCGGAGGTAATCGAAGAGCGCCTTCACCGGTACGCGGGTTCCACGGAAGACTGGCGTGCCTCCAAGGATCTGCGGGTCGATGACGATCTCTTTCACGATAGGACAATAGGCCGTGACGGGCGGGCTGGCGAGCTACTTCGTTTGGTCGATCAATGACGCGAATTCCTCGAAAAAGTAGCTCGCGTCGTGAGGGCCGGGGGCGGCCTCCGGATGGTACTGCACGGAGAAAACCGGCATGTCCTTGTGACGGATGCCCTCCACCGTGTTGTCGTTGAGGTTGAGGTGCGTCACCTCGACGTTCGAGGGCAGGGAATCTGCATCCACCGCGAAGCCGTGGTTCTGCGAGGTGATGGAGATCCGGCCCGTGCGCAGATCCTTTACCGGCTGGTTACCGCCCCGGTGGCCGAATTTCAACTTGTAGGTCTTTCCGCCGAAGACATGGCCGAGGATCTGGTTGCCCAGGCAGATCCCGAAAACCGGCTTCTTGCCGATCAGCTTCTTGATCTCTTCGTGGATGTAGCCGAGCGCTGCCGGATCTCCGGGGCCGTTCGAGAGGAAAATTCCGTCGGGATTCTTCGCCAGCACCGCCTCGGCGGAAGTGCGGGAATTCACCACGTCCACGTCGAAACCCGCCTGGCGCAAGCGCCGCAGGATGTTCCACTTGATGCCGAAATCGAAGGCCACGATCCGGTGTCTCACCGGCGGCAGCGTGAGGTAGGTCTCGAGCTGCCCGGAGGAAGCGTTCGGCAGGGCGAAGCGCCGGGAGTCCGACTCCCATTGGTAGCCCTTTTCCGTGGAAACTTCCTGCACGTAGTCCATTCCCTCCATCGAGGGCGAAGCCTGGGCCTGCGCGATCGCCGCGGTGGTGTCCAGTTCGGTCGTCACGCACGCGCGCATCGCGCCCCGCGAGCGGAGGTGCTTCGTCAGCGCGCGGGTGTCCACGTGCTCGATGCCAAGGACGCCGTGCTCGGAAAAATAATCCGGCAAGGATTGGCGGGAGCGCCAGTTCGAGGCGACCGGCGAGAGTTCGCCGATCACGAAGCCGCGTACATGGGGCGAGGCCGATTCGGCATCCTCCGGATTGATTCCGTAGTTCCCGATCTGCGGGTAGGTCATCGCCACGATCTGACCGCGGTAGGAGGGATCGGTGACGACCTCCTGGTAGCCGGTCATCGAGGTGTTGAAGCAGATTTCCCCGGTGGTGGTTCCGGAAGCACCGAAGGCACGGCCTTCGAAAAGGCGGCCGTCTTCAAGGGCAAGGATGGCTTTCATGGGCGCTGAGCGGCCGCGGAGGGACGCTACCCGCGCGGCGCGCGGAACGTAGGGGAGGGCCGGGGCGCGTCACAAGCGGAATCCGGGCGGGATTTCCGCCACGGCTTCAGAAGCAGGAACTTCGAGTCCCGGAAGCGGGGAACTCCGCGGGTCCGCCTGCCGCCTCAGCTTGTGGGCCCGGGACAGGTTCCGCTCGAAAATGTCCTCGAGCCGCCTCGTGAAATCGTGGGCGGATTCCCCCTCGATCGGCACCACCGGCTCGCCCAGCTCGAAACTGAGGCGGATCGGCAGCTCGGGCTTTCTCCACAGCGGCCAGCCTTTCTCGAGGAAGCGCGTGTTGCTGCGGATGAAGACGGGCCGCACCGGCACTCCGGCTCTTCGGGCGATCAGCGCGCAGCCCCCGCGCAAGGGATTGATCCAGCGCGCCTCCCGCCGCGTCCGGGTGCCTTCCGGGAAAAGCAGGAGCTGGCCGCCGTTTTCCAGGGCCGCGGCCGCCGTTTTCACCATTTTTGCCGGGGAACTGTTCGGGATGTAGCCCGCCAGCCGCGCTCCGCCGCCGAGGAAGGGATTTTTCAAGATCGCCTCCTTCATGATGCAGATCGGCTGCGGCAGCTTGGAAATCACGAAGACCGCATCCCAGAGGGAGGTGTGGTTCGGTGCGATGATCACCGGCCCCTGCTCGTCCTTCAGGACATCCAGCGAGCCCAGATCCGCATGAACCAGATCCGTCGCCCGCAGGTAGCGGACGAAGAGCCGGAAGGCCCGGTGCAACATGCCGCGCCCGAGCCTCTTCGCGACCGCGCAGGGAAGGATCAGGATCAGCGGGATTGAAACTGCGGTGATCAGCAGCCCGGCGACTCCCCAGTAGGCGAAGGCTCCCAGCATTGCCAGGATGTCCACGGGCAGAGGCCGCCAGCGCTTCGGCGCGGCAGGAGCAATCGCCGGCGACGCTCGCAGGCTCTGGCTTTCGGCGGGTGGCATGGGAGGGAAGGCGATCGCAGTCTAACCGTCGGCACCCCCTCCGGTCGATGGAAAATTCCGCGGCGAAATCCCGTATCCGGGCTTGTCACAGGCGCGCCCGGCGGGATGGATGCGCGCGATGACCGATCCCCTCGCCGCGCTGCCCCACGGGCCCGGATTCCGCTTCGTGGATGCCCTCGATTCCCTCGAACCGGGCAGGTCCGCTACCGGGCGCTACCATGTCCGTGGCGACGAGGCCTTTCTGGCGGGGCATTTTCCGGGAAACCCGCTGATGCCGGGAGTGATCCTGATCGAGGCCATCGCACAGCTCGGAGGTGTCGTGGCCCAGAGCGACCCGGAGGTCCCGCCACTGGAAAACCTGCTCCTGACGGGCGTGCGCGGTGCAAAAATCCTCGGTGCGGCGCGCCCCGGGGAAACACTCTCCATCCATGCCACGGTGGAAGGCCGCCTCGGCGGCATGATCCAGATTGCGGGCGAGGTGAAGGTCGGGGAGCAGCTTCTAGCCTCGGCGAAAATCATGCTGAGCGGCGATCAGCGGGAGTGACGCTGTTTCAGCTCCGTGCGGGTCAGGTGCCAGAGTTCGTCACCCCCCTCCGCCAGCCAGTGCCGGGGCAGTTCCCAGCCCGCGAGGGCGGCCGATGCCGCGTGGCGCAGGTGATCCAGCGGCGCGGCCTTCATTTCGACCAAGGCCGCGATTTCCTCCACCCGTTCGGGGTCCTGGCTCGGCACGCCGAAGACCCTGGCCCTCTCGATCAGGCCCGTCGCCATCAGGGCGGCTTCGATCTTCGCGGGGCCTATCTTTCGCCCGGCGACATTGATGGATTCCGCGCCGCTGCTTTCCAAGAATAGCCGGCCCTCCTCGCACCGCCCGAAGTCCTGGGTGAGAAAGGTTCCGTCTCCCAGCAGTTCACCCTCACGGGCCGCCTCATAGCCGAGCGCCACCGAGGAGCTCTCCACGAGAAAGCGGCCGGACTCGTGCATCCTCACCGCTACTCCTGCCAAGGGCGTGCCGAGGTCCGCGGCCGAGCTTCGGGGCGTGGCACTTCCATCGTAGGAAATCCCGCCGCACTCGCTGGCACCGTAGAAGTTGTGCAGCTTCAGTCCGCAGCTTTCGAAGACCGCGGTCTCCAGTTCCAGCGAGAGCGGTGCTCCGGCGGAGACTGCCAAGGCGATCCCCGGGGTTTGCAGGATTCCGGAGCGATGCCATGCCCGCCACAGCGAGGGCACCGCCGGCACGGTCATCCGCCCGTGTGCGGCGAGCGCGTCCGCGACCACCCGGGGAAAAGGCACCTCCACGGCATGCACCGGCACCCCGTGCAGCAGCAAGGGCAGCATGATGTTTGAAAACCCGTAGGAATGGGTGACGGAGATTGCAGCGAGATTCGGCACCTCGTGACGCAGCTCCATCGCCTCCGCCAGCCGGTCCGCATCCGCAGCGATCTGATCTTGGGTGAAGAATACCGCCCGCGGCTTGCCCGCGATGCCCGGCGTCAGCTTCAGGTGCGCCGTGCCTCCGGGAAGGACCGGGGGCAATTCCGGTTCCGGTGCTCCTTTTTCCAGGGGCAGCACCGCCTGACCATCCCGCCACCCTTGGAGCACCCGCAGCGCGATCTCCGCGACTCTGCCCCGCGCCACGACCGGCCGGAGTGCCCGCGGCAGATGCTCCAGGCGATGCGCAAGCTCCCGAAAGCTCACAGCTTCGCCTCCCTCGATCACCGCCGTCCGGTCGCGGAATCGGCCCACGGTTTCCTGCCAACGGGAAAACAACATGTCCGTCCGTCAGTGGGAAAAAACGGGGAATTCCGGATTCGCGGCTCCGCTTGCCGCGGGGAGGATCGTGCTCGCCATTCCGGAAGCACGTACGAAACCGGCAATCACGTCAACGGCCTACGCCTCGGTGGCATCAGAGCGCCCATCACCGTTTGACATTCGGAGCCTACCTGTCCTAGCTCCGGCCTCCCGAATTCCCGTTCCTATCCGTGGCCTTTCACTCCGACCGCGCTTCACCCCCGAAGACCTGTCCCGTTGTCATTACCGGCGCGGGGATCCTTACTTCGATGGGTGCGGATATGGCGGAAAACTCCGCCGGTTTCCGGGCCGGGCGCACCGCCTTCCGGCCGGTCGATCTCTTCGATGTGTCCCGCCAGCGCATCGGTACTGCCGGGCAGTTGGATTTGCCGCAAACCCTGCCCTGGGTGGATCGCCGCGAGTGGTCGCGGATGGACCGGGGCACGCGCATGGCCCTGATTGCGTCGCGCGAAGCGATGGAGATGGCCGGCCTCTCCGGTGGCGCGATGCCGGTGATCGTGGGCACTTCCGCCGCGGCGATGCCAATCGGCGAGGCCTATTACCTGCAGGCGGTGGAGGGGAAATCGCAGCGCGGCCAGTTCCTCCGCGTGGAGTCCTACCAGCCGCAGTTCCAGATGACCTCCATGATGCGGGTGCTGGGCGTGCAAGGCCCGCTCCGGATCGTCTCGAATGCCTGCGCTTCTGGCGCGAATGCGATCGGTCACGCCTTCCAGATGGTGAGCGAGGGGAAGGTGGAGCGCGCGCTTGCGGGCGGCTATGACGCCTTGAGCCGGCTCGTCTTCGCCGGTTTCGATTCCCTCCAAGCGCTCTCGCCTTCCGGGGTCCCGCGACCCTTCGACGCCGCCCGGGACGGCCTCGCGCTTGGCGAGGGAGCCGGTTTCGTCGTGGTGGAATCGCTTGAATCCGCCCGAGCGCGCGGGGCGAAGATCCTCGCGCGGGTCCTTTCCTACGCCGCCGCGACGGACATCCACCACCTTACCCAGCCGCATCCGGAGGGGGACGCCGCCCTGGCCACGATGACCCGGGCGACCCGGGCCGCGGGCCTCTCGCCGGAAGATATCGATTACATCAATTCCCACGGCACCGGCACCCCGCTCAACGACATCGCCGAGGCGCGGGCGATCTCCCGTTGGGCGGGAGAGGCGGTGGCGGGCGTCCGCGTCTCCTCCACGAAGTCGTCGATCGGCCATCTCCTCGGTGGTGCCGGTTCGGTCGAGTCCGTGATCTGCCTGATCGCCCTGCGAGACCAGTTCCTCCCTGCCAGCCTCGGCGTGAGGGAGATTGATCCCGCGGTGCAATTCGATCTCGTGCAGCAGCCGCGGGAAACCTCCGTCCGGACCGCCCTCACGAATTCCTTCGGCTTCGGCGGGGCCAACGCGACCCTGATTTTTCAACAGGCATGAGGAAGACAGACATTATCCGCGGTCTTCCGCTTCTCCCGGGAAAGGAGGTCTATTGACGATCTCCATCACAGGAACGGGAGCGGTCAGCGCCGCCGGTTGGGGCGTGGAAGCCCTGATGACCGCGCTGCGGGGCGGCACGCAGCCGGAGGCATCGGAGCTGTCCCGCGAGCGCCAGCACGGCCCGCCGGTGACGACCCGCGTGCTCCGCGTGCCTGCGGCTCCTCCCGGCTTGCCGAAGGGCCCCCGCTTGCGCCGCGTCAGCCCGGTCTCCAGGTTTGCCGTGGCCGCCGCGACCGAGGCGCTCGGCCCGGAGCGGATCGCCGCGGTGGCCGCCGGTGAAATGCGCCTCGGCGTCCTCTGCACACTCTTCAACGGCTGCGTGAACTACTCGAACCGCTTCTTTGGTGAGGTTCTGGCGGATCCCACGGTGGCGAGTCCCATCCTTTTCCCGGAGACGGTCTTCAATGCACCCTCCAGCCATCTCTCCGCCCTCTTCGGCTCCACGGCACCCAACGACACCCTGCTCGGGGACAGCGCCGAAATCTTCACGGCTTTGGAAATTGCCACCGAGTGGCTGCTACGCGGTGACTGCGATGGCGTGCTGGTCCTCGCCTCGGAGGAACTGGACTGGCTCAGCGCCGAGGCCTTGCGGCTCTATTCTTCCGGATTCGTCCCCTCCGAGGGGGCGGCGGCTCTGCTTCTGGAAGCCACGGATCACGGGGTGCGGCTGGTATCCGTTCCTGATCCGGTCTCTCTGGTGCCGGGCGGAAATCGCGCCGGAGCTTTGCGCGAAGCGGTGGCTGCTACCGGTGCGAGCGACAATGGCTCCACCTTGCTGGTGGACGGCAGGGTCGGGGATGCAGGTGCCGACCGGCATCAGGACGAAGCCTTGGGGAACTGGTCCGGGCCGAGGCTCTCCGTGAAGCCGGTGCTGGGCGAGTCTTTCGGGGTGGCGGCCGGTCTTCAGCTTGTGGCGGCCGTGGAGCAATTGAAGCTCGGGAACGCAGGACACGCCCTGGTCGCCGTCCTCGGTGGCAATGAGCAGGCGGGCAGCTGCCTGCTTGCCCGCGCGGAGTGACGTAAAATCAGCGGACGAACCGCGTAGGAGGATAATGAGATTTCCCGCGGTTCTTGTGATGCTCGTTTGTTTGCAGCCGGTCTCCGGCATCGAGGCGGGCAGCCCGGGGGACCTCGCGGCGATCCTTCCCAAGCTCAAAGCGGGAGATGTGCTGAAAATCGCTCCGGGCGAGTATCCCGGTGGGTTCTTCGTTTCCGGCATCGCCAACCTCACGGTCGAGGCCCTCGATCCCGCCGATCCGCCGCATTTCAAAGGCGGGAAGGAGGCTTGGCACTTCACCCGCTGGCCCGGCCTGAAGGTCCGCCTCTTGAAATGCAGCGGGCAAAGCGCGAACGGGATCAATTTGGACGATGGAGGGAGACGCACGGAGCCGGTCGAGGATACCCTTCTGGAAAAGCTCTCGATCCACGATATCGGACCCAGCGGGAATTTCGATGGGATCAAATGCTCCGGGATGAAGGGCCTGCGGATCGCGGATTGCGAGATCAGCGGTTGGGGCGGTCAGGCGATCGACTTGGTCGGGTGCAGCGACGCCGTTCTCTCGAACTGCCGGATCACCGGGAAGGACGGCTATTCCCAGCATACCGGCCCGCAGTTCAAGGGCGGATGCAGCAAGATCCTCATGGAAGGCTGCACCTTGATCAATGCAGGCGAGCGGCCCGTCCAGATCGGCGGCTCCACCGGCAAGGACTACTACCGCCCGCCCGGCGCGAACTATGAAGCGATGGCTGTGACCATCCGCGGGAACCGCATCGAAGGTGGGACCTGTGCGTGCGCCTTCACGGGCGCGAGGAAGGTGGAGTTCACCGGGAACACCATCGTTCGCCCCGGGAAGTGGATCTTCCGCATCCTCCAAGAGACGAAGGCTCCGGAGTTCCTTCCCTGCGGGGAGGTGACGATCTCCGGAAACACGATCACCTTCCGGCGCGAGCAGGTGCAGACCGAGATCAACGTCGGCCCCGGCACGGAACCGGCCACTTTCATCTTCGAGGGAAACCGCTGGCTGGCCGAAGACCGGCCGGAGTCCTCGAAACCGGTGCTGCCGGTGCCCGAGCGGGGTGGGATCCACGGGAGGCCGGAGGAATAAGACCGGTTCCCCCGGGGTGGTCCCGGGCTTGCGCTTCCGCCCGGGGAGGTCCATTAGTCGGACATGAAGTTGCTCTTTCTCTGGTCCCTTGCCCTGAGCGCCACGCTTTCGGCGGCGTCGCTGACATTCGAGCAGACCACGAAAGAGATCGACGTGGGGATGGACGACAAGACGGTCACCGCCGACTTCGTCTTCAAGAACAGTAGCGAAAAAACCGTGGAAGTCGCCCGGGCGGATGCCGGCTGCAGTTGCATCCAGGCGGCGATCAAGGGCGGCTTCACCTATAAGCCGGGGCAGGAAGGCCTGATCCGCGCCGCCTTCGACCTCACCGGAGTCGCCGGCACGGTGGATAAGCCGGTCTTCGTCTGGCTGAAGGGGGACCCCGAGGACAAGCCCTCCATCAAGCTCCTCATGCGCGTGAAGATCCCCGAGCTGATCGTGATGGAACCGAAGACGCTTTTTTGGGAGGTCGGCGAGGAGGCGAAGGCCAAAACCGTCATCATCACCATGAAACACACGGCCCCGATCAAGGTGATCTCCATGTCGGGCGCGGATTCGCGATTCAAGCAGGAGCTGAAGACCATCGAGGAAGGCAAGAAATACGAAGTGGTCGTCACCCCCGCGAATACGGACAACGTGGCGATGGGCGTGGTGCACTTGGAAACGGACACGCCGTCCCAGCGTTACCGCACGCAGCGGATTTTCATGGTCGTGAAAAACCGGCCGAAGGCGGCCGCCTCCGCGGCGGTGACCCAGCCATGAGGACGGTCACGGAGCTGGCGCTGGTGCTTGTCTTGGCTTCCGCCGGTGCGGTGGCCACGTGGAAGATCGCAGGCCCGCCGGACCGCTCGGTGATCTGCGATCCCGCGAAGATCGGGCCTGAGGAAATCTGCCTGGCGACCGTGCAGGCGGAATGGCCGGATGTCCTCTGGATCGACGCCCGCCCGGAGGCGGAGTGGCAGCAGGACGGCGTGCCCGGCTCGATCCACCTGACCACCGTTGGCGGCGGGAGCTTCGAGGAGCAGATGGAGGCTTCGCTGGAGCGGCTGGGAGGCGCGCAGCGGGCGGTCGTCTATTGCGGCGACGTCGGCTGCGGGATCAGCAAGGAAGTCGTGAAACGGCTCCGCGAGTATGGCATCCCGCCCGAGGTGAAGGCGCTCCACGGCGGTTCCGCCGCCTTGCAAGCGGCCGGCCTGCTCAAGAGCCCCAATTGAGCGAGCCGATGTCCATCAGCTCGAGGTAGGGCTTCGCGGGATCTTCCGTGCGATTCCACTGGATGGTGACGATGGCGCGCATCCGCACCCCCCAGCGCAGGGAGGAATCCGCATCCCCGACCATGCGCGCGAAACGCGAGCCGGAGGACACGTGGGCGCGTGCGATCTCCTTTCCGAACATGCTGGGTAGCAGCTTGAAAGTGATCTTCCGGTCGGCCGCAGGCACGCTTTCGTCGTGGCAGACCGAGAGGGGGTCCAGGATCACGTGGAAGGTCGCCGGCTCCCTCTCGTTCGGCCCCTTGGTGAAGGCGGCGAGCCGTCCTCCCGCGAGGTCGAGGAAAGCCGGGAGAAACACCTTCGGCGGCTGGCTGCCGCGCTGCCGCACGAGGATGGCGTAGTCCACGTTCTTGCCATTCTCGAGGAAGAAGGACACGCGGTAGGGATAGTCGGTGGATTCTTCCACCGGGTTGTGCTGCGGCAGCTCGGGCAGAATCCGCCCCACTTCGGGCAGCCTCCCTCTCAACAGGGTCGAATCGAGGTCCTGGACCGTCGCGGCGGGCTCGACGAGGCCCACCCGGGAAGCCGAATCCTGTGCGGACAGAAACGCGTCGAGCACGTTATCGGCGAGAACGGCGGGCGATTTCTTGGTCTCGGGCTCGGGAGGCGGCGGCGGATTGGCCGGGGCTTCGGAAGGGCGATCCGCTGCCAGGGGCACCGGTGGGGGCGCGGGTTTAGCGGCGCTGTTGTGGGCGATCTTTTTCCCGGGCGGCGGAACCGCCAGCGGCCGGGAGGCTTCCCGTAGAACGCTACCCGGTCCCATCGGCAGAAAAAAATAAAGGAGGAGGTAAATGACGGTCGAGGCGGCGGCACAGAAAACCGCGGCCCCCGTCAGCCGCGGGATTCGCCCCGAGCGAACGCTCTCTACGGAAGGGAAGCTTTCCCGGCGGCGCAGGCGCTCATCCGCGGTGGTGTGGCGCGGAGCGATGGGTGCGCTGCCGGAGCGCTCCTTGATCCGCCGGGGTTCCGGCCGGATGCGCGGGCCCTCGCGCAGGACCGGCGTGACTTCGACCTCCACCGGCTCCCCGCGTGCTGCGGGAAGATCCGGCAACGCAGCCGCAGAATCCGGCGCGGTTGAAGGGCGGTCCCGGGGACTCCTGACCGG
>CAMPGU010000110.1 GCA_946885645.1 uncultured Haloferula sp.
GGTGGAATGATCCGCATTCCCGCGCGGGCCTAGTCTCTGCGGCAAACAACCAACCCTCCCCCTCTTTTCATCGCCGCCTCCGGTGTCGATGCCCCCCGATCCTCCTCCCTGTTGATCCCGTCGCCGCGGTACCATGCCCGCATGTAACGCCGGCGCCCCTCTGTACGGAGGCGGCATCCGGCTTGGGCAGCAAGCCGCTGCCTGCCCTCGGCCCCCCTGACCGGCATTCCGCCGGGTCGCACCAGCTTTCCTCGGTAGGCGGGAATAATCCCGCCGCGTGTCCTGAAAAGTCCGGGCCGGTTCAAACCGCCCGGGCTTTTCGTTTCCGGGCGGTACAAGTTCCGTATTCGGGTCTTGGCGGGGCGGCGGGCATGCCCTAACCCTCCCCGCGCCATGCTGAAAGCCGGAATCGTCGGACTCCCGAATGTCGGTAAGTCCACCCTCTTCAATGCCGTCACCCGTTCCCGCAAGGCGGAGGCGGCCAATTATCCCTTCTGCACCATCGACCCCAATGTGGGCATCGTGGTCGTCCCCGATTCCAGGCTCGCCGTGCTTTCCAAGATCTCGGGATCGCAAAAGCTGGTGCCGACCGCGATCGAGTTCGTGGACATCGCCGGTCTGGTGAAGGGTGCCTCCGAAGGGGCCGGCCTGGGCAACCAGTTCCTCGCCAACATCCGCGAGACGGACGCGATCGTGCAGGTCGTCCGCTGTTTCGAGAACGACGACATCATCCACGAACTCGGCACCGTCGATCCCATCCGCGACATCGAGATCATCAATGCCGAGCTGATTCTCGCCGATATCGCCGCGATGGAGAAGCGCCGTGTTTCGCGCGAGAAGAAGGCCAAGAGCGGCGACAAGGAGTCCAAGGCCGAGGTCGAGCTGATCGACAAGCTGATGCCGCACCTCAACGACGGCAAACCGGCGCTCACGCTTTCCCTCTCCGACGCGGAGCGTGAATTGATCAAGGATTTCTTCCTGCTCTCCGACAAGCGCACGATCTTCGCCTGCAACGTGGCCGAGGACGAACTCGCCGGAGCGATGGCCGATCCGGACTCGCACCCGTGGGTCGCCAAGGTCCGCAAGTTCGCGGCGGAAGCCCACGGAGCGGAAGCCGTCGTCATTTCCGCCAAGATCGAGGAGGAGCTGGTCGATCTTACTCCGGAGGAAGCGGCTGAAATGCTGGGCGAGATGGGAATTTCCGACTCAGGCGTCTCGGCGCTGATCCGGGCGGTGTATCATCTGCTCGGCCTGCGCACCTATCTCACCACCGGGGTTCAGGAAACCCGAGCGTGGACGATCCATGAAGGCGACAAGGCTCCCGCCGCGGCGGGCGTGATCCACACGGATTTCGAGCGCGGCTTCATCGCGGCGGAAGTGGTGCATTACGACGATCTCGTGACTCTCGGGTCAAAGCACGCCGCGAAGGAGGCGGGCAAGCTGCGGATCGAAGGCAAGGAATACGTGGTGAAGGACGGGGACGTGATCGAGTTCCGCTTCAACGTGAGCAAGTAAGGGGCTCGGCAGCCTCCTTCCTCGCTTTTCGCGTAGGCGCGGTGGTGACACCGCGAGAGTGGCCTGCGGGTGACTTCGTTCTCCGGGAATGAAACGGGCCCTTCCGTCGCGTTCTCACGAACGCGCCTACGGGAAGGATGGGAACTCGCCATTCCCCTTGCACGGAGGCCATTCCTCCTTAGCCTCGCGGAAATGCTCGCGCGATCTCTCGCCTTAGTTGCACTTTTCATAGCCGGCCCCGCGCTGGCGCAGACCAAAACCCCGCCGATCCCGGAGACCCCGGCCGGAGCGCCTTCGGATATCTACCGCTCCGTGGTGCGGATCGAGGCGGCGGTACAGGTTCCGGATTACGGCACGCCGTGGAATAGCGGCCGTTTCGGCGGCGGGATCGGCACCGGCTTCCTGATCGGGAAAAACAAGTTCCTGACGAACGCCCACGTGGTTTCAAACGAGCGCCGCCTGCTGATCACGGTCCACGGTAGCCCTCGGAAATATCCCGCCAGGGTGAAGTTCATCGCGCACGATTGCGATCTGGCGATGCTGGAGGTGGAGGACTTCTCGGACTTCGAGAAATTCCCCGTCCTTCGCTTTGGTGATGTGCCGGAGCTCGAAAGCCAGGTGCGCGTGATCGGCTACCCGATCGGCGGCGAGCGGCTCTCCGTGACCCGCGGGGTGGTCTCCCGCATCGATTTCTCCGCTTACTCCCACTCCCGGGCGGACCAGCATCTGATCGTGCAGATCGACGCCGCGATCAACCCCGGCAACTCCGGCGGTCCCGTCCTGCAGGAGGGCAAGGTGGTCGGCGTGGCCTTCCAAGGGCTGCGGCAGGCGGACAATACCGGCTACATCATTCCCACGCCGGTGGTCCGCCGCTTCCTGAAGGATGTGGAGGACGGAAGCTACGATCATTATGTGGATCTGGCGGTGTCCACCTTTCCGCTTCACAACCCCGCGATGCGGAAGGCGCTGAAGCTGCCGGACAACGGGCTGGGCGTGCTGGTGACCGACGTTTCCCCCACCGGTGCCTGCGAGGGCATCCTGAAGCCGGGCGACGTGCTGCTGACCATCGACGGCCACGAGATCGACAGCGCCGGCCAGATCCTGCTCGGGGGCGAGAAGGTGGATCTGAACGAGGTGGTCGAGCGAAAGTTCGCCGGGGACAAGGTGAAGCTCCGCTGGCTGAGCCAAGGCACCTGGAACGATCAGGAGGTCACGCTCAAGCCGCTCCCGGCCGCGCGCATGTATGCCATCCAGTATGAGAAAAAGCCCCGCTACATCGTCTTCGCGGGCCTGGTGTTCCAGCCGCTCGACACCAATCTCTTCGCCTCGGTGAAATTCGACGACGTGAACGTGCGGCGCCTCTACTCCGACTATCTGCCCAAGGGCATCTTCACCGAGCGGCAGGACATCGTGCTGCTCACCCGGGTGGAGAGCGACCCGATCAACAGCCAGGTGGGCGATTTCGCCGGGCGCGCCGTGGACAAGATCAATGGCGTGACCGTGAAGAGCCTGAAGCATGCGAACGAGCTGCTGAACGCGGCCTCGCCGCCGGAGTTCCACGTGATCGAGCTCTTCGGAGCGCCCCGGCCGGTGATCATCCCCGGCAACGCCGTCGCCGCCGCCAACGAGCGGGTGAAGAAGACCTACGCCATCGAACGCCTTTCCAATCTCAACGACTGATGTCCGCCTCATCCCTGCGTTATTTCCTGCTCCTTCCCCTCGTGCTCGCAGCCGGTTGCGAGCGTCACCAGGGCGCGGACGAGCCGCCGAAGGTGGTGGTGGTTCCAGACGGGCCCGTACCGGGGCCGAAGGATCTCCTGAAGTCCGTGGTGCGGATCAGCGCCACCCAGCAGAGCTGGAACCAGGCGCAGCCTTGGGAAAAGCTTTCCCCCGGGAAGCGCCGGTCCTTGGGGGCCATCGTTGCCGGGAATCAGGTGCTGACGACGGCGGAAATGGCCGTGGACGCGACATACATCGAGCTGGAATCTCCCGACGGCAAGCGTCTCGCCACGGGCAAGGTGATCGCCGTGGACTACGAGGCGAACCTCGCCTTGCTGGGTGTGGAGTCCGAAGCGGATCTCAAATTCTTCGAAGGAACGGAACCGCTTGAAATCGCGGCCCGGCCGAAACCGGGAGATACCCTCGACATCGTCCAGGTGGAGGAAAACGGCACGCCGTTGGTGACCACCGGCGGGATCCAGGGCATCGACGTGGTGTCGAATTTCCTGCCCGGGCAGTTCTTCCTCACCTACGAGGTGAAGGCCTCCATGCAGAGCGCGGCGAACAGCTTTTCCCTGCCGGTGCTGCGGGATGGCAAATTGGCCGGGATCCTGACCAGCTACGATGCGAAGGATCAGCTCAGCGACGTGATTTCCACCGATCTGGTGGAGCGTTTCGTGCGCGAGGCTTCGGACGGGGACTACGCGGGTTTCCCCGCTCTGGGCATTTCGACGAGCCGCACGGAGGACATCAATTTCCGTGCCTGGCTGAAGCTGCCCGAGGAGAAGGGCGGCCTCTACGTTTCCACGGTGCGCGTGGGCAGCGCCGCGGAGAAAGCGGGCCTGAAGAAGGGGGACGTGATCGTCAATATCGACGGCCACGAGATCGACCGCCTGGGCTATTTCGAGGACAGCCACTACGGCCGGCTCTACTGGAGCCATCTGGTCCGCGGCGCGAAAAGCAGCGGTGACAAGATCGCGATGGACGTGATCCGCGACGGGCAGCCGCTGAAGGTGGAGGCCGTGCTCGATCGCCGGGACGAGAAGGATCAGCTCGTGCCCGCCTATACCTTCGGCAAGGCACCCACCTACCTGGTGAAGGGCGGCCTGGTCTTCCAGGAGCTCACCCGGCCCCTGCTCGAAGCCTTCGGCGAAGAATGGCAATCGCGCGCTCCGCTCAACCTGCTGGATGTGTACGAGAACCCGCAGAAATACGAGGCGAGGGCCCACCGGATCGTCTTTCTCGCCGGGGTCATCGCCACGCCGGCGACAGTTGGCTACGAGCCGCTGCGGAACCTCATCGTCACCAAGGTGAACGGACAGGAGATCAAGGACATGAAGTCGCTGATCGAGGCTTTCGACAAAGGCGGTTCGGATGGCATGCATGCGATCGAATTCGCCGACGAGAAGTTCACCGTGCACCTCGACGAGGCGGTCTCCACGGCGGTGGACGAGCAGCTCATTCAGCGTGGCTTGGCACCGCTCTCGCGGGCGGAGGAGTGAGCTTCGATCCCGGGCGGCGACGGAGCCCCTTTTCGCGCCGTGCATCTGGCTGCGACGGCGGCGGCTGATGCTGCAGGAGGACGAAATAGCAGATTGCCAATCGGTCGCATGATCTGTTGGAATGCATCTGTTGTCATATTGATGCGTTCCCTCCCATGAAGCCGCGCTATCTCGTCCTCGTCGGAAGCCATTTGGCAGTGCTCGGGCTGGTCTATGGGATTGCGCGGGGCGGCACCGGCAGCGAACGCGATTCGGACGGGCCCCGCACGGCGGCGAAGGCTTGGGACCGCAGCGCCTCCCCACCGGCTGGCGATGGCGAGATCTTGCTGGCGGACTTCATGCAGCGGAAGAAGGAGAGTCAGGCGATTTCGATCTATGAGTCGCTGAAGTCAACGCTACCGGTGGCGGCAGATCCGAAGGCGGCGGCGGTGAAGGCAATCGAAGGCTTCGCCGCCGCGGCGGGGAGCGACAAGCATGACGGCGAGGAAAGCGAGCGCCGGTTGGCGGAGGTGGCCGTGCGCGTGCTGCACTGGATGCGCCAATCGGGAGATCCCGGCACGGTCATGGATTACCTGTGGACCGATGCAGGGGCCGGGGGAATGAATCTTGTTTCCCTGCTTTCTTCTACCGCGATCAGGGACATGGCCGCCGAGCAGGGCATCATGAAGTCCGCGCCATGGCTGTGGAAGACCCCCTATACCCGCGAGCCCTTCGGAGAGGTCGCCTTGGAGGAGATGAAGGCCGGGGGAGGATTCGGCTTGATCACACGGCTTGAAGCCGCGTTGCAGGACGATCCCATGTTCTCGAGCCAGCGCCGGTTTGCCGTGAGCAATCCGTCCGGCAAGATGGAGTCGTATTATCTGCAGGTGGGCGCGGCGACCCGCTTCGACGAAGGGCAGGCATTGTTCGACTTCGCCCTGAGTCACCGCCACCAGGAGGTGCGGGAGGATCTTTTGCGCGGGTTTGCCCGCAGCAGCGAGAAGGCCGCGCGGTGGCTGTTGGATCAGGAAGGCCTCGACCCGAACTTGGCGGATCTCCTGCGCAGGGACCGGAATCTGCTCGCCTCCCGCGACACGGGGCTATCTTACGACGCCCGTGTGGAGGCGGCCGAACAAGCCGGTGGCCAGGAAGGCAAGGACCGGCAGGCGATTTTGAACGATCTGGTTTACCAGGACCTCAACCGGACTCTGCACGAAGGCCGCGACTGGCGTTATGATTTCCGGCACGGCGTCGCCTCGCTGGATGAAGTGCTGGCAGCCGTTCGCACGGCCATGCCCGCCGTGCCGCCCGAAGGAGAGGAAGCGCTGGTGGTTTCACTTTACCGCAACTTGGTGGAAGAGAACGCGAAGAAGGCGCTACCGCTGCTCGACGCGCTCCCGGAGGACAGGCGCCGCGAGGCCTTGTTTCACTCCACCTGGTTGAGCATGGTGAACATCGATCCCGATGACTATCTCGACTTCTTCTCCGCGCTGCCGGAACCGGTGACCGCATCGGAGAAGGATTTGCGGACGAAGGGCTGGAACTGGAAGGCCCGCGGCTTCCTGATGCGCTATGGCGACGACTACGTCGAGTGGGTGAAGGAGATGCCGCCCGGTATCGACAAGGACACCGCGATGAACTCGCTGATCTGGGCGACGCGGGAGCAGAATCCGGCCGAGGCCCGCAAGCTGAACGAACAACTCTATCCGCCGAAAGCGAATGAAGAGGAATAGCCGCCTTATTCTTGTGACCAGCCATCTCGCGGTGGCGGGGATCGGTTTCCTGCTCGCGCGGCCAGGCGAAGCCGGGAAGACCGCTGTAGCGGAGTCGGATCAAACTTCCAATACGATGTCGGCACCGGCGGCACGCGGAACGAATGATACGCGACAAAGGAGCGGCGCCTTCAAGCCAAGCCTCTCGTGGCGCGGCGGGGAATTCGCGCGCGCTTGGAAGGCCGTGCGCACCGCAAAGCTCTCGACCGCCGAGCGCATCCATGTCCAGCGCGAGCTATTGAAGCAATGGGCGGAAATCGATCTCACCGCGGCCATCGAAGCCGCCTTGGGCGAGGCGTGGGATGCGGACGGTGCAGGCTACTACGATCCCACCGGCCCGCTGCTGAGTGCCTTGTCGGATGCGCTCGCCAAGGATCCCGCCCAAGGCTGGGATATGATCCGCGGCCGGCAGTTCGGCGTGGCCACGGGCATGCTGCGGCACGTGTGGATCCGGGCGGTAGGGGCGAAAGATCCGCTCTTCCTCGCGTCAAAGCTCGGCGAGCTTTCCTGGCGCGACCGCGAGGGGGCGATTCATGCCTGCCGCTCGGAACTCCGGGCCGGTTCGGAGACGGCGGAGAAGTTGTTCGCCTTGCTTGCGCGCCTTCCCGAGGAGGTGGTGAGCGCGGAAGTTCTGCTTAGCTTCTCCGAACGCGGTGACATGCAAACGACGCCGGAAGCGCTCAAGGAAGAGATCCTCAGCCTGGGCCAGCAGGACCAACGCATGGCCAAGGTCCGCGCCATCCAATGGGGCCGGCTGCTCTCGTCCCAAACGCCCGCGGAGATCGAAGCGCAGGTTGCCGCCTTGCCGGAGGCACTCCGGGACGAGGTCGTCTGGGCGGCTGTGGGCGTCTCCCAATCTCCGGAAAGTACGCTCGGCCTGCTGACGCTGCTGGCGGATCAGGGCGCATGGGAGAAGCTGGAACAACGCGAGGCCGCCAGCCGGCTCCAGCACATCGCTCGTAGCGGTGCCGCGAAGAAGGTGGCGGACTGGGCGACCGAGCTGCCGGTGCGCAAGGAAACGACGGAGCTTTTTCACCGCAGCGTGGACCATTACCTGAGCACGAACATGGAGGAGTCGCGCGAATGGCTGGCGGGCCTCCCTGCGGGTGTGTGGCGCGACCGCGCCTATGCGGAATACTCGCAGCAAGCGCTGAATGCCCACAACAACCCCGAGGCTTCGCGCTGGGCGCTCGATCAGATTGGCGACCCGACCTTCAAGGGCGAGGCCGAGAGCTGGCGCTCCCAATGGGAGACGCGAACCGCTTGGAAGGGAAATTGAGCAGCATCGCCGGACGCGGCGATGGCGGTTACGGTTCCAACTCCGCCTTTTCCGCCCGCACGAGCGGATTTACCCGTGCGGTCTTCCCATTTCCGAATGAAACCCGCTGTGCCTCGCCGGGACGGAAGTGGTCGGTGCTGAGCCATTGCGCTCCGCTTCCGAAGGCGGCGGCCTTCATTGCGGCGTCGGGCTTTTGGGTATCCGTGCGGGTGCGGACGAGGAATCCGGCCTTCACCAGCTCCCGGATCTTCTCCCGTTCCCGGACCGGGTCATTGCATTTGAACCAACCCGCGGCGGGATGGCCGGCGTCCGGTACACTGGCGAAAATGAGGCGGCCTTCGAGCGACGGATTGCCCTCCAGATAGCGGTCGCGGATGGCGTCGGTATTATCGAGACAGAGGATGAATTTGCCGCGGAGAGAGTCCACCGCCGGCCAACCGTGCTTCGTCACCGCTTCCCGCAGGGTTGCTTCCTTGCCGCGCACGTCGTCGGGCTTCAAGAGCCGGTCCCGGGGAAGCACCGAGAGGATTTCTTTTTCCAAGTCCATCAGCCGCGCGCGGGTCAGAGGTTCCGGCTTGGTCGGGAGAGGGGGATGAGGCTGATCCTTGCACTCCAGGAGGATCATCACCGGCAAATGGCGGGGGTGGGCGTCCGACCAAGCGATCATCTCGCGCAGCGCTTGGGTCAGGAGCGGAGCGGTGGTGCCGAAGTCGAGGTCCGGCACGTGCAGCACCTTGAAGCCGGGCTTCTCCAGCGCCGCGGCATCGTGCGGGATGTTCTTCGCCCCCGCGAGCTCCGCCAGTTTCAAGCCGAGCGGCTCCGCAAACAACCCCCCGTCGGGATCGGCAAAGATATCGAGCTCGAATTGCCGCAGGCCCATGTCCAGTTGGGCGGCCAAGGGCGGATGGGTGTAGTTCCAGGCATCTGCGGCCTTGTTGGTCTTCACGATGATCTCGAGCAATTCCTTCGGCGGGGCCACATGATAGGAATTGTGGCTGCCGATCGCCTGGATCTCGTTCAGCCGGAGCCCTTCGGCATGTGCTGGGACGGCGAAGAGCAAGAGACAGGCGGGAATGAGACGCATGACCGCTCTCTAGGCCCCGCCCGGCGGGCTCCCGTCAAGCTTGGCCGTGGGACGATTCCGCGGAAGAAGCTTGGCGAAGCCGGGTATTTTGCATGCAAATTTCCTGACGCGCTTGCGAATCTTCTGCCAAATGGCCATGCTTACCTCCATGAACCCCCCGCGGTTGTGCCTGTTTCTCGCCCTCTCCGGCGGGATCCTCTCGTCGCCCGGGGCTGCTCCATTCTTCGATCCGGGGATGCCGGTGCACGCCAGCCCGGCGGATACCGGCGAGGCCGGGGCGATCGCGCGCGGATTGCTCGTTCAGGCGGCGGAGGAGGAATGGGTGATTTTTGATCAGGACCTGCTGCGTCCGGCCCTCTGGCTGCACGCGGAGAAGGGCAAGCCGCCGGTATCGCTGGTGATGATGTCCCAAGCTTCCTGGGACAAACCCACCCGGAAAGGCGGCGCGAAGCTGCCCGACGCGGCGGCCGGCGGCCTCGCGCTGTCTCCGCCGCTGCCGGGCGTGGGAGCCTCGCCGGAGGATCTGCTCAAGGACCCGCGGCCGGTTTACGGGAGCGATCCGGGGCGCGGCGGCTTGGAGGAAAGCGGACGGCGTTTCCTTGGCTACCGAGTCGCGGCGAAATCCGGGGTGCTCTTTTACGAAAGCAAGGGCACGAAGATCGGGGAATGGTACGAGGCGGACCGGGGATCCCTCCGCAGGCACTTTTCCGTGGCCGGTGGCGAGGAGTTGCTGTTCCTGATCGCGGCGGGGGATTTTACGGTCGAAAATGGCCGGGAGGCCTCCTCCGAGAAGCTCCAGGTGGCCTCAAACCACGCCGGCCTGAAGCTGGAACTGCGGGAAGGCAAGCTCTTCGCGCGGCTCGCCGCTTCGAAGCAGGAACGCCGGGCCACCCTGAGCTACGGCCAGAAGAAGGAGGCTCCGGCAGCGAAGACGCCCGCGATGCCCTCCGCCAGTCCCGCCCGCTGGAAACAGAGCACGGAGGCGCGCATCCAAGAGGCCGCCAGGGCCGGGGCAGGGTGGTCCCTGGACCGCATCGGCCTGCCGGAGAACAATCCTGCCAAGCGGCGGGTGCGGCCGGCCGATCTCGTCTTCCTATCTCCGGATAGGGCGGCGGTGGTTACCTTCGAGGGCGATGTTTGGCGGCTCGATCTCTCCGGCAGTCGCGTGCGATGGACCCGCATCGCGGCCGGCCTGTGCGAGCCGCTGTCGATCGAGCAGGTCGGCGGCACGGTGCAGGTTTTCACCCGCAACGGGATCGTCCGCCTGCGCGATACCAATTCGGACGGGGAGACGGATTTTTACGAGAATCATAGCAGCTTGGTCCACCACACCGGGAGCACCCGGGGTTATCCTCTGGATATGGAAGTCGATGAGGCCGGGCGGACCTGGTGCTCCACCGGGGGCATCGTCACCGACGGGAAATCCCTGACCAATCTCGCTTCCCGGAATCCCCACAGCGGCGCGATCATGATGATCTCCGCGGACGGAAAGGACCTGGAAATCATCGGTTCCCATGCCCGCGAACCGTTTTTCGCGCGCGATCCCGTCTCGGGGCATCTCGTGATGTCGGAGCAGCAGGGACACTGGGTCCCTTCGTCGGGGAGCTTTCCCGTCACCCCGGGCTCGAGCTTCGGCTTCGGCCTCCAGAATGCGCGGGATCTCGCCCCGCCCGCGGTCTGGATCCCCCACGATCAGGATACCTCGTCGGCTTCGCCGATGTGGGTACGGGGCAGCGCCTTTAAATCGTGGGAGGGCGGGGTGCTGGATCTGTCCTACGGCACCGGGCGCTTGTTCCTGGTGCGCCCCGCGGGGACATGGCCAGCCAAGGAAGGCGCCGTGATCCCGCTGGGGATCGAAACCGGCCTCCCGCTTCTTCACGCGCGCACGCATCCGGGCGACGGCTCGATCTGGCTGGCCGGCTTCCGCATCTATGATTCCAGCGTGCAGGACCTCGAGGGCATCGGCCGGCTCCGGCCCTCCGGCGAAGTCCTCGCGGCCGCCGTGGATGCCGCCGTGGTGAAGGAAGGAGTGGTGCTTCATTTCGAAGCCCCTCTGGACCCCGCCAGTGTGGACCCCCAAGCGGTGCAGGCGAAGGAATGGCAGTATCAACGCAGCTCCGGCTACGGCTCTCCCCGCCTGAAGCGGAACGGGAAAGACGGAGCGGATCCCGTGGCGACGGGCGGCACTTTCCTCTCGAAGGATGGCAAGAGCGTCTTCATCCACATCCCGGCCCTCAAGCCGACGATGCAACTGGAGATTTCGCATCGCTTCGGGGTGAAAGGGAGCAAGGCCGAGCCCCGTTCCGTTTTCTTCACGGTCTCCGCTCCGCCCCCCGCGGCCTGGTCGGAACTCGGCTTCGAGGTGCCCCGGCTGGACGCTTCCGCGGCCGCCGTGCGCGGTGGCGGCTCGCCGGACGCGAAGCCCACCGCCGAAGCGGGAAAGGAGCTCGCGACCCGCTACGGCTGCATCGCTTGCCACTCCATCGATGGCAGGCAGGAGGGACACAGCGGCCCCACTTGGAAAGGCCTCCATGGCTCGGAGCGTACCTTCACCGACGGGAGCACCCGCGCGGCTGACGACGCCTATCTGATCGAATCGATGCTGGAACCGAACAAGGTCATCGTGAAGGGCTTCGCGCTCGGGATGGGCAGCTACTCCGGAGTCCTCAGCGAGTCCGAAATCCGCAGCATCGTGCTCTACATCCAATCGCTGAAATACGCGGGCGGGTCATTTGCCCGCAGGCTTCCAGCCGATTCCGACGAGCTCGTCGATCTCGATGTAGCTACGTTCGTCGTTGGTTTTCCGCTTCGAGAGCTTGAGGGTGGCCGGACCGCCCGTACCTTTCAACATCAGGTCCGCCTGTTCCTTGTTCCACTCGCCCGAGCCTTCGAAATTGCTCTTCAGGACCGCGAGCGAGACGGAGTCCTTCCGAATGAAAGCGGTGTGTTCGCGTCCCGGCATCGGCACGCTGAGGCGGAAGCGGACGAAGTGGCTTTCGGCGTCACCGGGGGCGGGCGTTTCCGGCTTCACGTAAACGTGGAACACCCCGCTGGTGCCGGGAGGTCCTTCGGTGAATTTTCGGAAGAGATCGTCGTGGAAGTTGATGAAATTCTCCCAGTTCACCTTAGCCCCCTCCCCGGTGTTCACCACGGCCACGGGGAAGCCTTCGGGGATTGCGGGGGTACGGACTTCGTAAATGTGGACGGGCTCGTCCACTTCATAGAGGCTTGCGGAGGTGATCTGGAAGGGGCCGTCGCCCTTCTCGGCGGCCCGTTGTTCCATGGAAGCCCGCATGTCGTCGGGGAAAATGACGAAGCGGTTCCGGACCTTCCAATCCGGCGCTTCGAGGAAGGCCTTGAGAGCGGCGTCCGCGGCCGGCTTTTCCGGTGCGGATCTGGCGAATCTGGTGAATGAGGCGGCGCTGACGGCGGCGCGACGCAAC
>CAMPGU010000111.1 GCA_946885645.1 uncultured Haloferula sp.
GCGCAGCAGATCGGCCGGAACACGCGCTTCGCATCGCTGGAGCTTTCCTGCGATCCGCACCGGAAATCCGGCGGTTGCGATTCCGGCTACTCCTGCGCCTACGAATCGAATCTCGCGTGGCGCACGCCGACCTCGCCGCTTTCCCCGGAGTCGAACCCGCGCCTCGTCTTCGAGCGTCTTTTCGGTTCCGGCAAGCCCGGCGAACGCACCGAAAGCCTGGCCCGCCGCCGCGCGCAGCAGCGCTCGATCCTCGATTTCGTGATGGAGGATGCCAAGGCGATCCAGGGGCAGCTCACCCATCGCGACAAGGCGAAGATGGACGAGTATCTCACCGGCGTCCGCGAGATTGAACAGCAGATCATCACAGCGGAGGGTTTCACCGACATTCCCGATCCGGACATGGCCACCCCCGATGGCATCCCCAAGGCCTACGACGAGTACATCAAGCTGATGTTCCGGATGATGGCCCTGGCCTTTGAAACCGATGCCACGCGCATTTGCACGATGCTGCTCGCCCGCGACGGCAGCAACCGCTCCTTCCCGGAGATCAACATCGCCGAAGGCCATCACTCGCTTTCCCACCACCGCAACGATCAGGAGATGATCGAAAAGGTCGCCCGCATCGATCTCTTCTACGCCGAGCGCCTGGCGGAATTCCTGGCCCAGCTCGAAGCGAAGCAAGACGTGGACGGCCAATCGGTCCTGCACAATTCGATGATCGTTTACGGTTGCGGAAACTCCGACGGCAACCGCCACACGCACGCGAACCTGCCGGTGGTCCTGGCCGGAAACGGCGGCGGTGTCCTGAAGCCGGGCCGCCATGTCGCCACGGAAGCCACCCCGATGTGCAATCTCTACCTGAACATGCTCGATGCGATGGGCGTTCCGGCGATGGAGCGCTTCGGGGATAGCACGGGACGCCTGGCGGGAGTGTGAGATCCCGGCAAGGCGGCGGCCGCTGCATTCCTGGGTTGTAAATTTCCTCCGCCGCGTTCCACGCTGCCCGCGTGCCGACCGTCCGCCTCAAATACTTCAGCTACCACCCCGCGATCTGGCCCCGCATGATCGGCGAGGTGTCCCGGGACGCCAAGCCGGGATCGCTCGTGCAGGTGCTCGACAAGGAGGGCAAGCCCTTCGGCAGCGCCTTCTGGAACCCGAAGGCGGGCATGCCGCTGCGGGTATTCGATCACGGCGGCGAAGTGGTGGGCGAGGATTTCTTCACCGGTGCCATCCAGCGCGCCGCCGAGCTGCGCCGGGACGTGATGAAGCTGGACGAGACCACCGAGGCCTATCGCGCGATTCATGCGGACGCGGACCAGCTTCCCGGCCTGGTCGCGGACAAGTTCGGCAAGGTCATGTCGCTCGAGATCACCAATCTCGCCGCCTTCCAGCGCCTCGACCGCTGGATCCCCGCCCTGCATGAAGCCTTCGGCACGGAGAAGGCGCACGTGCGGGTGGACCCGGACTTGGCCCGCATCGAGGGCATCCCCTCGCTCACCCACTCCCTTTCGGAAAAATTGCGGCCCCTGAAGATCCGCGAGCACGGCGTGAACTTCGAGGTCGATCCCTCCGGCGGGCACAAGACCGGCTTCTTCTGCGACCAGCGGGAAAACCGGAAAATTTTTTCCTCCTTTGCCAAGGATCGCAGCGTGCTGGACCTCTGCTGCTACACCGGCGGCTTCTCCGTCAGCGCCGCACTCGCCGGTGCCAGCGACGTCACGGCAGTGGATCTGGACGAGAGCGCCGTCGAGATGGCCAAGCGGAACGCGAACATCAACCAGCAGCGGATCAAGTTCACCCACGCCGACGCCTTCACCTGGGCGCGCACGATGATCGAGAACGACCGCCAGTGGGACCTGGTGATCGCGGATCCACCGAAATTCATCCACGGCCGCGAGGACCGCATCGGCCATAACAAGTACCACGACCTGAATTCGCTCGCGCTGAAGATGGTCAAGCCCGGGGGCATCTTCGTGACCTGCTCCTGCTCCGGCATGCTTTCGGCGGACGAGTTCGAGAAGATCGTCGTGTCGGCGGCGCACCGGCAGAACCGCCGCTTGCAGATCTTCGACCGTACGGGCGCGGGACCGGATCACCCGACGATCTCGAATTATCCCGAATCCCGCTACCTGAAGCTGCTCTGGTGCCGGGTGCTGTGAGGGATCGGCCGCGAGCCGCGGACGTCAGACCTTCATCACGTCCCGCTCCTTCGAGACGACGTGTTCGTCGATCACCTTGATGTACTTGTCGGTGAGCTTCTGGACCTCGGCCTCGTGGTCCTTCTGGCCGTCTTCGGTCAGGAGGTTGTCCGCCTTCATCTTTTTCGCGGCATCCATGCCCTCCTTGCGGATGGCTCGCACGCGAACCTTGGCTTCCTCGGCGAGTTGTTTCACCAGCTTCACCATCTGGATGCGGCGTTCCTCGGAGAGCTCCGGGATCGGGACGCGCAGCGAGCTGCCTGCCGCGGCAGGATTGAGCCCCAGGCGGGATTCGCGAATCGCGCGCTCCACATCCTGCGTGGTGGACGGGTCGAAAACCTTTACCTCGAGCAAGCGGGCCTCGGGCGCGCTGATCACGGCGAGCTGCTTCAGCTTCATGCTGCTGCCGTAGCTGGACACGTGGACGTCGATGTTTTCGATCAGTCCGGGCGAGGCTTTGCCGGTGCGGACCGTGGCGAATTCGTGGAGCAGGTGCTCCACGGCTTTCTCCATGTCGTCTTCGGTTTCGAGGATGGCGGTTTCCGGGTCCATGTCAGGTGAGTCGGATAGTAAAATCTCAGGCGGCCACGGTGTCCTCGCTGCTGACCACGGTGCCGATGGGTTCGCCGCGCAGGGCCTTGGTGACGTTTCCCGCCGGACCGAGGTCGAAGATAACGATGGGGATGTGATTGTCCATGCACAGGCTGAATGCCGTGGCATCCATCACCTTGAGCTGGCGGGTGATGCAATCGTGGAAGGCAACGCGGGAATAGCGCTTCGCGGCGGGATTCTTCTTCGGGTCGGAATCGTAAACCCCGTCCACCATGGTCGCCTTGAAAACGACTTCCGCGCCCATTTCGCTGGCACGCAGGGCGGCGGTGGTATCGGTGGAGAAGAAGGGACTGCCGGTGCCAGCGGCGAAAATGACCACCCGGCCTTCATCGAGGTGCCGCTCGGCTTTCCGCCGGATAAAGGTTTCCGCGACGTTTTTCATTTCGATGGCGGACTGGACGACACAGGGCACCCCGTGATGCTCCAGCGAGCCCTGAAGGGCCAGCGAGTTCATGACCGTGGCAAGCATGCCCATGTAATCGGCCGTCGCGCGGTCCATGCCGCGGGCGCTGGCGGAGGCCCCGCGCCAGAAATTTCCGCCGCCGACCACGATCCCCAGCTGCAAGTCGCCGGGAGCAAGGGCGTCCCGGACTTCGGAAGCGATCCGCTCCACGATTTCCGGGGAAATATTGTCCGCACTGCCCGGTTCCCTCAGCGCTTCTCCGCTGAGTTTCAGGATGGCTCTCTTGAATCGGCGAGGGGCGCTTTCGGGGAAACTCATTCGATGCGTGGCGTTGCGTGATCCAAGCAAGACGGCACGGGGTTTGAAAAGGTAAAAGGCTGCGGACAGGTTAAGGGAAATGCTTACTCGCCCCCCAGCGTGTAGCTGGCATCCAAATCTTTCAGCGAGGCGGTGCCGTCATCCACTCCCTCGATGATCACGCTCACCTTGAGCGGTTCGGATTGCGGCTTCTGATACTCTTCCAGGGTCTTGTGGATGGCCACCATTGCCAGTTTGAGCACCTGCCGGGCGGTGAGGTCCACCCCTTCCGGCACCGTCAGGGTGGCGACATTCATGCGGATTTTCAGCCCCTCCTCCGTCATTTCCGCCGCGATGGCGATATTGCAGAGGACGAGGAGATTCACCTCCTCCACCTTGTAGTTGGAGTTGTTGCTCGGAAACTTGTGCGGGCTGCGGATCGAGTCGATGAGCACCTCGGGAAAAGCCCCGGTGAGCGCCATCGGCCGGCTGGCCACGGTGGCCTGCAAGGCTTCCCCGGTATCGGTGATGCCCTCGTCCACGTCGGTGCCGTGCATGCTGAGGGGCTCGAACACCGGCACCACCGAGATGGTCGTGGCCGCCAGCGGCAGGGCGAGGGCGAAAAGGATGATCAACGCTTTCACGCCGGCACTTTGCGGGGCCGGGAGTACCGAATCGAGGCAAATGAAGGCCCCTCAGGCGAACTCCGGCAGGTTCCGCAGCCCTTTTACCCAATCCGCCGCCGCCATCCGGCGGGAACCTTCCGGCTGTACCTCCCCGAGCACCAGATGGCCGCTCCCGCAGGCGACGGCGGGAGCACCGGCCGGGGAGAGCAGCATTTGCCCCGGCGATCCCAGATGTTCCTCCCCCGCTATCGCGGGAAAGATTTTCACCCGTTTCAGCCCGCTGCCATCGTGAAAGGTGGTCCAGGTTCCGGGCCAGGGATCGTAGGCGCGGATCCGGCGCTCAAGACGCGCCGCGTCCCAGGACCAGTCGATCCGCCCGTCGTCGCGCTCCAGTTTCGGGGCGTAGGTGGCCAAAGCCGGATCCTGCGGCGTTCCGGGGGCATTTCCGGCCAGCAGAAGGGGCAAGGCCTCGCCGAGGGCCTCGGCGGCCACGCCCGCCAAGCGGTCGTGGAGGATGCCGCCGGTATCGCCGGCTGAAACCGGCGTCCGGCGGGCGAGGATCATGTCGCCGGCGTCGAGCTTCGGCACCACGTGCATGACGGTCACGCCGGTCTCCGCATCACCCTCGTCGATCGCAGCCTGAATGCAGGAAGCGCCGCGATGGCGCGGGAGCAGCGAGGCGTGGAGGTTGATGCAGGCGATCCGCGGGATGGCAATGAGCGCCTTCGGCAAGATCTGCCCGTAGGCCATCACCACGATCAGATCCGGTGCCAATTCCCGAAGCGCGGCCAGGGCTTCCTCTTCCCGCACGCTTGCCGGCTGAAGCACCGGGATTCCGGAATCGAGCGCCACCTGCTTGATGGGCGGAGGCGTGAGCGTGCTGCGGTGCCGCCCCGCCGGCTTGTCCGGCTGGGTCACGAGAGCGAGGGGGAGCGGACCTCCCTCGATCAGACGGCGGAATGATGGAATGGCGACCTCCCCGCTACCGAAGAAGACCACCCGGGCAGCCGGAAAACTCACGCGACGTGCTGGGTGAATTCATTGAAGATGGGCAGCGAGACCACCTTGCCGATGATGTCGTGCAGCACCTTCACCGGCGGCTGGGTGGCGTCGATGTCCGTTACCAAGCCATCGGAAAAGTACTCGAGGATCGGCTTCGTTTCGGCCTCGTAGGTCGCGATCCGCTGCTGGATGACGCGGTCGGACGCGTCGTCGATGCGGTTGTCCTTCAGGGCGCGCTTGCGCATGCGGCGGGCGAGTTCCTCGCGGTTGGGGCAGGAAAGGTGGAACACCTGATGGATATTCAGAAAGCTGGTGATCATTTCCGCCTGCGTCACGTTCCTGGGAATGCCATCGAGCACCAGGAAATCGATATCCGGCTTGTACACGTGGGAATCCGCCCAGTTATCGACCTGTGCTTTCCACAGATCGATGGTCAACTCGTCCGGAACCAGTTCGCCGCGGCTCGAGTAGTGCACGAAGCGCTGGCCGATCGGCGTGCGTGTGTCGAGGGAGCGGAAGACATCCCCGCACGCGCAATGGAAGAAACGCGGAATGGAACCCAAGACCTTTCCTTGGGTGCCCTTCCCGGCCCCGGGGGCCCCGAGGATCAGGAAAGCGGGACGTTTGCTGTCGAGTGCCTTTGACATGAAGAGGAAGCCTAGAAGCGCGGCCAATGAGCAGCAAGCGCAGATTAGGAATCAGAAAGTGCGAAAAACACCGGAAGCGGCGCGATCATTGCAAGATCCGCCAAAACCCGGAGCGCATCCAGCGAGAAGCGCTCGCGCTGCCGGTTCAGGACATACAGGAGAGCGGTAGCGATGAGAACCGCGTAGAAGAAGGGCCGGGTGGTCGAATTGGGATCGCGAAAGGCGAAGACCAGGCAAGCGGCTCCCAGCACCGTCAGCGGGAGCGTGAGAGACAGGTCGTTTTCCGCGCCCTTCTCGGGATCGCCGGTACGCCGTGAATTTTCCCAGAAGTGGATCGCCGAGATATTGAGGACACACAGGAAGGCGAAGGCGATCACCTCCGGGATGATGAGCAGCACCAGCGGGCTCTGGGTCGGCTCGTAGAGGAAGACGTACACGTGGACCGCCATCGCGGTGCCGTAGCCGAAGGTGATGCCCGCCACGATGTTCCGGAACACGGGGATCTCCTGGTCCTGCATGTTGAATACCGTCAGGACAAAGAAGGCGATCATCAGGACCAGGACGACCTTCCCGTAATGGACGATTTCCCAAGGCATCGTGAAGCCGGCGAGCGCCGCGGAGGCGATCAACGCGGCAAGCGCCGCCCATCCGGCCCAAGGGAGCCAGCGGCGGTGAACCTCGTGGCGCAGCCCGAGCTTCGGATCCCCTGCCGAGAGCAGCTTCACGTCGGCGATGCGATCCAGCACGTAGATCCCCCAGACGGCGAGCCCCAGGGCCAGCGCTGCATTCCACGGGACGTACATCCGCCACGTGCGCTCGAACATGAAGAACCACACCAGCGCGACGACAGGAGCGTCGAGGCTGAGCAGGTTCGGCCAGAGCCAAGAAGGTGTACGGCGGCTTTCCGGCATGCGCGGGCGCCGGAACTTCCGCGACCCGCCGGTGCTTGGCAAGCACCCAAAGCCTTGCGGCACAGGAGTTTTTCACATGACAGGACGGGTTCCGCCATGATCCGGTGCGGCGTGCTGATCGGGGACTGCCGCTTCACGGCCATCGACTTCGAATCGGCGGGTGCTGCCCGCGGGCGCACCGACGTGCCCGTGCAGGTGGGCCTGGCCTCGTGGTCGCCGCGGGAAGGGCATGGCGGGACTTTCGTCTCCTATCTGGCCTCCGAAGCACCCATCACCTGGTCGGCACGCAAGGTCCACGGCATCGCGGACGGCGACCTGGCCGGTGCTCCCGGTTTGCTGTCCCTTTGGCCGGAATTGAAGAAATTCATGGCCGGTGCCGTGCCCGTCGCGCACGGGAAAGGCACGGAGAAGCGCTTCCTTCGGGCCTTTCCCGGCCACGGCTTCGGCCCCTGGGTGGACACCCTGCTGCTCGCGCGGGCGGCATGGCCGGAACTGCCGGACCATTCGCTTTCCGCCCTCTGCGAGGCGCGGGGGCTCGCGGGCACCATCGCGGACATGATCTCCGGGCGGCGCTGGCACGATGCGCTTTACGATGCCGCGGCTTCCTTGGTGCTGCTCGAGGACCTCGTCACCACGTTCGGGCTGGCAGACAAACCGGTGGACTGGCTGGCGGCTCCGGATACCGCGGTGTGGCATCGAGGAAGAAGGAGCGGCCAGAGCGGCGGCTAGGACCCGCCTGAGACGGGTTTGGCAGCGAATGGAAAAGGGGCTACGCTCACATCGTATGCTCCGGATGCGTCTCCACCGCCCGTTGATCCTCTTCGTTTTCACCGGTGTCCTTCAGGCCCTACCCGAAACGCCTCCGGCGTCCTTCCGGCCCCAGACGCTGGATGCGAAGCTGGGGATCGGCTACGGGCTCTCCATCGCCGACATCGATGGCGACGGGAAGGACGACATCGTGCTGGTGGACGCGAAGGAGACCGTCTGGTATCGGAACCCGGAATGGACGAGGCACCGGATGACCGGCGCGCTGACCGAACAGGATCATGTCTGCGTCGCGGCCTGCGACATCGACCATGACAAGAAAGCCGAGGTCGCGGTCGGTGCGGAATGGAACCCCGGGGATACGAAGGACAGCGGTGCGGTCTTCACGCTGACGGCACCGGAAGATCGCACCAAGGAATGGAGCGCGCAGGAACAGCATCGCGAGCCTACCGTTCACCGCATGCAATGGGTGAAGGAAAAGCCGGACGGGTATTTCCTCGCCGTGCTGCCGCTCCACGGCTGCAACAACGTGAACACCGAGGGCGACGGCATCCGCTTCCTGGGCTACCGGCCGGGGAAGGATCCCGCGAAGGAATGGCCGACCTTTCTCATCAACGACCGGTTCCACCTGGCGCACAACTTCGACCTCGTGCGCTGGGAAGGCGCGGAAGGCGACGCGATGCTCGTCGCGTGCAAGGAGGGCGTCCACCTTCTGAAACAAACCGAGGGCAAATGGAGCAGCACCCGCATGACCGAAAAGGGCAGCGGCGAGGTGCGGCTGGGAACGCTCCCCGACAAGCGGCGTTTTATCGCCGCGATCGAGCCTTTCCATGGCAACGAGGTGACCGTGAATCCGGAGAATAAGGACGGGCTCTGGTCAGCCCGGCGGATCGTGGTGGATGATACCTTGAAGCAAGGTCACGCACTGGCTGCCGCGGATTTCCTGGGACTCGGCTACGACCAGATCATCGCCGGATGGCGCGAGCCCGATGCCAGGGACAAGAAAGTGGGCATCCGCCTTTACGTGCCCGCCGCGGAGGACGGCAGCGCCTGGAAACTCCACGCCACCGTGGATGACAACACGATGGCCTGCGAGGATTTCAAGGTCGCCGACCTGAACGGGGACGGCAAGCCGGACATCATCGCCGCGGGCCGTGCCACGAAGAATCTGATCGTCTATTGGAACGAGCGCGGCTGAGACGATGAAACGCATCTACGATCATATCGACCTGCGGGTCCCGCGTCTCGCGGAGGTGGAGTCCTTCTACCGGCAGCTCCTCCCCGCGCTCGGCTTCACCCGCGAAGAAGAGGTCGAGGGTTGGCTGCAATACGACGCCGATGACGGGCCGGAGTTCTTCGGCGTCACCGAGTCTCCGGGACATGTGCCCAACGAGAACCGCATCGCCTTCCGCGCGCAGAGCCCGCAGGAGGTGGACCGGCTAGCGGAAACCGCCGGTTCCGCAGGCGCGCGGAACATCGAGGGGCCGATGGATTACGAGCCCGGCTACTACGCGGTCTTCTTCGAAGACCCCTGCGGGAACCGTTTCGAGGTCTGCCACCGCACTGGCGGATAAGGGGATGTGGAGGGAATCCGCCGCCCGGGGCGGGGTACATGGTTGCGGCGCCATCTCCGGCCCCCCGACCGGATGTGACGCCGCTCCCTTTCGGCTGGTCCGTGTTGACAGACGGTCCTCCGCGGCGGGCTGAGCATCCCGCTTTTGGAAAACCGTTCCCCCCGTCACCGGGAACAGCATAGGCATGAGAATGAGGTCGGCACCGGGGGAGCTTGCGCTACCGCGCGGTGCCACGAGATCCACCATCCTTTTTTCCCGCCCGTCTCGGAGCGCACCCCCCGGAACGTCCGTTCCGGCCGGGAAGACTCGTTTGGTGGAAGCTCGTCATCAGCTCCAATCGCAATCCGCTCACCCGGATTTCCAAATTTCGCTGATTTTTTTAAAAATACGATGGTCCGAGATGCCGGATCCTTTGGATATCAATGATTCCAGCTATCTCAGAAATTCAGGCTGAGTCCGAAATGACTTCGATTTTCAGCTTCATCGAGCCGCCAGCCGTGGTCGAAACGGAGGTCAACATAGTCCGTCACCTTCATCCGGAGCCCGAGTCCGGCCCCTGAAACCGAGGAGGAGGTGCCGCGGCGGTTTTCCAGCCCGGCGTAGTCAAAAAAAGCCAGCACCCGGAACCCGGAGCCCTCCACCGGGGAGATCGCCGGAGACAGCAGCTCGAAACTCGTCTGCCAGCCGCAATCGGCGGAGTACTCGCGCTCCGAAACGCCCCGGACCGTCTGGTAGCCTCCGGCGGCGAACTGCTCCACCGGCAGCAGCCGGGAATCTGCAATCTGGGCAGCCCCGCGGAGGTGAAGCTGCCAATCGGCACCCGGGCTCCACCAGGCATCCCCGCTCATGCGCCCGATGAGGTAGCTTGCATCCGCATCCGGATCGTACGCTTTGAAGGCGCTATCCTTATTGTTCCCGCCGAAGCCGCCGGGGGCCGCAAGCAGCGCGGATTCAAAGGTAGCGGAGCCGTTTTCCCAAGTACGGGTCAGATCATGGCCGAGCTTGCCGTGAAAAAGAACGACCTCTCCCGGCGACAGCGAGCCGCCGCCGTAGAGCAGGAATTGGTCGGTGCCCTTGACCTCGAACCCTGCGACCAGATGCTGCCGCCATGCCCCCGCCGATGGCAGGGGAATCTTCCCCGCGGCCCCGAGCGACCAAGAGGTTCCCTCGCTTTCCACCGGAATGCCGCCGGTCACGTAGCGGGAGAGCACCTCCGCGTAAGCCGCATCGAGCTGCAGCAACCGATGGCCGGCGGGGAACGGGATCTCCCAGCGCAGCGCATGGGCCATCAGGGAGGACGCGGGCATGCCCACCACCCCCTGCCACGCGATCAGATGATCGTTCCGAGTGAGGCCGGCCACGCCAAGGAGGAAGCGATCCCGCCCAAGCAGGTCCGGGCCGCTGTTCTCGTAGCCGGTGGTCACCCGCCACGGCTTCGTCTCCTCGAAAGCGATGAGGAAATCCGCGGTCGCGGGTTCGGCTCCCGGCGAAACGAAAAGCCGCGGCTTGCGGAAGACGGAGCGCCCGTACCAGGCGAGTTGTTCATCGATCTCGTTCCGCCGGACCAACTCGCCGCTCTTCAGGCGGAGGCCTTTTTCCAAGAGCCCGGGATTGCCATACTTCGGCCGGGACAGCCCCAGCTCCCCTATCCGGCCGACCTGCACCCGGAGCTTCAAGTCGCCTTTCGAGAGATCTTGCTCCGGAACCTCCACCTGCACGACAGGGAAACCTTCCTCGTCGAAGTGGATCAGGATCTCGTCCGCCAGGGTGGCCAGGCCGCCGCCCGTGAGCGACTTGCCCAAGCGCGGCGCAAGCCGGGCCGCCAAGGTTCGCGGCGCGGGGACGGGAAGCGAGGAGGCGATATGGAGGCCGCGGCCGATCTCCGTGGTCGCTTCGCCTTCCTTTGAAATCAGGGACACCGAACGCAACGGCGCCGCAAGCACTTCGTCCCCGCTGCCTTGGTCGCCCGCTTGCACCCGCGGTAGAGACTCCGCGGGGAGTGCCTCCGGCAGCCGCGGTTCGATCCCCGGCAAGGATTGGCCGCGGACAACGGTGGCAACAAAGGTGGAGAGCAGGAGGATGAGGCGCATCTCAGGGGACCGGACGCCATATGCCTCCGGGCTCATGACCATTAGCAATCCTTACTTATTAAGGCAAATCAAAGAGATAATCAAATTTATCAAAATGAACGATCCCAATTTCTTGATTTTTTAAAAAATGAAGCTTCAAGACCACGAAAATATAAGGAATCCGGGACTTCGAACCCAGTTATTACAAACATTGCAAAAGCTGGACAAGGTGGGATCTAGTTAGATAAAAGAGCTCCGTAAATTCATCGCCTCTCTCTTGTCTAAAGCCTCAAGATTTTGCCGCGGGCTGCCCCGCCTGTTGCTTGCCCTGCCCTTGGCGGTGTTTGCACAGACGGAAAGCGGCGAACCCGCACCTTTTTCTCCGGTATCGTGGGAGAAGTGGCAGCCGAGCCCCGGCCCGGATGGCCTGAAAGGGATCGAGATGATGCCGAACGGCGAGATCGAGGACGCCGGCTGGGCGCTCGCACGGCTGAATGACGGCAGCGGCAGCCAGATCCAGGCCTTTGCCTATCCGGAGACTTCGCAGCGGGTACGGCTCTACCTGATCGACACGGCGGTGAAATACACTTCCACGTGGTTCGCCAAGAATCCGAAGCTGGCTTTCAAGGGCACCACGCGGATGTACAGTTCTCCCACGGTTTCGAAGTCCTTCGCCCACGGTACGCGCATGCTGGGAGTCATTGCCGGACCGGAAACGGGAGCCGCACTGGGCACGCCTATCGACGTGGTGAATTACGACGTCTACCCCGGTGCCGAGGGGGTCTCGACCACTTCCGGCACGGTGGCCAGCGCGGTGAACAAAGCGCGGCTGCACTACCTCTCCACCAGCCCGCGGTTGCCGAGCGTGATCTGCATCGCGAGCGGGTCCACATCGCCGCAGGATGACGCGACCCTGAAGTATTACATCAATGCGGCGGTGTCCTCGAAAATCACCGTGGTGGTCTCCGCGGGGAATCTGGGAATGAACGCCTCCGGCTATATCCCCGCCGCCTACGGGGTGAATCCCGGCATCATCTGCGCGGGTGCGAGCGACAAGAACAACCAGCCGCTGCCATCCTCCAATTACGGGGCCGCGGTGGACCTCTACGCTCCGGGCGACGATGTGAGGACGCTGCGTTACTCCAGTCCCGGCACCGGCTTGTACGACCTGATGGAT
>CAMPGU010000112.1 GCA_946885645.1 uncultured Haloferula sp.
CCTCGAACCTCTACGGAAGCTCTTCCTCGCTTTGGTCCTGACCGTACCCTTCACGGCCGCTGCTCATCCCGGGCACTACCATCCGGGCGAGGAGGACGAATTCGACCAACTGCGCGCGGACTATTTTCACCTCCACGGCTATCTGGAGGTAGGACTGGCGGCGCTGGCCGTGGCTGCCGTGGCGGTGCTGCGTTTTCACGCGAATCGCACGGTGAAGATCGGCGCGGCCATCGCTTTGGGCGGTTCCTTGGTCCTCATCGTGGCTCTCTGAATCCGGCCATGCATCTTTCCCCGCGCGAACAGGAGAAGCTCCTCATCGTCGTGGCCGCGGATCTGGCCCGCCGCCGCCGCGACCGGGGCGTGAAATTGAATTATCCGGAAACCATCGCCCTGATCACCGCCGAGATCTTCGAAGGAGCGCGGGACGGTAGATCCGTTTCGGAACTCATGAGCTACGGCACCACGCTCGTTACCCGCGACGAGGTCATGGAAGGCGTGCCGGAAATGATCCATGACATCCAGGTGGAAGCCACGTTCCCGGATGGCACCAAGCTCGTCACAGTCCACCACCCCGTACGATGATCCCCGGAGAAATCATCACACCCGCGGGTGCCGCCGATATCGAGCTCAATACGGGGCTTGCGAAGCTGGTCCTGGCAGTCGGGAACAGGGGCGACCGGCCCGTGCAGGTGGGTAGCCATTTTCATTTCGCGGAGGTAAACGGCGAGCTGATTTTCGATCGTGCCGCGGCGCGGGGTTTCCGGCTCGATATTCCCGCGGGGACCGCCGTGCGCTTCGAGCCCGGCGACACGCGGGAGGTGCCGCTGGTGGCCTTCGGCGGAAAGCGGGAGATCCACGGGCTGAACAACCAGGTGAACGGGAAACTCGATTCCTGACCCAGCCATGAACCAAACCCGCGCCAACTACGCCGGCACCTTCGGCCCTACCGTCGGGGACAGGGTGCGCCTGGCGGATACCGAGCTTTTCATCGAGGTCGAGCGCGATCTGGTAGCGGAGAAAGGCGGCTACGGCAATGAAGTGAAATTCGGCGGCGGAAAAGTGATTCGCGACGGCATGGCCCAATCGCCGCTGGCCTGCGATGCCGATTGCCTCGATCTGGTCATCACGAATGCCCTCATCATTGATGCCGCGCAGGGAATCATCAAAGCCGATATCGGCATCAAACATGGACGGATTGCGGAGATCGGCCATGCGGGAAATCCGCTGCTGCAGGATGGCATTGACATGGTGATCGGCGCAGGCACCGAGGTCATCGCGGGCGAAGGCTGCATTGTCACCGCGGGCGGAATCGATACCCACATCCATTTCATCTGCCCGCAGCAGATCGAGCACGCCATCGCCAGCGGGATCACCACCTTGATCGGCGGCGGGACCGGCCCGGCCCATGGCACCTATGCGACGACCTGTACGCCGGGTAAGTGGAACATCCGCCGCATGCTGGAGGCCGCGGAAGCATTCCCGGTCAATCTCGGCTTCCTAGGAAAAGGGAATTGCTCTTCCCCTGAGCCGCTGCGGGAGCAAGTGCTCGCCGGTGCCATCGGCTTGAAGCTGCATGAAGACTGGGGCACCACGCCCGCGGCCATCGACACCTGCCTTTCGGTGGCGGACGAACTCGACGTCCAGGTGGCGATCCATACCGACACGCTCAACGAGGCAGGTTTCCTTGAAAGCACCCTCGCCGCGTTCAAAGGCCGGACCATTCACACCTATCATTCGGAAGGAGCGGGCGGGGGCCACGCGCCCGATATCATCCGGGTCTGCGGCGAGGCGAACGTGTTGCCTTCCTCCACCAATCCGACACGGCCCTTCACGGTGAACACGATCGACGAGCATCTCGATATGCTCATGGTCTGTCACCATCTCGATTCCCGCATTCCGGAAGACGTGGCCTTTGCGGAAAGCCGGATCCGGCCGGAAACCATCGCGGCGGAGGACCGTTTGCACGACCTGGGCGCGATTTCGATGATGTCGTCCGACTCGCAGGCCATGGGCCGTATCGGCGAGGTCATCACCCGCACCTGGCAGACCGCTCACAAGATGAAGCTCCAGTTCGGCACGCTGGACGGGGATTCCCACCCCGCCGCCGACAATTTCCGCGCGCTCCGCTACGTCGCGAAATACACCCTGTGCCCAGCCATCACCCATGGCATCGCGCACGAGGTGGGAAGCATCGAGGTCGGGAAGCTCGCCGATCTCTCCATCTGGAAGCCCGCTTTCTTCGGTGTGAAGCCGGAGACCGTTCTCAAGGGCGGCTTGATCGCGTGGGCGAATATGGGCGATCCCAATGCTTCGATCCCCACCCCGCAGCCGATGATGTACCGCCCGCAGTTCGGTGCTTTCGGAAAGGCGGTTCATTCCACATCCGTCACCTTTGTCAGCAGCGCATCCTTGGAAGCCGGCACGCTCGACGACCTGGGTCTCCAAAAGCGCCTGGTCGCGGTGAAAGGCTGTCGCTCGGTCACGAAGGCGGACCTTCCTTTCAACAACGCCACGCCCGACATCACCGTCGATCCCGAGACTTACACGGTAACCGCCGACGGCACGGAGCTAGGCTGCGAGCCCTTGGCAGCGCTGCCGATGGCGCAGCGCTATTTCCTTTTCTGATCCCGGGAACAAACCCATGCACCTCATTCCGCGAATGCTCGCCCCGGCGTCGGTACTTCCCGCCGCCTGCCAGATCGTGCTCGCGGCGGAGCGCCGGCAGTTCCTCAAGCGGCGCTGGCGCGGCATTGCGGAGGATGGCACCGAATTCGGCTTCGATCTGGAAGACCGCCTCACTGATGGCTGCGTGATCTACCGGCAGGACGGGAAGGACTACATCGTGCGCCAGTTGCCGGAGCAGGTGTACGAGATTGCCCTCGGAACTCCGGCCCAGGCCGCACTGGTGGGATGGAAGATCGGAAACCTCCATCTGCCGGCGGAAGTTTTCGACGGGTTCATCCGCGTCCTGCACGACGAAGCGATGTCGAACCTTCTCCAGCGCGAGGGATGGTCCTACACGGAGCCGCTCGTCCTCTTCCGCCCCCTCAAGGCGATGGCTCATGCCTAGCGCGCCGCTCGCAGCAAGATGACCGGACTTCCTCACATGACCGACCCGTGGCTCTGGCTGATGCAGGCCAATGATTCGCAATATCCCTCCGGCGCGTACGCCCATTCCTATGGACTGGAGGAATTGGTCGAGGCCGGGGTGGTGAAGGATGCGGAGGGACTGGAGCGTTTCCTGGAAAGGCAAATCCTCCCCGCTCTCATCGCTTTCGAGCTTCCTTATTTTGTCCGGGCGCATCGCGCCGCGGGGAAGGGGGATGGCCGGCGGCTCCTGGAGCTGGATGCGGAACTCGACGCCTGGCGGTTGCCCGCGGAAACGCGGGACGCCTCCCGCCGCATCGGCTCCCGCCGTCTGGAACTCCTGCGCCAGCTTGCGCCCTCGCCTCTGGTGGAAGGCCATGCGGCCGCTTGCCCCTTCAGCCATCACCTCGTCGTCACCGCCATCGAGCTTTCCTCGATTCCGCTCGCCCAAGCGGCGAGGGCTTTCGCGTTCCAAACGGTCACGGGTTTTGCCACTGCCTCGACGAAGCTGATGCGCCTCGGCCAGAGCACCTGTCAGGCGATCGTGCGGCGCATGCTGGATCGGCTCGGGGCAGAGATCGATGCCGCGCTTTCCCGCCCTCCCGACGGTTGGTTCAACCCTCTCCTCGAAATCGCTTCCCTACGCCATGCCCGCGCCGATGCCCGACTCTTCATCTCCTGATCCCAAGCGCCCTTTCCGGCTCGGCGTCGGTGGCCCGGTGGGCTCCGGCAAGACCATGTGTGTCCTCCGCCTGTCCCAGTGGCTGAAAGACGAGATCTCGCTGGCGGTCATCACCAACGACATCTACACGCGCGAGGACGCGGAGTTCCTGCTCCGCGAGGGAGTGCTGCCTGCCGAGCGCGTGCGCGGGGTGGAGACCGGCGGCTGCCCCCATACCGCCATCCGCGACGATATCAGCATGAACATGGCGGCGGTGGTCGATCTGGAACGCGCGCATCCCGATCTGGAGCTCATCCTCATCGAGAGCGGCGGGGACAATCTCTCCGCCACCTTTTCCCCCGAACTGGTGGATGCCTACATCTACGTCATCGACGTGGCGGAAGGGGACAAGATCCCGCGCAAGGGCGGCCCGGCGATCCGGACCAGCGATTTGCTGCTGATCAACAAGACGGAACTTGCTCCCTATGTGGGTGCCGATCTGGGCGTGATGGACCGGGATGCCCGAAAGATGCGCGGGCAGCGACCCTTCCTTTTTGCCGACATGAAATCCGAAAAGGGGAAGGACGAGCTCCTTGCGTGGCTGAAGCACGAGTATCTCTTCGTGTAGCCTTGGCGGGCCTTTTCCTTGACAATCAATCACCGCTACGGAAGCTGGTAGCCGATCAAAGGAAAGGAGGCATGGTGGAAAGCGATCTTTTGCACACGGAGAAAATCTTGGCGGACCGGAAGACATTCTTCCTGGACCTGAAGGAGAACTCCCGGGGAATGGTGGTGAAGATCACCGAGGACGTGAGCGGGAATCGTGACACGATCATGGTTCCGGCGGAAATCCTGGGAGACTTCATCGCGGCTTTGACCGACATCAAGGCGACGGCGGACAGCCGCTGAGCGGACGGATCCGCGGCCTTGGCGGCGGGAGGCACCTTGGGCGGGTGAATCTACGCGAAAATCGCGTGGAATGACTTATCGGTTGATGGGGCACCGTATCCGGGGCATACTCGCCTCGCTTTAGTCCCATAAGCGAAATACCGGCACCCAACAGTATTTCACGTTTTGAACTTTTTGACGCCCTGTGATCCACGCGCTGCTCTTCCCGGCGCGAAGAAGAGAGATGGTCGCGGCTCCGCATGGCGGAGCTTTTTCCTCATCGGGATCTTCCTCCTCCGCCCGGCCGGTTCCCTTGCCGCGTCGGAGACGGTCTGGCAGCCGGTCACGGATTATTCCATTTCCTTTCCCGGCGACTCGTCGGAGGCGGCGCCCGTTCTCAACCCTTTCGAGAATTTCACGCATCTCGGCACCGACTTCGGCTGGATGGGGCCGGGTCAGGCGCGGCTGGAGGCCCATGCGGGGGTGATCCGCACGAAGGCCGAGGGAGATTGGACCGGAGCGTGGCATTCGTTGGCGGGATTGGCACTGGAAGCGGAGCGGATGTTCGATCCCACCGATGTCGTCGGCTTTGGCGGCCCGGCAGAAAAGCGGGCCGGGGTTTTCGCCGTGACGGTTGACGCCCGCGGGAGCGGTCAGTTGCGGGTGGAACTCGCGGACTCCGCCAAGATGGTCCGCTGGTCCGGTACGGTGGTGCTGGTTCCCGGGCAGAAGACCCGCCATCGCTTCGAGGTGAAGGCGGCGGATCTCGGCCGCTTGAAGTTTATCAATTGGGTGGCGGAGCCGGGCTGCGCGGCGGAAATCTCCTCGGTCGGCTTCGAGGTGACGAAGCCTGAGATGCCGCCGGAAGAATGGCTTTTCCGGGTCTCACTCGGGAAATTGCGGCGTTGTCACGATGCAGAGAACGGCCTGACCCGCGATCGCGCCCATACGCCCGCGGGGGTGTTCGATTCCATCAGCTCGTCCGGCCTGCATGCTTTGGCGAGCGCCGTGGCGGCCAAGGAGGGGATGCTCGAGCGGGAAAAGGTGGAGGAGGAAATCCGGCGAACCACGCAAACGGTGCTAGGGATGCCGCGGGCCGCAGGCTTCTTCCCCCATTTCTCGCGCCGCGGGGCGGATGGCGTGCCCGAGATCCATCCCGGGACGGAGTACAGCACCGTGGACAGTGCCATCCTCCTTCATTCCCTGCGGCTTGCAGCGGGCATTTTAGAGCTCGAGGACGTTTCCTCGGCCATCGGCCAGGCCGTGGCGGAGCTGAACTTCGATCTTGTCAGCGATTCGGAGGGATGGATCGGGCATGGTTTCTCGACCGACGGGACGACGCCGCTTTCCAGCCAATGGCGGGACTGGGGCGGGGAGACGGCGCTCGTGCTGGCCCTGGAGTCGATGGTGACGGGCCGTCAACCGCGCGGCCGCATGGAGCCGGGCGGGAAAGTTTTCCGCGGTGTCGCCTTCATCGGGGAGATCGAGAGCCTTTTTTATCCCGATTTCGACCGGGAAGATCCCGACCAAGTTACCGGCGCGGTCTGGCCGGTGGCACGGCGCGAGCTGTTTGAAAAACAGGCGCGTTATGTGGTCGAGCAATGGCCGGATTCCGCGGCCGCGCGCGGCGGAATCTTCGGGCTCTCGGGCGGGGAGGCCGGGATGCCGGGCGCGGGATACACCGCAAACGGGCCGGACGTTCCGGGCATCCGCTGGCTCCACCCGCATGCGATGGTGATGGCCGTGGCGCTCAGTTCGAGGGCCGACCTGCCGCTCGGGATCGATCGTCTGGAGCGGGCGGGAATTCTTTTTCCGCAGGGACTGCCGGAAACGGTTGAAATCGGGCTGCAACTCCACAATCCCATGCAAGGCTCCCTCAACGCCGGATTTGAAGCACTGGCCGCCTACCACGGATGGCGGCGGGGCAATCATGACGTGATCGATGACGCGAGCGTCCGCGATCCCATGTTGCGGGCGGGAGTCCGGCGCTTCTGGCCGGATGCCCGGCCCTAACGAGCGGGCTTTTTTATTCATTGCCGCATCGCGAGCCCCGGCTTCAAATTAGCGGAAGACTGATACATGGAGGAGCGATACGAGATCCGTGGGAAACTCGGCCAAGGCGGGCTCGGAGCGGTCTATCGTGCCTATGATCGGGCGCTCAAACGCGATGTGGCGGTCAAACGGATTGTTTCCGGCGATGACGAGGAGCACCGGGAGGAGGCCACGAAGCAAATGGAGAAGGAGACCGGTGCCTTGGCCGCGCTCCAGCACCCGAATATCGTCACCATCTATGACGTCGGCTCCGACGAAGACGGGCCTTTCGTGGTGATGGAGCTCCTCACGGGGCAGACCGTGGACGAGATCGTGGAAAAGGCCCCGCTTACCTGGCCGGATTTCCGCGAGCTGGTGCTCCAGATCCAGGAGGCCCTCATTGCCGCGCAGGACCTCGGATTGATCCACCGGGACCTGAAGCCCTCGAATATCATGGTGAACTGGCTGCCCTCGGGCCGGTTTCAGGCGAAAGTGGTGGATTTCGGTCTCGCCAAGTTCAGCCCGAAAACGTCGGCGGAGACCGCCGAACAGTCGGACGCGATCTTCGGCTCCATCTTCTTCATGGCCCCGGAGCTGTTCGAGCGGGGGGTGATCGACTCCCGGATGGACATGTATGCCATCGGGTGCGTGTATTACTTCGCGCTGACGGGTCATTCGCCCTTCCAAGGGGAAACCGGGCCGCAGGTAATGGCGGCTCATCTGGAGCACCGGGTGATTCCGCTCGGCCAAGTCCGGCCGGACATCCCCAAGTGGGCGTGCGATTGGGTGATGTGGCATATCAATCGCTACCCTCACGAGCGGCCGGAGAACGCCCGCGAGAGCCTCAAAAGCTTTATTCAGCTCGATATCCCGCCTTCGCAGGCGATCACGCAGCCGCTCGCGGCCGCCCCGTCGGCCAATCCGCGCGCTCCGGTGGCTCTCCGCCCGCGCACGGGCGGCCCGCCGCCGCCGCGTCCCTCGCCTCTTCCGACGCCGATCCCGATGACCGGAACGGTGAAAATTCACACGGCTCCCCAGCCGCTGGCCCCGCCGGACGGTGCTCCGCCCAGCCTTCACCAAACCCAGCCGATCACGGCTCCGATCACGAAATCCCTGGTGCAGGAGCTCGGCGTGCCCCTGCCGGATATTCCGGAGCAGACCGTGGCGACGCCAAATCCGCCCGTGCCTCCGCGACCGGTGGCGACGCGCGTGTACGCGCCCCCGAGCACGTATCAGGTGGTGAAGAAAAAGGCGAAACCCAGCGAGGCGAAACGCAATTTGCTGGCAGCGCTCGGGGGGATCGTTCTGCTGGTAGTGCTGTATTACGTGGCGACGTACTTCGCGAAGTGAGGTGATCCGCATTGGACGTCGGCGCGGGGATGCTCTAAGGCTCGCCGCGCCATGCTCGACATCCGCGAGATCCGCGAAAACGCCGCTGCCTTCCGCGAGCGCCTGAAGGCGCGCGGGGGCAACCACTGGACCCTGATCGACGAGGTCCTCGCTTGTGACGAAACGCGCCGCCGCGCCGAGACCGAAAAGCAATCCCTCCAATCCGAGCGGAAGCAGACCTCCAAGCAAATCGGCGTTCTCAAGGGCAAGGGCGAGGACACTTCCGCGATCGAAGCGGAAGTGCGCGGGATCAACGACAAGATCGCGGCTCTCGACGTCGAGGCGGAGGCCGCGACGAATCGCCAGCACGAGCTGCTGATGAATATCCCGAATCTCCCGCACCCGGATTGTCCGGCGGGCGAGGATGAGACCGCGAACCCGGTGGTGCGTACTTGGGGAGAGAAACCCGAAATCGCGGAGCCGAAGGATCATCTCGTGCTTGCCGAAGCGCTCGGCCTCATTTCCCTGGAAGACGCCACCCGCATCGCCGGATCGGGCTTTGCCGTGTATCGCGGCAAGGGAGCGCGGCTGGAGCGGGCGCTCATCGGCTTCCTGCTTGATCTGCAAAGCGGCACGAACGGCTACGAAGAGGTGAACGTGCCCCACGTGGTGAGACGCGAATGCATGGAAGGAACCGGCCAGCTCCCGAAATTCGAGGACGACATGTACGGGACGGACGCGGGCGAGGACGGGCGCAACCAGCTTTTCCTGGCCCCTACCGCCGAGGTGCCGGTGACAAACCTTTACCGGGACACCATCCTGGCGGAGAGCGAGCTACCGAAGAAACTGGTGGCTTACACCCCTTGTTTCCGCCGGGAGGCGGGGAGCGCCGGGCGCGACAACCGCGGGATCATCCGCATGCACCAGTTCGACAAGGTGGAGCTGGTGCAAGTGGTGCATCCCGACGAGGGCTTGAGGACGCTCGAGGAACTGACCGGTCACGCCCAGTCCGTGCTGGAGAAGCTCGGCCTGCACTACCGGACGATCGAGCTTTGCACCGGCGATCTCGGCGCAAATGCCGCCAAGACCTACGACATCGAAGTCTGGGCGCCGGGGCAGGGAAAATATCTCGAGGTTTCGAGCTGCTCGTGGTTCGGCGACTACCAGGCCCGGCGAATGAAACTGCGCTTCAAGGACGCCGAGGGGAAGAACCGCTTTTGCCATACCTTGAACGGTTCCGGTACCGCTCTGCCGCGCCTCTACGTGGCGCTATTGGAGCAGTGCCAGCAACCGGACGGGTCGATCCGGGTCCCCGAGGCTCTGGTAGCGTACTTCGGCTTTCACGAGATCCGGTAAGTGAGAAAGGCTACCTCCTCAACCACTTCCAGAGCACCAGGACCACCAGGGCGCCGACCGTCGCCGTGAGGAGCGACTCCAGCGAGGGCAAGCCGGGGCCGGGATCGGCCACCGGGAGGAAACCCACGTGCCGGCCGATCCAGCCTCCGACCACGGCACCCAGGATGCCGAGGATGATCGTGATGAGGCAGCCGCCTTTTTCTTCACCCGGCATCACCCGCCGGGCGATCAAGCCGGAGAAGAGCCCCAAGAGCACCCAACCGAGGATTTCCTTCGGATCCATGAGCGCGCTTAACCTATCCGGAGGGAAAAAGCACGGCTGCATTTCTTTCCCCGGCTCCCTCCTCCGGGGGAGCGGATGAGAGCCTTTCGTCGGGAAACCGGTACCGGTCCTGTCTTTCGCGCCGGATTCCAAAGTGTCGGTGATCTGGTTATCTAGCTAGAATTCAAAAGCTTAAATGGATTGCGAAGAGGCGGGATCGCCAGTGGACCGCGTTGACAGTTCCAGTACCGCTTCGCTTAGTGCGGCCAACCCGAGCCCGCGCTCCTCCGAGCCACGACATGAAAAACCCTGTTCGATCGGCTGCCTTTCTCTTGGCGGCATGTGGATTTTTGGGCCGCGCTCCCCTGTCCGCGCAGTACGAGGCCGTCCCGCAATCCGGCCGCTGGCATCCCGCGGAGATCCTCTCGTGGTCTCCGGGTAGCGATCCCGCTGCCCCTTACAACCGCAGCGTGGTTCCGCTCGCGACCCGCTTCACGGCTCCGAAAGCCGCGGAGAACGCCGCGCTCAACGCCCTCTGGAACGTCAATTCCCACGCGCGGCCGGGCGAGGGCAAGGTCCAAGCGGTCACCACCTTCAACACCATTCCAGCGGGTGCGCCCAACGGATGGAGGACGACCCGGCTGTACGCGCCGGGCATCTGGCAATATACCGATAACCTGGTCTTTTGGGGCAGTTCCGACCGCGACACCAAAGCCATCCTGTGTCCGACCGCCCACATGATCGATGCCGCCCATCGCAACGGCGTAAGGATCTACGGGAAGATCTTCTTCCACTGGAATTCATCTCCGGACAATGCCGCGCTGCAACGCATCCGGGACCTGGTCCAAAGAAGCGGACCCACCTTTCCGGTGGCGGACAAGCTGGTGGAGGCGGCGATGTACTACGGGTTCGACGGCTGGTTCATCAATCAGGAGAACTTCCAGACGAATGCGGCCGACGCGCAGGACATGCGTGACTTCATGGCCTACTTCCGCACGCGCGCCGCCGCGCAGGGGGCGCCTCATCTCAAGATCACTTGGTATGACGCGATGGCGGAAAACGGCAGCCGTTCCTTTCAGAACGCGCTCACCAACCAGAACGACGGCTTCCTGCGGTCGGGCGCGCTGGTGACCCAGACGGGAAACACCCTCGCGGCACACCAGATGTTCCTGAATTTCTGGTGGTACTATAATGATAGTAACCTAAGCGGTTCCCGGAGCCTCGCGCAGGCGCGGGGGATCGACCCCTACGACTTGTATGCGGGGATTTGGACGGAAAACTACCGGACCTACGGCAAGACGCCGGATCCCGGCGGCGGCGGCAATCTGGATATCACCTGGCCCTATCTTTTCCCGGAAGGCCAACCCCACCATACCTCCGTCGCGCTTTTCGGCGGGGAGACGCCCTTCGTAAAAGGCTCGTCGCCGGCCGGGGTGGCGACGCAGGAGGAAATCTACTGGTCGGGTCCCAACCGCGATCCGTCCGACACGCTGCCCGCCGCGGGCTCGCCGACACCGAATTGGTACGGAATGGCGCACTACATCCCTGCGAATTCACCGGTGACGAGTCTCCCATTCGTCACCCATTTCAACGCCGGGCAGGGGAACTTCTACAAGATCAACGGCAGCACCGTGATGACGGGACCGTGGACGAATCTAAGCGTTCAGGACATCCTGCCCACCTGGCGGTGGATCGTTCGGAGTGCCGGTGCCACGACCTTGGCTCCTTCGATCGATTTCACGGAGGCTTACCACGGCGGCAGCTCGCTGAAAATCGCCGGGCCTCTGGAGGCAAACGTGGCACAGGAAGTGAAACTCTATCAAACCCGGCTGCCGATAGCGGCGAACACGAACTTGCGGCTGATCCACAAGCCTGCCGCAGTGAGCGGGGCCGGGATCCAGGTCGGCTACGCTTTCGAGGACTCGCCCGCGGTGATGCACTACACGAGCGCCGCTCCGGCGAGCGCGACCGATTGGACAACGGTCGATTTCCCGCTGGGATCCCACTCCGGGAGGACGCTCGCGCTGATCACCCTGCGCTTCTCCAGCCCCGCTGCCCTCGCGAGCTGTTCGGCGAATATCGGCCGGATCCAGATCGCCAATGGATCTCCGGCTGTACCTGCGTCGCCGTCGGATCTGACCTTGGAAGGGAGAAGCCGGAATCCGGATGAAGCTTTCTCCACATCCCTGCGGCTGAAATGGACCCCGTCCGGCTCGCCCGTCCTCCACTATAACGTTTACCATCGCAAGGAACTCGCGGCGGGGTCGCCGCGGGTGTGGCTTGGCGCGACTCCCAACCACTATTTCTTCGCCCAGGATGTCCGGCGTTTCGCTTCGGAAGACTCGGGATACATCGAAGTGGAAGCAGTCGGTCCGGACCACGCCGTCTCCCCGGCGATCAGCACGCCGGAGCCCACCTTCGCTTTCGAAGCGCTGCCGAACCTGCACCATCCGTTCATTCCCGCCTATCCCGTTGCCAGCCCGCTCTCCGTGATCGGCTCCGGAGATGTGTTGAACATGACCCGGGCCTTCGACAACAACATCGCCACCCATGCTGAACCCGGCGGCGCGAGCGGAGCATGGGTGGGGCTGGATCTGGGTGCGGGAAATGCCCGCGAGATTGCTGCCGTCCAATTCGTGCCCCGTGCCAATTGGGCGACCCGC
>CAMPGU010000113.1 GCA_946885645.1 uncultured Haloferula sp.
CTCCCCTTCGGATAGCTCGGCGAGATATCGGAGTCATAGCGGAAGATGGTCAGCGTGTTTGGCAAAAGGGAAAGCCGGTGCTCGGTCAATCTCGCCAGCGTGGTCTTGCCGGTTCCCTTGGGTGCGTTTAGGACAATGAAGGGCTTCCTCCCGTCGCCGAAAACCTCACAATCATCACGATCGATGCAATAGCGCTGTAGCACATCGAGCTTCTCGTCTGCGGCATCCTCCATGCCGAAGAGTTCCGAGGTCTGGTAGTTGAGCAGGAAGGCCGACTCGTGGTTCTGCAGGTCGTCGGCATTGAGAAGCTCCCGCTGACGATAGCGGCTCGGTTTTTGGGGATCCATATCGGGGGGAGAGGGGGTTCTCGGGAGATAGCCGGTTCCGCGGAGAAATCGAGAGGGAAATGCAGAGGTTTTACCCTCCCTCGATCTCTATCTTCCCTACAACCGCGGTTTTGTCCCCGGCGGATTCACGATCACCCGGGCCTGAGGGGTATCCCGGATATACGCGAAGGCCCATCCCAGCAGCACCGAGAGGCGGTTCCGGAAGCCGATGAGGAAGGTGATGTGGATGAAAAGCCATGCGAACCAGGCCAGCAGCCCCTGCATCTTGATCTTCCCGGCTTTCACCACCGCGTGGTTTTTGCCGATGATCGCCATGAAGCCCTTGTCGAGGTAGCGGAAGCGCGGCCGCAGCTCGTGCTTGCGGTCGGCGAAACGGCCTTTTTCCAGCCGCTTCTCCTCCTTCAGCACCTTCGCCACGTGGCGTCCCATCTGGGTGGCCGCAGGGGCGAGGCCTGGCACCGGCTTGTCGTCGGCGTCTTTCATGCGGACGATATCGCCCGCCACGAAGATGTCCGGCAGCCCTGGCAGCGAGAGATCCGGCAGGGGTGTCACCCGTCCTCCCCGGTCGGCCAGCGGCACTCCGAGCATCGCCGTCAGCGGCTGGGCTTCGACCCCGGCCGCCCAGATGATCGCCTCGGATTCCAGCACCGTGCCATCCGTGAAATGGAGGGAGCCGCGCTTCACTTCATCCACGCGCATGCCCGTCCATACCTCCACGCCCAAGCCCTTCAGGCGCTGGCGGGCGTATTCGCTCTGGTCCTTGTCGAAGGCTTCCAGCACGCGGGCCGATCCCTCGATGAGGATGACGCGGAGCTTCGAGGTATCGATCCGCCGGAAATTCGTGCGCAGCGAGCGATGGATCAGGTCGGCGAAGGCACCGGAGAGTTCCACACCGGTGGGTCCGCCGCCGACGATTGCCACGGTCATCAGGCGTTTCCGTTCCGCTTCGTCGCTGGTGAGTTCGGCGCGCTCCAGATTCTCAAGTACCGAGCGCCGCACCGACTGGGCGTCGGCAAGCGATTTCAGGCCCAGGGTATGCTCCGCCCATTCCGCTTTTCCGAAGAACGAGGTGCGCGCCCCGGCCGCGAGCAGCAGATAATCGTATTCGTAGCGGGTGCCCGAGCTGCCCTGGGCGGTTTTCGCGATGGTGTCCATCCCGGTGATCTCGTCCATCAGGACGGTCACGTTCGGTGCCTTGGCGAGGATCTGGCGGATGGAACGGGCGATGTCCGGCGCGGCCAGCGAGGCGGTCGCCACTTGATAGAGCAGGGGCTGGAAGAGATGGTGATTCGTCCGGTCCACCAGAGTGACGGAGAAGCGGGAATCTCCCGCCAGAGTTCGGGCACACTCGAGGCCCGCGAAGCCTCCGCCGATGATCAAAACGCGGCTAACACCTTTCTCCGTGGCTGCCATGGCCTTAATTTCGCAGATAGTCGGATTAAATCAACGCGAGCTTGTGAAATTTTTCACAAGCTCGTTATTATTTTATGCTAAATAAGTTACGCCAAAAAGCAATTTACCATTAAATCGTTCGTTTGACACGGCTGCGCCTTGAACCAAGTTTGCTTTCATGAGTGCGGTAGCCGGTGATTCGAAGGTGGCGACGAAGCAGCGTCTGATCGAGGCCGCGGAGGCCTTGTTCGCGGACGAGGGATTCGACCGCGTGTCGGTCCGGGATATCACGACCAAGGCGGCGGCGAATGTTGCCGCGGTGAACTATCACTTCGGCAGTCGCGAGGGTCTGGTAGCGGTCGTGATGGCCCGCTATATCAACCCCGTGAGCGAGGAGCGTCTGGCCCGCTTGGAGGCACTGGAGAGGCGCGCCCCCGGCAAGCCCGTCGCCGTCGAAGAGATTCTGGACGCGTTCATCCGGCCTTTCGCCACCCAAGTGCGCCGGTCCGAGTTGTCCGAGAAACTCTTCTTCAAGCTGATGGGTCGCATGTTCGGCCAGCAGGGCTGCGAGTTGCCGCCGGTGGTGGAGAATCTTTTCATGAGCATGGTCGGCCGCTTTCACAAGGCCTTCTCCCGCGCGCTTCCCGGTCTTTCCAGCGAGGAGATCTGGTGGCGGATGCACCTGATGTCCGGCTCGATGATCCACACGATGGCGCATTCGGAGACCGTGCAGCGGCTTTCCGGGGGGGACTCCGGTAGCCCTACCGTGGAGCAGACGCTTTCCAGATTCATCCGCTTCGCGGCCGCGGGCATGCGCCAAGGGCTCGAGGAGACCGCCGAGGAGGCGAAGCCCAAGGGCCCGCAGGTGGAATTTCCATTCTAGCCGCATCCGATGCATCCCTCCCGCGCGAGCGCCATCGTAGTGGCGGCACTCCTTGGCGGTTGCGCCCTCCGGTCGCCTTCCTTCCGGGGGGGCGAGGCCGGAAATATCCCCGGATCCTGGTCCGCGACGCGGGAGGCCCGGGCGGGGATCGATCACCGCTGGGTGAAGAAGATCGGCGGCCCATCGCTGGTCTCGCTCGTCGATGAGGCCCAGCAGGCGAATCCTGTCTTGAAGGCCTCTGCGGCGCGGGTGGATCAGGCGGCGGCGCTGGCGAAGATTGCCGGGGCGGAGCGCCTGCCCACGCTCGGCGCGGGTTTTCAGGGGAGCCGGCAGAAGCAGAACTTCGTCGGGATTCCCGGCGTCAGCGGCGGTTCGACGAGCAATAGCTTCGGCGTATCGCTGCAGGCGGCGTGGGAAGTCGATCTCTGGGGCAAGGCCAAGGCGGGCACGGAAGCCGCCATCGCCGACGCCCAGGCGCAGGCTCAGGCGGACCGCGCGCTCCGCAGCTCCCTGGCCGCGCAAGTGGCGAAGGCATGGCTGGCGGTAGCGGAAGCGAACGAGCAGGTGGAACTCGCCGAGCGGGCCGTGCGATCCCGACAGGAGTCCACGACGCTGGTGCTGGAGCGCTTCGAGCGGGCGATTGCGGAAGACGGAGGCTCGGCCGCGCAGGTGCGTCTCAGCGAGACGGAACTCGCCACCGCGAAGTCCGACCTCGAACGCCGGAAGGGCGAGCGCCAGCGGGCTCTGCGGCAACTGGAGCTTCTCCTGGGCCGCTATCCTTCCGGGAATGTCGCGACGGCGGCGCGCCTGCCGAAGCTCCCGCCGCCGCCGCCCGCCGGCTTGCCTTCGGAGCTGTTGCTGCGGCGACCCGATTTGTTGGAAGCGGAGCGACGCCTCGCCGCCGCCGGCCGCCGCAAGGATGAGTCGGTGAAGGCGTTGTATCCCAGCATCAGCCTGACCGGCAGCCTTGGCACTACCACCGATCAGCTCGAAAAGGTTCTCAGCAGTTCCGCGGGCGTCTGGTCCCTGGGCGGGAGCCTCACGCAGCCGATCTTCCAAGGGGGGCGCTTGCGCGGCGGGATCGAGCAGGCGGATGCCGCGGAGCGGGAAGCCGTGGCGAATCTCCAGCGCGTGACGTTGGATGCCTTCGGCGAGGTCGAGCAGGCCTTGGTCGCGGAAATTTACCTGCGGCGGCAGGAAAGGGAGCTGGATGAATCCGTCCGTCTGGCAATCGACGCCGCCCAACGCTCGAATGAAGAGTTCCGGAACGGCACCGGCGGTGTGCTGACCTACCTGACCTCCCAGAACCAGGAGATCCAAGCCTCCGCGGCCTTGCTCTCCGTCCGGCGTCTTCTTCTCGACAATAGGGTCAACCTTCACCTCGCGCTGGGCGGCGATGTCGTCCTGCACGGCCCCTGATCTTCCCCGATGAAACGCATCGTGCGCATCTTTATCGCTGTCGCCATTCTGGTTGCCGGCTTCGCCATGTTCGGGCTGCTGGCGAAACTCAAAAAGACTCCCGTGCCTTCCAATCCGCCGAAACCCGTGCCGGAAGTGGAAACGGTGACGGCGCGGAAGCAGGATCTGAAGGTGGAGATCCCGGCGCAGGGGACGGTGGAGCCTGTCACCGTCACGCGGGCCGCCTCCGAAGTGGAGGGAACGGTCATCGCGGTCTCACCGCGTTACGAGGTCGGCGGCAATTTCAAGGAGGGCGACGTGCTGCTGGAAATCGATCCCTCGGATTACAAAACCGCGCTTGCCCAGGCGGAGGCCTCGCTGGCCGATGCCAAGCTGCAGCTCGCGCAGGAAGAGGCGCGCGCGGAGCAGGCGGAGCGGGATTGGGAGCGGATCGCGCGTCCCGGCCAGACCGCGAACGAGCTGGTGCGCCGCATCCCGCAGCTCGCCGCCGCGCGGGCAAAGGTGGAAGCGATGCAGGCCGCGGTGGATCTGGCGATGCGCGATCTGGAGCGCACGAAACTGCGGGCACCCTACGATGGCCGCATCCGGGAGAAGATCGTGGATCTTGGAACCCGGGTGGGAAAGGCGGCACCTCTCGCGGAGTTTTATGCCACCGATGTCCTGGAAGTCCGCCTGCCGGTGCCGCGGCAGGACGCGGCGTTTTTCGATCTGCGCGGCCAGGAGATCCTGCTGAAGGAATCCGGCGGCCAGCAGCGGACTTGGAAAGCGGTGGTGGACCGCACGGAGGGCGAGATCCAGCGGGCGAACCGGTCGATCATCATCGTTGCACGGATCGACGGGAAAGCCGCGGATGCACCCTTGCCCGGGCAATTCGTCCACACGGTGATCGAGGGCCGCACCATCCCGGACGTGGTGCGGGTGCCGCGCCGCGCCTTCGCAAAGACCGACCGGGTGATGGTGGTGAGCGAGGGCCATATGGTGACGACCCGGCCGGTGAAAATCGTCCGCACGGAGGAGGACGACGTGCTCGTCTCCGAGGGTCTCCAGGACGGGGAGCAGCTTTGCGTCACCGCGCTGGTCGCGGTGATCGAGGGCATGGAGGTGAAGGTCGTCAGCCGTGACGGCAAGCCGGTGGATTCCGAAGCCAGCGCACGATGAAAGGACTCATCTTCTTCTGGGCGCGGAACAAGGTCGCCGCGAATTTCCTGATGTTCGCCCTGATCGTGGGCGGGCTTTTCACGTGGATCAAATTGAAGAAGGAGATCTTCCCGGAGATCTCCTCGAATTTCATCACCGTCCAAACCCCGTATCCGAACGCCACGCCGGAGGAGGTCGAGAAAGGGGTATGCCTTCCCATCGAGGAAGCGATCCAGGATCTGGATGGCATTGAACGCCTGACCTCGACCAGCTCGGAAGGCATGGGCGTGGTGGTCGTGGAGGTGGCTTCCGGGAAGGACACGCGCAAGGTGCTGAACGACGTGAAGAGCCGCGTCGATGCGATCCAGAATTTCGCCGAGAGCGTCGAAAAGCCGATCATCGCGGATGTCCTCATCAAGAACCAGGTGATGAGTCTGGCGGTGACCGCGGATACCGACGAACGCACCCTCCGGGCCATCGCGGAAGACGTGCGGGACGATCTGATGGCTTACGGCGGCAAGGCCCCGGAGAATGCCTGGGAGGGCATCAAGCGCAGCGTCGCGAATGCCATCCTCGGCGAGGCGCGCATCACGCAGATCGACCTGGCAGGAGTGCGGGACCACGAAATTTCCATCGAAGTCTCCGAGAACACCTTGCGCGAGTATGGCCTCACTTTCGAGCAGGTGGCGGAGGCGGTGCGCTCGACTTCCATCGACCTGCCCGGCGGCTCCGTCCGCACCAAGGCGGGTGAAATCCTGATCCGTGCCCAGAACCGCCGCTACGAGGCCGCGGACATCGAAAAGATCACCGTCGTCACCCGGCCGGACGGGACCGTGGTGAAGCTTTCCGATATCGGCAAGGTGGTGGATGGCTTCAAGGAGGAAGACCTCTACTCCCGCTATGACGGCCACCCGGCCATCATCCTGAATATCTTCCGCACCGGCGACGAGGACACCCTGCGGGTGGCGCGCCTGGTCCGCGAATTCGTGGCGGAGAAGGCCACGCACGTTCCGAAGGGCGTGGACCTGGAGATCTGGAACGACGAGTCGGTGCTGCTGGAGGGGCGCATCCATCTCCTCCTGAATGACGGCTTCCAAGGCTTCGTGCTCGTGTACATCGCGCTCGCGTTGTTCCTGCGGCCCGCGCTGGCCTTCCACGTGGCGCTGGGTATTCCCATCGCCTTCGCGGGCGCGCTGATCGCGCTGCCCTACGGAGATATCTCGGTGAACATGATCTCGCTCTTCGCCTTCATCCTGGTGCTCGGCATCGTGACGGACGATGCGATCGTGGTCGGCGAGCGGGTGAACGAACGCATCGAGCAGGGCGAGCCTGCTCATCTGGCCGCGCCGCGCGGCACTTGGGAGGTGATGAGCGTTGCGGCCTTCGGGGTCTTCACCACCATGATCGCCTTCATGCCGATGTTCGGCGTGCAGGGGGTGAGCGGGAATATCTGGCGGCAGATCCCGTGGATCGTGATCCCGGTGCTCATCGTCTCGCTGATCGAGACAAACCTCATCCTGCCTTCCCACCTGGCCCACCTGAAGCCGGTGGACCCGAATCACCCGAATCGCTTCCTGCGGCTCCAGCAGAAGGTCGCGGGGACGTTGGATCTTTTCGTAAAGAAGGTGTACGGGCCGCTGCTGAAAGTGCTGGTCCATTGGCGGCACGCCACCGTGGCGGGCTTCGCCGCGGTGCTCTTCATCACCCTCGGCCTGCTGGCCAGCGGCCGCCTGATCAAGTTCGAGTTCTTCCCGCGGGTGGAGGCGGAAATCATCAGTGCGAAGCTTACCCTGCCGAACGGCGTGCCGGTGGAAACCACCGAAGCGGCGGTGCGGAAGATCGAGGAAGCCGCCCTGGCGATCCAGAAGGACGTACAGGACGAAAAGGGCCGCCCGATCATCAAGCACCTGCTCGCCAGCGTGGGCTCCCAGCCCTACACGCCCGGCCTCAGCCTGCAGGCTTCGAGGGGGGTGAATGTGGGCGAAGTGACCATCGAACTGCAGGGTGCGGATTCGCGGAATCGCCCGGAACTGCTGGCGGACTCGATCATCGCCGAATGGCGGAAACGCGTCGGGCCGATTCCCGGCGCGGTGGAGCTTTCCTTCCAGCTCCAGACTTCCGCGGGAGGCAATGCGGTGGATCTGGAACTTACCGGGCCCGACATGGAGGAGCTGGATGCCGCGGCGGAGTTCGTGAAGGCGGAGCTCGCCACCCAGGAAGGCGTGATCGACATCGGGGACAGCAACCTCGAGGGGAAACGCGAGGTGAAGCTGGGGGTCACCTCCGCGGGCGAGGCGCTGGGCCTGCGCTTGGAAACGATCGCGCGGCAGGTGCGCCAGGCGTTCTACGGGGAAGAGGTGCAGCGGCTCCAGCGTGGCCGGGACGAGGTGCGCGTCTATGTGCGCTATCCCTATGAGGAGCGCCGCAGCCTCCAGAATCTCTCCGACATGCGGATCCGCACCCCCGAAGGGGAGGAGATTCCTTTCACCGAGGTGGCGGAGGCCGAGGAGGGCCGCGGCTACGCAATCATCCGCCGTGCCAACCGCTTCCGCTCGATCAACGTCACCGCCGACATCGACCGCACGAATCCCAACGCCAACGCGAACGAGGTGGTGGAGTGGATGCGCACGGACGTCTTTCCCCGCATGCACGAGAAATTCCCCTCCGTGATGTGGGGCTTCCAAGGAGAGCAGAAGGACCAGCGGGAAAGCGTGTCGGACCTCTCGAAGGGCTTCGTGCTCGCGCTCTTCGGGATCTACATGGTGCTGGCGCTGCCGCTGCGCAGCTACGTGCAGCCGCTCATCGTCATGAGCGTGATTCCCTTCGGGATGATCGGCGCGGTGCTGGGCCACATCTTCTTCGGGATGAACTTCAGCGTCATGAGCATCATCGGCGTGATCGCGCTCGCGGGCGTGGTGATCAACGAGAGCCTGGTGCTGGTGGAATTCATGAACCGCTACCGGCGCGAGGGCCACTCCGCGTACGAGGCCGTATTGCGCGGCGGAAAGGCGCGGTTCACCCCGATTTTCCTCACCTCGGTCACCAGCTTCATCGGCCTGCTGCCGATGATCACGGAGACCAGCGTGCAGGCGAAATTCCTGATCCCGATGGCGGTCAGCCTCGCCTTCGGTGGCTTGATCAACCTCTTCAATACCCTGCTGCTGGTGCCCTGCGTGTATGCTCTCTTCGAGGACTTCCGGCTTAGAATCTACACCAAGGAAGCGCTGCAACGGCAAGAGGAGGAACTGGCGCTGGATGAGAACGAGCATGCGCTCGAAGAAGTCCAGCAAGCGGCCGCCCCTTAAGGGGTTCCTCTGAATCGGCCCCGTTCTTCATGCAAGGGGGAAGATCCGACGGGACTTCGGGGCGACGCGCTGATAGTAGATGCCCTGCTGGTGAAATCGATTTTTCCATACGCAGGCTACGTCCTGCTTGCCGGATGGATTTTAACGAATCGCGGGTGTGTGAAAACGGACAGCTCGGGAGGCCCGGCCGGACCGAATGGGGGGCGACTAGTTCGTAACGCTCCTTCCCAAGCGGATGCCGGCTTCCGCGAACCAGCCAAAGCCTCGAAACGGCCGCGTCCGGCGACCGCGTCTTCCGCGGAGAACTTCATCCGGGGCAAATTGAAATCGATTATCATCCCGGTGATCGCCTTTGAAGATACGAGCGTGGAAGAGGCGGTGGAGTTCCTGCGGGTCCGTATCATCGAGCTCGATCCGGATTCGACTGTGGAGCACACGAAGCGCGGGATCTCTTTTTCAATTGGAAGACGGGAGGGTGAACCGTATGACGCTGCGGGCGAAGAAGAGGCTAGGGACGGTGAAGTCGGAGTCATGAGGACGGCAGGGCCTCCGGAGGCGAGGAGAATTATCGCGCTCGAAGAGAGGGGGATCTCCGCTTGGGACGCCTTGAATCGGATCGCCCGAGAGGCGAATTTGGTGGTAGAGGTTACCGCGACGGGAATCACGCTCCGGCCCCAATGACGGATGATCCATGCCGGGCGTTCGTTTCCGTACCGTTCGGAAGATTTCGCCGAGCTCTTGATGATTGCGAAATTCTTCTCCATCCTCGCCGCCCATGAAGCCCCGCCGCCGCGAGCATGAAGCCCGTGACAACCGCCACGCCCGCAGGAACGAGCCCGAACCATCGTCTTCCTCCGCGCCGGCGCTCGATGAAGACGATCTCATGCGGATCGTTGCGGAGAAGCCGGTGCCTTTCCTCCTGATCCTCGATTGCGTGCAGGATCCTCACAATCTCGGGGCGATCCTCCGTTCGGCGGACGGCGCGGGTGTCCATGCGGTCGTCGCGCCGAAGGACAAATCGGCGAGCATCACCGAGACCGTCCGCCGGATTTCCGTGGGCGCTGCCGATCACGTCCCCTTCGTGCAGGTGACGAACCTGGCGCGGACGATGGAGCATCTCAAGAAGGCGGGCGTCTGGATCGTCGGCACGACCGACCACACCGACAAGCTGCTCTACGACCTCGATCTGAAGGGCCCGCTGGCTCTCGTGATCGGGGCCGAGGAAAAAGGCATGCGCCGCCTGACGGAAGAGAATTGCGACTTCCTGGCGAAGCTCCCGATGGCCGGAAAGGTGGAATGCCTCAACGCCTCCGTCTCGGCGGGCGTCTGTCTTTACGAAGCCGTCCGCCAGCGCGCGCTCGCGAAGGCATGATCCTCCCGGTCCGCATCCTTTCCGATCTGCACCTCGGGCACCGGGTGTCCCGGATTTCTTCCGTGGAATGCTTCCGCCCCTTGATCGCCGGGGCGGGAACAGTGGTTTTCAACGGCGACACCTGGCAGGAACTCGCGCGCATTTTCCGGGATCGCTCCGCGGAGATGCTGGAGGAGCTGAAAGCGATCTGCGCGCAGGAGGGAGCGGAAGCGGTCTTCCTGTCCGGCAATCACGATCCCGGTTGGCCGGGGCCCGGCTGGGTGGAGCTGGCGGAGGGACGCATCCTCGTGACCCATGGGGACACCTTCTTCGCGGAAGGCTCGCCCTGGACCCGTGAATGCTTCTCGCGGCACGAGCAGGTACGGGCCTTGTGGGACCGGCATCGTGCGGCGGCCGGGGACCCGGCGGCCCGGATCGCCTTGGCGCGGGAAATCGCCTTGGTCCTGCGCACCGCCGATTATCCGAAAGGGCAGAAGCTCTGGCAACGCGTGCTCGATGCGGTGAGGCCGCCTCGCCGGGCCTTCGAGATCCTGCGCGTGTGGGCCCTGCAGTCGGAGGCTGCGGCCCGGTTTGCGGAAGGCTACTTCCCGCGTGCGGAGATCGTCGTGAAGGGCCATTTCCACCGCGCGGGCATCTGGAGGAGGCGCGGAAAGCTGGTCGTCAATCTGGGAGCCTTCATGAATCCCTGCCCGGCGCTGTGGGCGGAATTCGACGGCTCCTTCTTCAGCGTCGGCCAGGTGGACGAGGGGGCCGAATACCGGAAAGGCGGGATGAAGGGCGTGTGGCGGCTGAGCGGCCTCCCGCCCTCACTTTGACTTCGGCTTCCCGGGCTTCAGCTCCACGGAGATGATCAGGCGGCCGCCGCGCCACTCGGGTCCCAGTACCAGCAGGGGCTTGTCCGGGGTCATGGCGGCATCGGTCTTGAGGATCTTTTTGCGGCTTACCCACAGCTCCACGTCCATCCGCATCAGCTCCTTGGAAAGCTTGCTCTGCGCCTCGAAACGGAGGACCACCTCGTTGCTCTCGCCGAAGGGCTTGGCCCAGTTCTCGTAGGTCCGGTAGAGCGGCATCATGTCCCGGCCGATCTCCAGATAGGAGGCGAATTTCAGCTTTTCCTCCCGGGAGAGCCGCGCGGCCACCTCGTCCGGCACGGGTTTCGCCCGCGGGCCGGCGGCGGTGGCATCCCCATCCGTGCCGAGATAGACCACCACCGTGACGGTGCCGATCACGTCCCGGCCGGGGTCGGTCTGGGCGTTTGCCATGCCCGCCCCGCCGAGAGCTATCAGGGTGATCGCCCGGCGTCGGTTCATCGCGGCGGAGTGATATCGGCGGTGGTCGGGGCCGGTTCTTCCACGGATGCGGTGTCCGGGAGCTCGAAGCTATCCGGCAGCGAGGCCACGCCATTGAGCACGATCACCTCGGCATGTGCCGCCGGGGACATGAAGTAGGCGGCGGTGACGCCTTGTTCCGGGATGTAGAGGGCCGGTGCAGGCTCCGGAGCCGTCGCGACGATCACCGGGGCCGCCGGGCCGGCCTGGCGTGCAGGAACCACGCGGGTGCCCGCCCAGAAGCAGAGTGCCATGCCCGCCACGGCCGTGGCCGGCAGGAAGAAGCGCCAGAAGCCGCCCTTGGCCTTCGCCGGGGGGGCGGCGGCAACAGCCTCCCGCGCGATTTCCCGGGAAATCCGGGAATTGAAGAAATCCGCGTAAGGAGGTTCCTCGGACGCAGGCAGGTGCGCGCGCAGCAGTTGCTTGATCTGCCGCGCTTCCTCGCGCCGGGCCAGCCACTCGGGTTGGGTGGCCGCCCACGCGCTCACCGTGGCGGCGGACTCGCCGGTCAGCTCGTCGTCCACCCACAGGGCCAGCATTTCTTCATCGGGCATCGTATTCATCCTTGAGGAGGGCTTGGAGTTTCTGTCTGGCGTAGAAGAGGCGGCTCATGACCGTGCCGATGGAGCAGCTCATCACCTCGGCGATCTCTTTATACGCCAAACCCTGGACATCTTTCAAGACGACGGCTTCGCGGTGCTCCGGAGAGAGCTTCGCGAGCGCGGCTCCGATCTTCACGCGGAGTTCGTCGGCAGCCAGCGCGTCGTCCGGGCTGCGGGCTTCGGAGGGGGTCGAAATGGCCGCGGGGTCGATCCGGTCGCGGCTCAGAAGTTCGTCGTTCAGCTCATCCCCGCCTTCCGGGCGGCGGCGGCGGGCGAAATCATAGACGCTGTTGTGGGCGATCCGGTAGAGCCAGGTGGTGAAACGCGCCTTCGCCTCGAAGCGCGGCAGGGCTTGCCACGCCTTGATGAAGGCTTCCTGGGACAGGTCCCAGGCATCCGTCTCGTTTTTGACCATATTGCGGATCATTGCGTAAATCTTTCCT
>CAMPGU010000114.1 GCA_946885645.1 uncultured Haloferula sp.
GGTCGGGAGCATCGCCGCGCACCTCGACCGGGAAATGCCCGCGGAGGCCCCGGCTACGGTGCCTGCCGTAGTTCCGCCCGCCGCCGTCCCCCTGTCCTCGCCCGCCGCAGGAGGAACGACCATCGAGCAATTGATGGCGAACCAGATCCAACTCATGCAGGCGCTGCTGGAGTCCAGGACGCAACCCGCGGCGGCCAGCGCCCCGGTCCGCAGCGAAACCCCGAACGGCCTCTCCGCCGTCCAATGGCCTGCCCGCCACACGCGGAATACCGCGACGAACAACCGCTTCGGCCCCTACAAGCCGATCGACAAGGGCGAGAACGGCGGCCTCACGACGGTCCAGCAGAAGGCGCTCGAAGAACTCATTTCCCGCTACGTCGGCAAGACCGCCTCCTCCAAGGCCTATACCGCCGAGCACCGCGGCCACTACGCCGATCCGCGGGCGGTGTCGGGTTTCAAGTCGCTGTGGAAAGAGATGGTCTATCCCATCGTTTCGGCGCGTTCCAAGGGCGCGAAAATCTGGGACCTCGATGGAAACGAGTATGTCGATATCACCATGGGCTTCGGCACTTACTTCTTCGGCCACTCTCCGGATTGGCTGGTGGAGGCGGTGGAAAAGCAGCTCAAGACCGGCATCGAGATCGGGCCGCAGTCGCCGATCGCCGGCAAGCTCGCGAAAGCGATCTGCGAGCTGACGAACATGGAGCGCGCGACCTTCTGCAACACGGGCTCCGAGGCGGTGATGGCCGCGATGCGCCTGGCGCGCACGATCACCGGCCGGAACCGCATCGCCTACTTCACCGGCGACTACCACGGCATGTTCGAGGAAGTGCTGGTGCGCGGCGCGTGGGTGGACGGGGTTTACAAGGCCCAGCCGATCGCCCCGGGCATCCCGCAATCGCTGGTCGAGAACATGCTCGTGCTGGACTACGCGGATCCGGCTTCGCTGGAGATTCTAAGGGCGCACGCCCACGAACTGGCCGCCGTGATGGTGGAGCCGGTGCAGAGCCGGGCACCCGGCTTGCAGCCCCGCGAATTCATGCACGAGGTGCGCGCGATCACGAAGGCCTCCGGCACCGCCCTAATCTTCGACGAAGTGGTGACCGGCTTCCGCTGCCACCCCGGCGGGGCGCAGGCTTACTTCGGGATCGAGGCGGATCTGGCGACCTACGGCAAGGTGATCGGCGGCGGCATGCCTATCGGCGTGCTGGCCGGGAAACGCGAGTACATGGATGCGCTCGACGGCGGCGCGTGGAACTACGGCGACGATAGTTTTCCGGAAGTCGGCGTGACCTTCTTCGCCGGAACCTTCGTCCGCCATCCGCTGGCCCTCGCGGCCGCGTGGCGCGTCGTGGAACATCTCAAGGGCGAAGGCCCGCGCCTCCAGATCGAAGTGACGGAGCGGGTGGAACGGCTGTGCCGCACGCTCAACACCCATTTCGAGGCGATCGGCGTGCCGATCCGCCTCCCGCACTTCAGCGCCTACGCTGTGGTCGAACACGCGCCCGACCTGAAGTATGCCAGCCTGCTGTGGTATTTCCTGCGCGAGAAAGGCATCCACATTTGGGAAGGACGCCCGCTCTACTTCACCACCGCCCACACGGACGAGGACCTGGATCGCGTGGTACGCGGCTTCGCGGAAGCGGTATCGGACATGCAGGCAGCCGGCTTTCTGCCCGCCTCCGCCGCAGGCAGCGGCGCGGCACCGGCGGTCTTTCCCCGCCGCGACGTGGCACCCACCACCGAAGCCCAGCGGGAGATCTTCCACTCGCTGATGATGGGCGACGAGGCGAACTGCTCATACAACGAATCGAACATCATCCGCTTCGAGGGACCTCTGGACACCGGGGCCTTGCAAACGGCGCTGCTCGATCTGGTCGTGCGCCATCCCGCGCTGCGGAGCACCTTCAGCGCGGACGGGCAGCAGCAGCTCTTCCACGCCGCGCCGCGCGAACTGGACGTCGCCGGGCACGACTTCTCCGCGCTCACCGCGGATGCCCGGGAACTGCACTGGTCCCGGATCAAGGAAGAGGAGGCGCGCACGCCTTTCGACCTCACCCACGGGCCGCTGCTGCGCCTGCAACTCGCGCGGCTTTCGCCGGAGAGTCACGAACTCCTTTTCACCGCGCATCACATGGTGTGCGACGGCTGGTCCTTCGGCATGATCCTGATGGAGCTGGCGCAGGCCTACAACGCCCGCAAGGCGGACCGCCTGCCCATGCTGCCGCCGGCGATGTCCTTCGCCGACTACGCCCGGCAGGAACTTGCGAACAAGGATTCGGACGAGCGCGCGAAGGCGGAGAATTTCTGGGTGGCGAAGTTCGCTCAAGGAGCGCCGGTGCTGGAACTGCCGACCGACCGGCCGCGCCCGCAGGTAAAAACCTATGCCGGCGCGATGGAAGCGCTCACGCTGGATCCGGACCGCTACGCGCGCCTCAAGAAAGCCTCGCCGAAGCTGGGCGGCACCTTGTTTGCCACCCTGCTCGGCACCTTCGCCACGCTCCTCCACCGGCTCACGGGCCAGGAGGATATTGTCATCGGCGTGCCTGCCGCGGGCCAAACGCGCATCGGCCGCGACGAACTGGTGGGCCACTGCCTGAATTTCCTGCCGCTCCGGCTCAACGCCGGTGCCACGCGCTCCTTCCGCGAGTTCGCGGCGGAGGTGAAGGAACAGGTTCTGGAGGCCTACGACCATCAGGACTACACCTTCGGCACCCTGTTGAAAAAGCTGACCCTGCCGCGGGATACCAGCCGCCTGCCGCTGGTCACCGTGATGTTCAACATCGACAAGTCCGGCAGCGACCGGATCGGCTTCGACGGGCTGCGCTTCGACGTGGAGACGAACCCGAAGCGCCACGTCAATTTCGACCTCTTCTTCAATCTCGTGCAGACCGACGAACGGATGGTCGTCGAGTGCGAATACAACACCGACCTGCACGATGCCGCAACGATCCGGCGCTGGCTCGGTTGTTTCGAGCAACTCATCGAGAGCGCGATTGCCGAAGGCGACGCGTCCTTGCAGTCCCTGCCGATCCTGAGCCCGGAAGAGCAACAGCGCGTGCTAATCGACTGGAACGCCACCGGGCGCGACTACCCGCGCGATGCCACCTTGTCCTGCCTGGTTTCCGCCATCGCGGCGCGCGTGCCGGAGCGGCCGGCGCTGGTTTGCGGCGATGCCACTCTCAGCTACGCCCAGCTCGAGCGGCGCGCCACGGCCATCGCCGCGCGGCTGCAAAGCGCGGGGGTGAAGCGCGGCGATCTGGTGGGCATCCATCTGGAGCGCTCCACCGACATGGTCGCCGGGCTCCTGGCTGTCCTGAAATGCGGGGCCGCCTATGTCCCGATGGATCCTGCCTTCCCGGCCGAGCGCCTGGGCTTCATGGTGGAAGATGCGCGCATGCCGGTGATTCTTTCGCAGGGCTCCTTGCATCGCGGGCTGCCTGCCTCCCCCGCCACGGTGCTGCTCGCGGATGAGGATGCGGGCGACGCCGCGACCTTCGTGCCCGTCGAAGGCAGCCCGGAGGATCTGGCCTATGTGATCTTCACCTCGGGTTCGACCGGGCGGCCAAAGGGCGTGCGCATCCCGCACCGCGCGGTCGTGAATTTCCTGAATTCGATGCGGCGCGAGCCGGGGCTCACTCCGGAAGACGTGCTGCTTTCCGTCACGACCCTGTCCTTCGACATCTCCGGGCTGGAGATCTTCCTGCCGCTCACGACCGGTGCGCGGACGGTGATCGCCACGCGCGAGGTGACCCTCGATGGCAACCGCCTCGCCGAAGCGATCCGCGACCACGATATCTCGGTTCTCCAAGCGACTCCCGCCACCTGGCGCTTGCTGCTGGAAGCGGGATGGCCGGGCAAGCCGGGCTTCAAGGCGCTGGTGGGCGGCGAAGCCGTGCCGCGCGATCTGGTGAACCGCTTGGCCCCGCTCTGCGGCGAAGTGTGGAACGTCTACGGACCCACCGAGACGACCATCTGGTCCACCACCGCGAAGGTCGGCGCAGGGGACGGCCCCGTGACCATCGGCAGGCCGATCGATAACACGCAGGTGTACATCGTGAATGCGGCGATGCAGCCGCAGCCGGCGGGAATCGCAGGCGAGCTGCTGATCGGCGGCGATGGTCTGGCCCACGGCTACCACGACCGGCCGGACCTGACGGCGGACCGCTTTATCTCCGCGCCGGAGTCGCTTCCCGCTGCGGATTCCAAGCTCTACCGCACCGGCGACCTGGCGCGCTGGAATGCAGATGGCAGCATCGAGTGCCTGGGCCGCATGGACCATCAGGTGAAGCTGCGCGGCTTCCGCATCGAGCTCGGGGACATCGAGTCGCACCTCGAACAACACCCTTCGGTTGCCCAGGCCGTGGCGAACGTTCACGACGGCCGCCTGGTCGCCTACGTGAAGCCCGCCGCAGGCGAGAGCACCGGTGAAGGCACCGCGATCTGGCAGGACCAGTGGGACCTCCTCTATAAGTCCGCGATTGATCAATCCGGCAGCGAAAAGCTGGACCGGCTCGATTCGGTGATCGCCGGTTGGGCGGGCATCACGGGCATCGAGGCCCAGGTGGAGGAGTGGATCGACATGACGGCAATGCGGCTGCGGAAGTACGCTCCGCGCCGTATTTTCGAAATCGGCTGCGGCACCGGCCAGATCCTCGCCCGCTTCGCCCCGGAGGCCGAATCCTATTGGGCCGCGGATATCTCGAAGGTGGCGATCGATGCGCTCGGGAAAAACCAGCCGCTACCGCAGGTGAAGCTGTTCCATCGCCCGGCGGACGACTTTGCGGGCATCCCGGAGCAGCACTTCGATACCGTGATCATCAATTCGGTGGCGCAGTATTTCCCCGATGCCCCTTATCTCGCCCGCGTTCTCCAGGGCGCGGCGCGCGCGGTGAAACCGGGCGGACGGATCTTCCTCGGCGATATCCAGGGCAACGCCCTGCTCGGTGCACACCACGCCGAGATCCTGCGCGAGCGCGCTCCCGCGGGCACCACCTGCGGGCAACTGCGCGAGAAGCTAACCCAGCGACTGGCTCGGGAAACGGAGCTCTCGCTCGACCCCGCGTGGTTTGACCGCCTCGACCTCCCCGGCGTCTCTCATATCGAGATCCTGCTGCGCCGCGGCAAGCTGGCGAACGAGACCACGACCTATCACTACGATGTGATCTTGCACGTGGGTGAAAAGCCCCCGGTGCAGCTCGTGACGCGATGGCGCGAATGGCAGCGGCTGAATCTGGAGCAACTGGAGGCGATCCTGGCCGAAGGGCCGGACGAGCTGGCAATCTCCGGCATTCCCGACGCGCGGCTCGCCTCGCCGCTCGGTTTCCTGCGCGCGCTGGAGCACTCGCCGGAGGACAGCGCCCTGCCCTTCGTTCCGTCCCCGCCCGCGTCGGCGGTTGCGGCCGAGGATCTCTTCGCGATCGCCGAGGCGAATGGCTACCGGGCACACGTCCGCTGGCGCGGCAATGGCACGGCGGGCTTGATCGATGCCGTCTTCCTCCCCGCGGGCGCGGCCGCCATTCCGCTGTGGCCGATCCAAGCCACGCCCGCTCCGCTTGCCAACGAACCTTGCCATGAGAAGCCGCAAAAGCCGGGCGACAATCTCGGCTCCGCGCTGAGGACCCATCTCGCCGGAAAGCTGCCCGACTACATGATCCCGGGTGCATTCGTCGTGCTCGACCGCTTCCCCCTCACGCCGAACGGCAAGGTGGATCGCAAGGCGCTGCCTGCTCCCGGCGATGCCCCGGTGGACGCCGGACGCGAGATCGTGGCACCGAAGAGCGAAACCGAGCAACGCCTGGTGGAGATCTGGCGGCAGGTCCTCGGGCTCCGCGAGATCGGCATCTCGGACGACATCTTCGAGCTGGGCGGGGATTCCATCCTGATCTTCCAGATCACCACCCGCGCCACCCGGGCCGGGCTAGCACTCACGCCGGCCCAGGTCTTCCGGCACCGCACCATCGCCGCGATCGCCGCCGACCTGGCCGCGGCCCCGGAGAGCGCCGCCGCCGGTCCCGCCATCCAACGTGTGAATCGCGATGCTTACCGCCGCAAACTCTGAAACGATGAGCGAAGCGACCCACAGCACCGATCTGACGGAGGCCTCGCAGGGCTCTGCCGGGGAGGTGCTGGCATTCCCCGCGTCCATCGCGCAGCAGGTCTTTTGGTATCTGGAGCTGCTCCAGCCGGAGGTCACGGCGTTCAACATCCCGATGCGCTTCCGCCTCGAGGGTCCGCTCGACGTCCGGCTGCTTGAAAGAACGCTGGAAACCATCGTGGAACGCCACGAGGCACTGCGGACGCATTTCGAGGAAGACGGCGGCGAACTGCTCCAGGTGGTGACGCCCGCGTCCACCTTCAAGCTCGCGTTGATCGACATCTCCCAGCTCCCCGAGAGCGACCGGCAGGCCGAGGCCGACCGTCTGGGCGGCATCGAGGCGAAGCGCCCTTTCCACCTCGCTACCGGCCCGGTGTTCCGGGCGGAACTGGTCCGGCTCTCGCCGCTGCTGCACATCCTGCACGTCACCGTCCATCACGCGATGTTCGACGGCTCGTCAATGACGGTGCTGACCGAAGAGCTCGCCGCGATTTATCAGGCCTATCACGAGGGCAAGGACTGCCCGCTGGATCCGCCGCCGATCCAGTACGGCGACTTCAGCGTTTGGCAGAAGGATTACCTCGCCGGTCCGGAGATTGCGCGGCAGCTCGCCTACTGGAAAGGCCGCCTGGCCGGGATGCCGGAGCTTGATCTCCCCTCCGACCGCGCCCGTCCGCCGGTGAAGACCTGGAACGGCGATCTCGTTTCGGCCCTGCTGCCCCGCGAGCTCACCTCGCGATTGCAAACCATCGCCGCCCGCAACGGCGCGACGCTTTATCATCTGCTGCTCGCCGCCTACAAGGTGCTGCTCCACCGCTACAGCGGGGGCACGGACATCGCCGTCGGCTCGCCGATCACCGGCCGGACCCGCGCCGAACTCGAGCCGCTCATCGGGGTCTTCATCAATTCCCTCATCCTGCGCAGCGATCTCTCCGGAGACCCCGCCTTCGAGTCCTTCGTCCGGCAGGTGCGGGACACCGCGCTGGAAGCGGTCGAGAATCAGGACCTCCCTTTCGAATGCCTGGTGCGCGAGCTCAAGCCGAACCGGGATCAAAGCCGCAACCCGCTCTTCCAGGTGAATTTCACCCACCAGCGGTCCTTCGCCAAGGCGGGGCATTTCGGCGGCGTCGATCTCGTCCCGATTCCTTCGCGCTCGCCGGGAGCCATCTTCGATCTCCACTTCTTCATGGTGGAGCGCGCGGAAGGCTGGCGCGTCACCTGTGATTTCAGCAGCGACCTCTACGACCGCGAAACCGCGCTGAGGATGCTGGGCCACTATCAGCGCCTGCTGGAGGACATCGCGAACGATCCCGCCAAGCCGCTCTCGCGCCTTGAAATCCTGAGCGACGCCGAGAAGGAGAAGCTTCTTGGCGAGTGGGCGGGACAGCGCACCGATTACCCGCGCGACTCGAACATCGGAAAGCTCTTCCTCGAAACGGCACATCTTCACCCCGGCCGCATCGCCATCGACTTCGGCGGGAGCACGCTCACTTACGCGCAATTGCTGGCGGAGGCCTCTGCCGTCGCCGCCGCGCTCATCGCCGCGGACTTGGCACCGGGCGATCTCGTTCCCCTGTGCGCGAAGCCTTCGCCGGAGATGATCGCGGGACTGCTCGGCATCCTCCTTGCGGGGGGAGCCTACGTTCCGCTCGATCCCGACTATCCTGCGGAGCGCTTCGCGCTGCTGCTGGGGGAATGCGGCGGAAAGATCGCGCTCGCGGCACCCACATGCCGTGGGGCCTTCGATGGCTGGCAGGGACTGGTTCTGGACATCCCGGCGGTCGGCGCTGCCACGGCGAGCTCAAGCCTGCCGGAGGTCCTCTTGAGCGCGGAGCATCCCGCGTATCTGCTCTTCACCTCCGGCTCCACCGGAAAGCCGAAGGGTGTGCTGGTGCCGCATCGCGGGGTGATCCGCCTCGTCCGCGGCTGCGATTTCATCACCATCACGCCGGAGGATGTCTTCCTGCAAGCTGCCCCCCTATCGTTCGATGCCTCCACGCTGGAAATCTGGGGGCCTCTGCTCAACGGCGGAAAGCTGATCATCCCCGCCCACGGAACCGGCCTCGACGAAATCGCCTCCGCGGTGCGCGACAAGGGCGTGACCACGCTCTGGCTGACCGCCGGGCTTTTCCAAGTGATGATCGAGGAGCACGCGGAATCCCTGAAGGGCCTGCGCTACCTGCTTGCGGGCGGCGATGTCCTCTCCGTTTCGCACGTGCGGCGCGCCCTTGAATTGCTGCCCGACACGCAGCTCGTGAACGGCTACGGCCCCACGGAAAACACCACCTTCACCACCTGCCATACGATCACCGCGGCGGACTGCGAGCGTGCCTCGATCCCCATCGGCCGCCCCATCGCGAATACCTCCGTGTTCATCCTGGATGACCTGGGCCGTCCCGTCCCGGCGGGGATCCCGGGTGAGCTGCACACCGGCGGCGACGGCCTTGCCCTCGGCTACCACCACGATCCCCTTCTCACCGCAGAAAGGTTTATCCCGGCGCCCGCCTTTACGACATCCAAGCTCTACAAGACCGGCGACCTCTGCCGCTGGCTCGCGGACGGCTCGATCGAATTCCTCGGTCGGCGCGACGATCAGGTGAAGGTCCGCGGCTTCCGCATCGAACCCGGCGAAATCGAAACCGCGCTGGCTTCCCATCCCGAAGTGCGGCAGGCGAAGGTCGCGATCCGCGGCGAGAGCTCGGAGACCAAGCGCATCCTCGCCTGGGCCCTCACCGAACAAGGTAGCCTTCTGGATTCCGCGAAGCTCTCCGCGTGGCTGGCCGGTCGTCTGCCCGCGTTCCTGCGGCCCGACGGGGTCGCGGTTCTCGGGTCCTTCCCGATCACCGCGAATGGAAAAATCGATGTCGCCGCCTTGCCGGATCCGGCGGTCTCCGCTGCGCCTGCGGGAAGAGCCGCCTTTTCCGCCCCACAGGGTGCCATCGAGACACGACTCGCCGCGCTATGGTCGGAGCTGCTGGAACTCCCGGAGATCGGGCGGGACGACGATTTCTTCGCGCTCGGCGGCCACTCGCTGATGGCCCTGCGCCTGTTCTCGCGCATCAACCGGGAGTTCGGCCGCACGCTTCCCTTGGCCGCGCTGATCAGCCATCCCACCGTCTCGCAGCTCGCGTCCCTGCTCACCCTCGATCCGGAAAAGGTCACCGCACCCGTGGATGAACGCGGACACCTCGTCGCGCTCTCCGAGGGCGGCTCGGAGGCTCCGCTCTTTTGCATCCACGGCGGAGATGGCGGGGTGATCTTCTACCGCAGCCTGGCGGAGCTGATGCCGCGGGATTTCACGCTTCATGCGATCGAGTCGCTCGCGCTCAGCAGCAACGGCCCCGTCACACCCGCGAGCGTGGAGGATACGGCCGCCGCCTACGTCCGGCTCCTGCTGGCCGCCCATCCCGGCGGACCCTTCCGGATCGCGGGATATTCCTACGGCGGGGTGGTCGCCCACGAGATGGCCTGCATTTTGGAAGAGCAGGGCCACCGGGTGGAGTTTGTCGGTCTCTTCGACACCCACAACCCGGTCGCTCCTTCCAAGCGCTATTCCCTGTCCGGCCGTTTCAATGCCTTCTGGCAGCAGCAGCAGGATCTGCCCCTGCCTTCCCGTCTCGAGCGTTTGCGCGAGCGCATCAGCGAGGGAATCGCGACCAACCGCCGCGTCAAAGCCGAGTTGGCCGCCGCCTTCAGCTCCGGGCCCGCGGAGGCCCATAGCGACCTGCGCCGCGTCCAGGTGCGGGAGGAGAACTGGCGCGCCATGCAGGCCTACAGGCCGCGGCCTTTCAAGGGCCGCGTCACGCTCTTCAAGGCGATGACCCCCAGCGACAAGGTCGAGTGGCCGGAAGACTACGGCTGGTCGGCCTTCGCAGGCGGCGGGCTGGAGATCGTGCCGGTGCCTGGCCGTCACCTGACCCTCTTCGACGATGAGAACGTGGGTGCGCTCGCGCGGGCGCTGGTTTCCCGCTTCGGCGACCGCACCTGCACGATCGCGTAGCACTTTCCGTTGGAACTGCTGTTCGCGGCCTGTTACATGCGCGCGCCGTTTCCCCCCTCCAACGATGATCGCCTGCATCGCCCGCCGGTTTCTCACGCTTGCCGTCCTGCTATTCCCGGCAGCGCGGGCGCAGACGTACGTGGACCTGGACTTCAGCAACAACCTCCAGAACACCAACGCCCAATATCCGAACGGCTCGACCCTCGGCCCGGACTACTACACGGGCACCACCATCGATTTCTCGAACGCCGGATTCTACAACGGAACGTCCATCGACGTGCGGGCCTCCGTGATCGGCCTGACCGATGGCGAAAGCTCCGATTTCCGGGAAACCAGCACCTACCAGTGGGTCGGCTGGCTGCCGGACTACAACAGTACGGACGCGAACGACGACCTAGGCGTGTACTATCGCCACGACGGCAACGAGCTCCAGCAGACCGGGGGAATCGCGTGGACCTTTTCGTTTTTCGAGGGCGGGAGCGATTTCAGCGTCCCGGTCACCCTCCCCGGGGTCCGCTTCCTCGTTTACGATCACGACGGCGAGCCGGAGCAATCCGAATCCATCCGTACCTTTGCGGCCGACGGCTTCGCCGGGTATCAGCTCCAGGGGGACAGCGGGATCCACGTGCACGATGAGGACGGCACCTATCGCTTCGACTCCCGCGGCGACGGTCACCCGGAGACCACTGCCGAGGGCGGCATGATCCTCTACTACCAGAACACTTCTTCGGTCCGCTTCGATCTCTTCGCCACTACGCTCCCCGGGCTCCCCGGCCAGAACAGCGGCATCTTCGCCGCTTGGGACGGCAACCTCGGCCTCACCAACGGCGGCACGGAAGGCTTCGGCGAACTGGTGACCGTTCCCGAGCCCTCCGCGGCAGTTCTTGCCTTGGCCGGAGCGCTCGGCCTGCTCCGCCGCCGGCGCTGAGCCCTCAGCGCAGCGGATCGGCCTTCACGCCTTCGTTGGTGATCTTCACGGGTTTGATCAGCCCTTTCTCATCGAACTCCAGCTTGTCCACGCAGGTCACACGGTGGTTGCCGTCGGTCTCGCCGAGGGGACGGCGGTGATAGACGATGTACCAGTTATCGTCCTTCTTGTTGTGGATCACCGAGTGGTGTCCCGCGCCGGTGGCCACGGCCGCATCCTGCTGGAGCACCACGCCGATGCGTTCGTGCGGGCCGAAGAGTGAATCGGAAACGGCGTAGGCGACCCGGTAATCCGGTCCGGTCCAGCCGCCTTCCGACCACATGAAGTAGTACTTCCCGTTCTTCTTGAAGACGAAGGGGCCTTCGACGTAACCGGCCGGTGTGATCGAGCGGAAGGTCTCGCCCTTTTCGAAGGGCACGAAGCCTTTGAAGTCGTCCTTCAGTTTCGCGATGTTGCAGTGCCTCCAGCCTCCGTAGATCAGGTAATGGGTGCCGTCGTCATCGCGGAAGACGAAACCGTCGATCGGTTGGGCGCCATGGTGGAACTTGTCCACCAGCGGCTTGCCGATGTGGTCCTTGTAGGGCCCCTCCGGCTTGTTCGCCACCGCCACGCCGATGCCGCCTTCCTGCTCGTTGTTCTGGATGTCGTTCGCGCTGAAGAAGAGGTAATACTTGCGGTCCTTCTCGATGATGGATGGCGCCCACATCGCGCGCTTCGCCCATTTGATATCCTTGGTGTCGAGGATGCTCTCGTGCTTCTTCCACTTCACCAGATCCGGGGAGGAAAAGGCATCGAAGCGGGTCTGCTCGTTGTACGGCGCGGAGTACGTGGGATAGATCCAGTAGCGGTCGCCGAAGATGATGCCTTCCGGATCGGCGTACCAGCCCTCGAAGACCGGATTGCCGGAGCTCTTTTCATCGGCGGATGCAAGCGGGGCCATCAGGGCGGCAAGGGACAGGACGAGGGTACGGATCGGGGTCATGGGAAAAAGCGCTCAGGTTCACGGGGCGAACACGTTTGAGTCCCTATCAGGCCCGGCCGGACCGCATCAAGCCCGTGGATCGAATGTTTGGCCCCAGAGTAGGAAGATGGCGGATCGACTGCCCATCCTACGCGATCACGTGACGTTGACCCGTTGACTATCAGCCCCCAATGATGTTTCATC
>CAMPGU010000115.1 GCA_946885645.1 uncultured Haloferula sp.
TCATGATCCAGGGCGGCGATCCGACAGCGACCGGAACCGGCGGGCCGGGCTACAAGTTCGGCGACGAATTCGACCCTTCCTTGAAGCACAACAAGCCCGGGATTTTTTCAATGGCGAATGCAGGCCCGGGAACCAACGGCAGCCAATTCTTCATCACCCACGTGCCCACGCCTCACTTGGACGGCAAGCACTCCGTCTTCGGCGAAGTGACCAAGGGTCAGGATGTCGTTAACAAAATCGTGAAAGGTGACAAGATCACCAAGATCGAGGTACTCGATTCCACCGATGCGCTTTTCGAGGCCCAGAAGGCCAACCTTGAAAAGTGGAATGCTTCCCTCAAGTCTATCGGCAAATAAGCCCTTGGATCTCAACGAGCGCGACCCTTACAGGGGTCGCGCTTTTTATTACCCGCAGGGCGCCTGTCGTCCTGCCAAGCTCCTCGAAATCCGGAGTCTGCGGAGCAATCGGCCTCCGTAGGTGACATCGGCCCTGCTTTGCTCTACTCAGACGCCCACATGCAGCTCTGGCTCTGCCCGCTCTTCGCTTTCCTGCTCGGCTCAATCCCCTTCGGCCTCTTTATCGCGAGGGCGAAGGGCATCGACATCCGGCAACACGGCTCCGGCAATATCGGAGCAACGAATGTTTTGCGCGTGGTCGGCAAGAAGCACGGCATCATCTGCCTGATCCTTGATGCCTTGAAGGGCTTCGTTCCCGTCGTCATCGCGTTGAATCTCGTCCAAATCGACGGTCGGCACCTGCAGATTCCGGTGGCCTTTCTTGATGCGTGGGCGGTCAAGCTTCCGGCCGTGGATGCGGTCAAGGCGCAGACCGTCCACATCGTCACGGCCCTATTCGCCGTGCTGGGCCACAATTACTCGCCATGGGTAGGCTTCAAAGGGGGGAAGGGAATCGCCACTTCGGCCGGAGTGCTGCTCGCGCTGATGCCCTTCGCCGTGCTCCTTCTTATCGTGATCTGGCTGCTGCTTTTCTCCGTCACGCGTTACGTGTCGGTTGCCAGTATCGGCGCGGCGGCGGCTTTGCCGCTTCTCACGCACATGGGAGCGCGTTTTCATCACATTAATAATGATAAGAGTCTGCCAACACTGTGGGAGGCCGGCACTTGGAACAAACCGCTCTTTGTCTTTTCCGTCATCATCGCGGCGCTCGCCATCTGGAAGCATCGCGCCAATATCCAGCGGCTCATGAAGGGAACCGAGAGCCGCTTTCAACGGAAGAAGAAGGCGGTTTCCTGAAATCTGCCCGTTCCTAGACTCCTACCGGTTTCATGCCCGACATCCCTTTTTCCTCCGCCGCCATCCTCGGCACAGGCTCCTTCGGCACTGCTCTCGCACGGTTGCTCGCGCCAAAGCTCGATAGGGTGGAAATGATCGGCAGGGATGAGGCCGTCGCCGCGAGCATCAACTCGACGCGACACAATTCCCGCTACCTCGCCGGAATCGATCTTCCGGAGAACATCAGAGCGACCACCGAGCTCGGGGTGGCGGCGGACCACCCGCTGGTCCTTTTCTGCGTGCCCACCGCGGCCACCCGCGAGACGGCGGACGTCCTCGCCGGCCATGGGCTCCCGCGGGAGACGGTGATCCTTTCCTGTGCCAAAGGAATCGAGCGGAACACCGGCGAGCGCATGAGCGAAATCCTGCGTGAAAAACTGCCGGAGAATGCCGTGGCCGTGCTATCCGGACCCAATCACGCGGAAGAAATCGCCGCCTGTCTTGCCACCTGCGCGGTGATCGGCACGGAGGACGAAGTGCTGGCCCGGCGGCTACAAGAACTCTTCACCACGCCCCATTTCCGCAGCTACACCAGCGACGATCTCGCCGGCATCGAGCTCGGCGGCGCGATCAAGAACGTCTATGCGATCGCGGCCGGAATCGCGGCCGGCTTGGGTCTCGGGGACAATGCAATCGCCGCGCTCGTCACCCGTGCGCTCGCGGAAATGACCCGGCTCGGCATCCGCCTCGGCGGTCGCGTGGAGACCTTCGCGGGTCTCTCCGGTGTGGGCGATCTCATCGCCACCTGCTTCTCGGAGCACTCGCGCAACCACCGGGTCGGTCTCGCGCTGGGAGCAGGCAAATCCTTGGAAGAAGCGACATCCTCCCTCGGCATGGTAGCCGAAGGCGTGCCGAATACCCTTTCGATCCACGAGGTCGCGCAGAAGGTAGGCGTCCGCACGCCCATCATCGATGCGGTCCATGCAATTCTCTACCGCGGGATGCCCGCCGCCCGCGCCCTCCATGAACTTCTCAACCGCGACCCGCGTCCCGAAAACGACTGACCGATGAAGGAAGCCATCGATTTCATCCTGCACTTCCAGGAGCACCTGGAGGGCTTCACCCGCAGCTACGGGGCCTTGGTTTACGGGCTGCTGTTCCTGATCGTCTTCTGCGAGACGGGCTTGGTCGTCACCCCTTTCCTGCCGGGAGATTCCTTGATTTTCGCGGTGGGAGCCTTGGCTGCGAATCCCGAGTTCAATCTGAACATCTGGCTTGCCGCTTTCATTCTTCTCGCCGCGGCGATCCTGGGAGACACCGTCAATTACTTCATCGGCAAGAAATGCGGCCAGTGGATGATGCGGAAGTTTCCCCGCATCGTGAAGCCCGGGCACATTGCAAAAACCAACGAGTTCTTCACCCGCTACGGCGGCAAGACCATCATTCTGGCGCGCTTCGTTCCTATCGTCCGCACCTTCGCCCCCTTCGTCGCCGGTTCGGGAGAGATGAGCTACGGACGCTTCATGTCCTTCAACGTGATCGGTGCGATCCTATGGGTCGGCCTCATCCTGCCCTGCGGCTGGTTCCTCGGGAACCAGCCGGTGGTGAAAGAAAACTTCGAGTTGGTGGTGCTCGGGATCATCGTCATTTCGGTGCTGCCGATGGTTTGGGAAATCGCCCGGGCGAAGCTCAAGGGTAGGCAGGCGGCTCGGGTGGAGCCGAGCGGCGATACCTGATCCTCCCGCGGACGCTTCCCTTACGCCACCTCCTGCCGGTCCACGTCCACCCGGAGATTCCCGATGATGAATTCCTGCCGGTCGGGCGTGTTCTTGCCCATGTAGAAGGCTAGGAGTTCCTTGGTCCCCTTCCCTTCCTCGAATTCCACGGGATCGAGACGCATATCGGGACCGATCATGAATTGGAATTCATCCGGCGAAATTTCGCCAAGGCCCTTGAAGCGCGTGATCTCGGCGGACTTGCCCAGCTTGCCGAGCGCCCGTTCCTTTTCCAGCTCGTCGTAGCAGTAGATCGTCTCCTTTTTGTTCCGCACGCGGAAGAGCGGCGTCTGGAGGATGAAAAGATGGCCCTCCCGGATCACCTCAGGGAAAAATTGGAGGAAGAACGTCAGGAGTAGCAGGCGGATGTGCATGCCGTCCACGTCGGCATCGGTCGCGACCACGACCCTGTTATAGCGCAGTTCCTCGATCCCGTCTTCGATGCCGAGCGCTGCCTGGAGCAAGGCGAACTCCTCGTTTTCATAAACGATCTTCTTCGCCAGTCCGAAGGTGTTCAAGGGCTTGCCGCGCAGCGAAAATACCGCCTGCGTTTCCACGTCGCGGCTTTTCGTGATGGAGCCGGAGGCGGAGTCGCCCTCGGTGATGAAGAGGGTGCTGTCCAAGCGCTGCTTGTGCTTGGAGTCGAGGTGGGCACGGCAATCGCGCAGCTTCTTGTTGTGCACCTTTGCCTGGCGGGCGCGCTCGCGGGCCATCTTCTGGATGCCCTTCATGTCCTTGCGCTCCCGCTCCGCCGCCTGGATTCGCTTCTGGATCGCCTCCGCCACCTTAGGGTGCTTGTGGAGGTAGTTGTCCAGGTGCTGCTTGAGGAAATTTCCCACGAAGGTGCGGATCGACTCGCCGTCCGGGACCATCGCGGCGGAACCGAGCTTGGTCTTCGTCTGTGATTCAAAGACGGGCTCCACGATCCGCACGCAGACAGCGGCCTCGATTCCCGCGCGAATATCCGCCGGGTCATACTGCTTCTTGTAGAAGCCGCGCATCGCATTCACCAGGCCTTCGCGGAAGGCCTGCAAGTGCGTGCCGCCTTGGGTCGTGTTCTGGCCGTTGACGAAGGTGTAATATTCTTCGCCGCTCTCCGCCGTATGGGTAAAGGCGATCTCGATGTCCTCGCCCTTGAGGTGGATGGGATCGTAGAGAGCCTCGCTCTCCATCTCCTCCCGCAGCAGGTCCAGCAGGCCGTCCTTCGATCTGAACTTCTTGCCGTTGAAGATGATCGTCAGCCCGGGGTTCAGATAGGAATAATAGCGGCACATCTTCTCCACGATGGCCTCCTTGAACTTCGCTTTCGCCGGGAAAATCGTGCGATCCATCTCGAAGGCCAACCGGGTGCCGGAGGGCGCCTCTTCCTTCCGCGGATGCTTCATGTCCTCCGTGACAACCCCCTTCGAGAACTCGATCGCCTTCGTCTGGCCGTCGCGCCAAGCCTGGATCTCGAAAAAACTGGCGAGGGCATTCACCGCCTTGATGCCGACGCCGTTCAGGCCGACGGATTTCTTGAAGGCCTCGCTGTCGTACTTCGCGCCGGTATTGATCTGCGCGGCGCAGTCGTAGAGCTTGCCCAGCGGGATGCCGCGGCCGAAATCCCGCACTTCCACACGGCCCTCGTCGTCGATCTCCACGCGGATCTCCTTGCCATAGCCCATGATATACTCGTCGATCGAGTTATCGATGACCTCCTTCAGCAGGATGTAGATGCCGTCGTCCGGAGAAGACCCGTCACCCAGCTTCCCGATGTACATGCCGGGGCGGAGGCGGATGTGTTCGCGCCAATCGAGGGACTTGATATCGGCTTCGGTGTATTCGGCTGCCATGGGGAAATCTTTCGGGAATCCTGAGGAATCCCGGCCCGGGTGGCAAGTGCCGGAAGCCGCGGGTCTTGGGGCCGGGAAGCGGGCCTGACTCCAGCCTTCACCTCACTGCCGCCCGCATTTCATCCCAACGCCGCTTGAAGGCCGGATAACGCGAGGCCAGCACGTTGGCGGCTTCCTTGGCCCGTTCGGGATCTCCCGCCAGCAGATCGAAGGCGATTGCCTGCTCGTGCCGCCTCAGGCGCTCCAGTTCGCTGGTCTCATCTCTCACCAGCGATCGGTGGAGTTCGATCACGCTCTCCGGGGAGAGCTCCGCCCACGAAACCTTGCGGGGATGCCCGGCAGAATCCAGGGCGTTCACCCCTCCCTGACGAGACCCCGTGATTTTCGGCAACTTCGTCGAATCCTTCATCTCGAGCGAAATGCCGGTGGCCGGGGATTGAAGTTTATCTTCCAGATCCCCCAGGAAGCCCTCCGCCGCTTCCACCAGTGAAAGGATTGCCGAGGTTTCCTCCTCATCCGACGGGGGAAATTCCCGCGACTTCAGGAGCGTCGCGGCATCCGTGAAACGACCTTCCGCTGCCGCCGTTCGCACCGCTTCGATGGGATCCTCCGGAGAATCGGGCGGTGCCGGCGATGTCCCGTCTGTCTCCGCAATTGGCGGTGCCGCCGGAGCCAGCAGGCGGGCCCGCTTTTCCAGATCAAGCTGCAGCGCACGGATGTCGTAGCGCGCCCGCCCCTTCGTCCTCAGGCTGGAGTGCACCGCGTGGAGTTCGTTGGCAAGGGCTTGGCAGGCCGCCGCGGTATCCGGCAGCGGGCCGGGATCGGCCGCCCGCAGCACCTCGTAGTCCACCAGATATCCGCCGATGATCCGCTTGTAAGGCTCCACCCAGGTATCCGCGCCCTTGGCATCCACTGCTGCCACGGCGTCCAAGTGAGGTTTGGCCAATTCCGGCAGACCTTGTTCCCAGCTCTTGAGGCCGTGAATCAGAGCCGCCATGAGAGCCGGTCCCGTCGGTGCCGGATCGCCGCTCGTCCGCACCACCGGGCGAAAATCCGTCACGCGGTCGAGCGTCGCGCCGAGAGCGTCCCTAACCGTGGGATCCACTTGGGCCTTGGCCAGATGATCGATCGCCGCCCGCGCCTCCTTCTTCGCCTCGCTCGTGCGGCCGTCCAAATAGCTCGCCACCACCGCCTCGCAGGCCGCCCACGAGCCGGTGGGCTCCATCACCCCCGGAGAATCACGCACCCCGGCGAAGAGCTTGCGGGCCGTCGTGTAATCCCCTTCCCGCAGCGCCGCGACAGCCTCCCGGTAGGTCGTCCCTGCGCGCACGCCCCCACCCTCAGATGCGCCCTTCTCACCGGCCGGTGAAACGACGCCCCCCATGCCTCGGGCTTCCGGAGAAGCCGGCCTCTGGCTACGGCCTACCCACCAGATTCCGAACGCCAACGCCGCCGTGACTGCGAGGGCCGCTGCTGCCAGCACGATTTTCTCCTTCTTCGCCGAATGCGACCCCTCCACGCGGCCTGCCGAGGCCTCCGCCGAGCTTCCGTTGGCCAAGCGCTGCCGGGCGGTATCGAGCGCCGAAATAAGATCGTTGTAAGAGCGGAACCGCTGTTCAGGACTGTGCGCCATCGCCCGGTCCACCGCGTTGCACGTATCGAGGCTCACCCAAGGAGCCACCTTTGCCAGCGGCAGCACGCGTCTCTTCGCCTCGCGCAGCTTGTTGGTGTCCATCGTTTCCTCGTCGCACGGCGGCTTGCCCGCCAGCGCGTGGTAGAGGGTCGCGCCAAAGGCATAGATATCGGAGCGGAAGTCTTCCGGTTGGCCCTCGATGGTCTCCGGCGGCACGTAGTAAGGGGTGGCCCAGATCTCCGAAGCCGTGGCTTTGCCCCCCTTCGTCACCAGTGCCAGACCGAAATCGACGATCTTTGCGTTGCCGGAGACATCCAGCAGGATGTTCCCCGGTTTCACGTCCCGGTGGATGAGACCCGCCGATTGTGCCGCCTTCAGGCCGTCCGCGATCTGGATGGCCAAAGGGAGCAATTCCGCCTCGGGGATCGATCCCCGCTCGCGGATATGGTGCTCGTAGTGCCCGCCGCCCACCAACTCCATGGCGATGTAGAAGCGTCCGAAGGCCCGTCCGGTGGTAAAAACGCGGACCACGTGGGGGTGGCTGAAAGAGGCCGTGATCCGCGCCTCCTCCTCAAAGGCACCGATTCTCCTCTCGTCGCTGCAGTATTCCTCATTGAGGATCTTCACGACCACCTCGCGGTCCAAGGTGTTGTCGTGAGCGATGAAAACCACGCTCATCCCCCCGACTGCATGGCGTCGCAGCAGCGTGTAGGGGCCGAACTCCCGTTTTACCCGCGTGTGTTTCCGGCAAACCGGACACTCGACGTTTGAAAACGGCGCCAAGTGCGAAACGTCCATCGTCGCTCCGCAAGCGTGGCAATAGGCTATTTCCGTTTCCCCCTCGGGCATGGCTGATCGTAACTACGCGCGTGCCGGGAGGAAACTTCATTTCCCTCGATATTCGCAGCCGGCGAAAAGCAGCGCTTTCACGATGGAACCGCCGGGGGAGCCGGAGGTCGCGGCCGCCGCGCACGGGCTTGGCGCTTCAGATCTGGAAATCGGTGTTCCCGGAATCCAGATGCAGGCCGCATTCATACTTCTCGCCGTTGAACCGGGTATCCTCCGCGGAAAGCCCGTCCACGGCAGGCCGGGTGCTGTGCCAGTCCCCCATGGTCACGTAGCCTTCGGCTTCGAGCGGATGCCTGGGGAGGCTCCGGTCATGCATGTAAACCGAAATTTGGGCATCGGCCCAATCGAGGATCGGGTAAACCTTCAGCGTCTTCTTCTGCTGTTCCGCGAAGGGCCGTTCGACCCGGGTGCTGGACTGGCTGCGGCGCAAGCCGCTGATCCACACATCGGCGCCGGTCTCGCGCAGGGCCCGGTCCATCGGCTCGATCTTCGTGAGCACCCCGTACCTGTCCATGCCCTCCTTGCCCTGCTCCCAGAGCTTTCCCCAGAGAGCCTCGATCCGCGCGGCGGAGTGCGTGGGATGATAGACGCGCAGGTCCGTGCCAAGACGCTCCGTGAGCTCCTCCGCGTAGCGATAGGTCTCGGGAAAATGGTAGCCGGTATCGATGAATACCACCGGGATCTCCGGCGCGTTCCGGGCGATGAGATCGAGCATCACGGCGGCCTGCAGACCGAAGCTGGTCGAAGCGACCAGGCGTTTGCCATAGCGCTCGTGAAGAAGCCTGAGCCGGTCGCCGGCCTTGAGGCCTGCGAGTTCCGCCGAAAGCGCTTCGGCTTCAGTGGCAGTGGCGGTAGTGGAAATGGTCATTTGGATAAACCGCGGTGAACGCGAGGAATGAGGTTGGTAGGGGAAACGGGAAGACGTGGCGGTAGTCCGGCCTAAGGCCGGCACCGCTGGTATCCGGTTTCCTGTTCCCGCGTCATTCCGGTTCAGTTTTTCAGCGCCTCTTCCTTGATGTTCTTGTGGAAGTCGGCCCCCTGCACGGTCGGGGCGACATAGCCGGTGCGGATCACGAAATCGCCGAAGTGCTCGCCCTCGTTCCGCTCCTTCGCGTAATGCTGGAAAATCGGGGCCAGGACCCCGCGGATCTCGTTCGAGTGGATATCCTGCCGGTAAAGCTTGCTCAGGCGCTGGCCCGCATGTCCCCCGCCGAGGTAGAGGTTGTAGCGGTCCGGACCGCGGCCGACGAAGCCGATCTCGGAGATAAACGGCCGGCCGCAGCCGTTCGGGCAGCCGGTCATGCGGATGGTGATCGAGTCGTGGCGAAGACCTGCATTCTCCAGTTCTTCTTCCAGCTCCGTGATTACCTCCGGCAGGTAGCGCTCCGCCTCCGCCAGCGCCAGGCCGCAGGTGGGCAGCGCCACGCAGGCGATGGAAGCCAGCCGCAGCGCACTGCGCTCGTGGCTATGATGCATGCCGTATTTTTCCAGCAACGCCTCTACTTCGGAGCGCTTCTTCGCGGAGATGTTCGCGATCACGAGGTTCTGATTCGCGGTCAGGCGGAAGTCGCCGTCGTGGATCTTCGCGATTTCCCGCAAGCCGGTCCGCATCGGGAAAGCAGGAGTATCCAGCACGCGTCCGCCTTCGACGAAGAGCGTGTAGTGGAAGTTCCCGTTCTCGTCCTCCACCCAGCCGAAGCGGTCGCCGTTGTCTTTGAATTCGTAAGGGCGCACCGGGCCGAGCTCGTAGCCGAGATACTCGTTGAGCTTCGCGAGGATCCAGTCCGGGCCGTGGTCATCGACCGTGTACTTGAAGCGCGAGTGTTTGCGGTCCGTTCGGTCGCCGAAATCGCGCTGCACAAGCACCACCTTTTCCGCGACATCCACGATCTGTTCCGGCGTGCAGAAGCCGATCACGTCCGCAAGGCGGGGATAGGTCGCCTCGTTGCCGTGCGTGGAGCCCATGCCGCCGCCGACGGCGACATTGTAGCCGATCAGCTTGCCCTCCTCGACGATGGCGATGAACGAAAGGCAGTTCGCAAAGATGTCCACGTCATTGCTAGGCGGCACGGCGATGGTGATCTTGAATTTCCGGGGCAGGTAGGTCTTCCCATAGATGGGCTCCTGTTCCTCCTCGGAACTCTCGATCTTCTCGCCATCCAGCCAGATTTCATGGTACGCACGCGTTTGCGGCGTGAGGTGGGTGGAGATGTCCTGCGCCGCCTTCAGCACCTCTGCATGGACCGAGGAAAGATACGGGTTCGGATTGCACATCACGTTCCGGTTCACGTCACCGCAGGCCGCGATGGTGTCCATGGCGCTCTGGTTGATCTCCTTGATCGTGCGCTTCAGGTTCGACTTGATGATCCCGTGGAACTGGAAGGCCTGCCGCGTCGTCAGCTTGATGGTGCCGTTGGCGAATTGCTCCGCCATCCGGTCCGTTTCGATCCACTGGTGCGGCGTCGCGACGCCTCCGGGCACGCGGATCCGGATCATGAAGGAATAGGCCTTCTCCAGACGGTGCTTGCGGCGGTTCGGCCGCAGGTCGCGATCATCCTGCTGATACGTGCCGTGGAATTTCAGGAGCTGCTGGTCGTCTTCCGACATGGAGCCGGTGGAGAGATCGGTCAGCCCTTCGGCGATGGTCCCGCGGAGATAGTTCGAGCGGGTCTTGATGCCTTCGTTGGCGGAGAGTTTCTTTTCGCTCATGGGAAAGGGTAGAAGAAGTGACCGGTGCCGAGTGATCAGTGATCAGCGGAAAGACAAGGATTGCGGTAAATTGCTTGGTGGTTCGAAGAATTGACCAGGAGGGCGAGAGGCTGTTTCGCTGATCACCGCTCACTGATCACTTGGCACTTCAGTAAACGTCTCGTTGATAGCGCTTTGCTTTCTTCAGATCATCGACGTAAGCCTCCGCCACGTCGCGGGCGAAGCCGCCCTCTTTCTCGACCACGGAGATCAGGGCCTCATGCACGTCGTTCGCCATGCGCGAGGCATCGCCGCAGACATAAAAGTGAGCCCCCTCCTGAAGCCACGCATAGAGCTCCCTGGCGTGCTCCAGCATCCGGTGCTGGACATAGACCTTCTCCGGCTGGTCGCGGGAGAAAGCGACATCGAGCTTGCTCAGGTGACCTTCCTTCAGGTGCTCCTGCCACTCGACTTGGTAGAGGAAATCATAGGTGTAGCGCTGGTCGCCGAAAAACAACCAGTTCTTCCCGCCCTTTCCGAGGGCGCCGCGGTGCTCCACGAACGCTCGGAAAGGCGCCACGCCCGTCCCGGGTCCTACCATGATCACCGGTGTATCGGATGAAACAGGCAGGCGGAAATTCTTGTTCTGGTGGGTATAGACCGGCACCTGGCCGCCCTTCTCGATCAGGTCCGCCAGATAGGTGGAGGCTACACCCTTGCGGTTCTGGCCATGGGCCTGATACCGCACCGAGGCCACTGTCAAATGAACCTCGCCGGGATGGGCGAGCGGACTGGAAGCGATCGAGTAAAGGCGCGGCGGCAGCTTGCGGAAGATCGAGACCAGATCGGCCGCAGCGAGACCGCCCGACGCGAAGTCGCGGATCGCGTCCTCGATCCACCGGCCCCATTGGTAATCCTTGAGCTGGTCTTTGGCGTCGTCCGCGAGCAGGGCGGCCAGCTTCTGCGAGCCGGAAATCGCCTGGAGCTTCGTCAGGACGGCGCGGGAGAGTGCCGTCACGTCGAAGTCTTCGCGGAGGGCATCGGCCAGCACTTTGCTCCCCGCCCCTTTCACCTCCACGACTTCGCTACCGGAAAGCCTCGACGCCTTCAAAATGCCCTCCACCAGATCCGGCGCATTCACAGCCACTACGGCCAGCGCATCTCCCGGCTCGTAGCTCAGGCCGGAGCCATCCAGCGAAAGCTCGTAGTGCCAGGTTTCCTTCGTGGTCCCCTCGCCATTCAGTAGCACCTTTTCCAAAAGCTCGGACGGGAAAGGATTCTTCTTTCCATATTCCACCGCGGGCACCGGCACCGCGACAGGTGCGGCAACCACCTCGGTAATTCCCGAGTGGGTCGTCGGGGCGAAGGCCTTCAGAGCCGCATCCAGCCACCCGGCATGCGGTTCATCATACTCCACGTCGCAATCCTGGCGTGGGGACACCCGCTTTGCTCCCAGCGTCTCCAACCTCGCGTCGATATCCTTGCCCGTCTGGCAAAATTTCTCATAGGCGGTGTCTCCGAGCGCGCAGACCGAGTAACGCAGGCGCGGAAGCTCAACCGCGGAGCCGTTCATGAACTCCTTATAAAAAGTGGTCGCGCTCTCCGGCGGATCCCCATCGCCCCAAGTGCTGACGATCACCAGCAGATTCTCCACCTTGGCGAGATCTCCCGGGGAGATGTCCGCCATGTTTTTCACCGTCGCTTGGAACCCCCTTTTCTTCGCTTCCTTCGCGGAAAGATCGGCCAACTTCTCGGCATTTCCCGACTCGGTGCCATACAATACCGTCAACTTTGCGGCACTTGCGGGTGCCGTCGCTACGGCCGCCGGAACCGGCACTGCCGAGAGGAATCCGGCCAGCCAGAAGCGCTGGGACGCATCGAGCCCGGCCAATGCGATATCGACCGCTCGACGTTGATCGGGGGAGAAGGGAGCGTGCTCGGGAAGCATTACCTTAGTTTCTTGCTCAGGTTTGTATGGTTTCGGCGGCAGAATTCACCCTGCCCGCCCGATACGCAAGGGAAAATCCTACGATCCGCGCGTTTGCCCGGTGAGTCTTTGCATCCGCCGATCTCCGGCATCAGCTCATATTACCTTCCCTGATGGTCCGGGGAGGTTCCCAAAATCGGACATGGACAACCTCAATCAATTCTGGCA
>CAMPGU010000116.1 GCA_946885645.1 uncultured Haloferula sp.
GGGGGCCGACGTCGGCAGGGGGTGCCAACGGGAAACATGAAAACCCAGCCCTTCCCGAAATTCAAGGAGTCCGCGGCAATCTACGCGATCACGGAGGGAGGGCGGTTCATTGGTGTCGGGTCGATTTGATCACTAAATAGACGTTTTCGTGAAACAAAATGCCCTCGACCTCACCCGTATCGGGTGCCTGTCGAGGACACTAAAAAGTCAGGAAACCTTAATTAAGGTGCTATCCGGAAAGCTTCGCCTTATTTCGGAAGGAGCGAATTCCAATGCTCCACGTGGTCCTTCTGGCTTTCCAGCAGCGCGCTTGCGTCGTCGTGAATGGTGATCGACTTGATCTTGTCGCCTTGGGCGATCTTGTTCACCACGTCTTGGCCCTGGGTCACCTCGCCGAAGACCGCGTGCTTGCCGTCCAGATGCGGCGTCGGCCCGTGGGTGATGAAGAACTGGCTGCCATTGGTATTCGGGCCGGCATTGGCCATCGAAAAGATCCCGGGTTTGGAATGCTTGAGGGAGGGATCGATCTCGTCCGCGAAGCGGTAGCCCGGACCCCCGCGGCCGGTCCCGGTGGGATCTCCACCTTGGATCATGAAATTGGAGATCACCCGGTGGAAGCTCACGCCGTCGTAGTAACCGCGCTTGGCCAGGTTGAGGAAATTCGCGGATGTCAGGGGTACCTTGGAGGCGAAGATGGTACCATCGATATCGCCCTTGTCGGTATGCAGCGTGATGCGGATGTCGGACATGCCGGGAGAATCCGGGAGCCGCAGGCAAGAGGCCAGAAGGAAATGCGTTGTCGCGGCATCGCGCGCCACCGCGGCCCTTCAGCCTCCCGCGGCGATCATCACGATCTCCACCCGGGCACCGTCCTCCACGGGCGTCGCGGCATAGCGGGCGGGAAAGACGGCTTCCTGGTCCAGTTCCACGACGACCGGCCTTTCACCGAGACCGAGGGAATCGAGCAGGCTTGCGACCGTGTGGCTTTCGCGGTCGAAGGTGCGGGTTTCTCCATTGAGGACGAGCGTCATATCGGAATCGGCGTCAGTGCGCCAGGATGGCCGCGTCCCAGTCCTTCCAAACGGGGTCGAGCTGCTTGGACTTCAGCATGGCGGCGATCTCGGCCGGGCTGCGGGAATCGTCGATTTTGAATTGCTCCGTGGCTTTTTCGCAGCCGGTGACCTTTTCCAGCTCCACCCGGCGGCCCTTTACGGTGAGATGCAGGTCTTCGCTGCCGGCACCGGTGTAGCCGCCCGGCTCGGTGCGCGCACCGGCGGACATCGTCGTCACTCCCAGCGGGGCGAGCGCATCCCGTAGCGCGGCGGGCTCCCGGGTGGAAAGGACGATGCCGACCTGCGGGAAACACACGCGGAAAGCGCATGCGAGCTGCACCAGGGCGCGATCCGAGAGGTAGAGATCCGGATCCGGCGCGTATTGGTAATTTCCCGCATACGGGCGCATCCGCGGGAAAGCGATGGTGAACTGGGCCTTCCAGCAGTGCTTGTAGAGGTAATCGAGGTGCGCGGCCAGCGCCAGGGCCTCGTGCCGCCACTCCGCCAGGCCGAACAGCGCGCCGATGCCAATGCGCCGGAAGCCTCCCGCGTAGGCCCGCTCCGGGCAATCGAGCCGCCAGCCGAAATTCTTTTTCGGTCCCGCGGTGTGCAGCCGGGCGTACGTCTCCGCGTGGTAGGTCTCCTGATACACCACCAGGCCTTCGGCCCCGTGGCGGACGATCTCCGCGTATTGGTCGTCCTCCATCGGCCCCACTTCGATCCCGATCGTGGGAAACATGCCTTTCAGCGCGTCGATGCACTCCTGCAGGTAGCCTTCCGAGACGAATTTGGGGTGCTCGCCCGCCACCAGCAGGAGATTGCGGAAGCCCAGATCGTGGAGATAGCGCGCCTCCCGCAGCACTTGATCGACCGTCAGCGTTACCCGCAGGATGCCATTGTCGCGCGAAAAGCCGCAGTAGGAGCAGTTGTTCACGCACTCGTTTGAGAGGTAGAGCGGGGCGAACAGCCGCATCGTCCGCCCGAAGTGAAAGCGGGTAAGCCGCTGGCTCTCGCGGGCCAGCGCCTCCAGATCCCGGTCCGAAACCGGGGCGATCAGGCGCTCGAAACGCCGGAGCAAGGGCGACTTGTGCTCCAGGGCGGAGGCGAGATGGGCGGAAAAACTCACGGCGCGGAGAGCTTGCAGCGGAGGAGCCCCGCCGTCAAAGCACGATCCTGCCCGGGTTCCGCAAGCTTGCCAAGCATCCCCGCGGCCGCTTTTCTGGCCGTGCTTTTGAAAGACCCATGAGCGAACGGATTGTCTGCAAACCCACCCCTTGGTTCCTGCTGCGCGCGGTAGCGATGCTGCTCATGTTCGGCATCTTCACGGTCCTGTTTTTCGTGGACGGCAAGTGGGGCTACCGGGAGAAGAACCTCTCCTTTTACGTCTCCAAGGCCTTCGAGCAGGCCACGCACGAAATGAAGGAGCGGCAGGGAGCGCTCGGTCCCGCCGAATGGCGCGCCTTTGCGGAAAAGCAGACGATTCCATTCCCGGAAGATCGGTCGATTCTTCCTGAAGGAACGCAGGTCCCAGCCCCTTGGCCCGCGGTGCTCCACGACTATGATGCGGTGAAGGCCTCGATGGGACAGGAAAAGGACAAGCTCTTCAACGACTACCGGCTCGCCGCCGGGATCAAGAAGGATGTGCCCGAACACGATTATCCGGCCGGAAAGATCCGGGAGCAGTGGGTGGTCTTCATCATCTGTCTGGCGCTGACCTCGGGTGCCGCCTTCGTCCTGCTTCGCACCATCGGCCGCAGCATGGCAATCGACGGGGAGGCGTTCTACCCCGCGGAGGGCGGGAGGGTCGCCTTTGGCGATCTGGTAAGGCTCGATCTCCGGAAATGGGAGACGAAAGGCCTGGCATTCGCCTGGGCGGGCGAGCGCCGGCTTCGGATCGACGGCCTGACCTACGGCGGTTTCAAGAAAGAGCAGGACGAACCCGCCGAGCGCCTGATGGGCCGTTTGAAGGAGAATTTCAAAGGGGAAATCATCGAGTACGTCGCCGAGACGGGCGAGCCCGCGCACCCGGCTCCGCCGCTGCCCTGAAGCTTGCTTTTTCGGGGTTGCCAAGGTCCGGCGGGGGCGGTAATCCCTCCGCAGCGTCAACCACCAAGTACATTCCAATGTCTGACAAGAGCATCGAAGACCGCGTTAAGGACATCATCGTCGACCAGCTCGGCGTCAACGCCGACCAGGTGACCCTGGAGGCCAAGTTCATCGAAGACCTCGGTGCCGACTCCCTTGACACGGTCGAGCTCGTGATGGCCTTCGAGGAGGAGTTCGAGATCGAAGTGCCGGACGAGGAAGCCGAGAAGCTCCAATCCGTGGGCGATGTCGTGACTTACATCAAGAGCCAGAGCTGAGCGTTTGCGCTCGACCGGCTATTTCATGAAAAGGCGGACTCCAGGCGGGTCTGCCTTTTTTTTGCACTATAGTAGAACCAGAGGACGCTCCGTCCCGGCCACATGCATTCGCCCGACAACATCCAATACGCGCTGGAGACGACCCGCGTCCTGCTGGAGCCGGACCGTAGGATCGACACCTTCGGCGACACGCGCTTCGAGTTCCTGCTCCTGAGCGAGCTGATGGACCGGACGGGTGAAATCCGCGTGCGCACGGGCGAGATGGAGGCCCTCCGGCCGCGCATTCTCCGCCCGGATTCGCTGCAGGAGATCGAGCTGGAGGGATTCGGCGACAAGGCCCGCGAGCGGATGGACGCCCTGATCGAGAAGATGCAGGCCCAGGGGAAGGATCTCGCCTTCCTGCGCTACGGCTTCCGCTTTCGCAGCGGCCAGGTGCAGGAGGAAATCGTCCATGAATCCATGGAGGTGGTACGCGACCGGGTGCTGGAGGACGCCCGGCGGCTCGGGAACCCGGCCCGTGCCGTGATCGAGGGCGTGGACGACGCCTGGGAGGTGTCGGTATTCAAGTTCGCCTTCGAGCTGATCCGCCAATCGTGGGCGATCAACCGCTTCGACTTCCACAGGCGGGGTCTCCTCTGATAGAACGCGCCCGCGGATGCGACTTTGGACTTTGATCAAGCTGGTGGCGGGTGCGGTGGTCCTCGGGATCACCGTCTTCACCGGCCTGCTCGTCTGGCATGTCCAGATGGAGCCGCTCGGAGGGGTTTTCTCCATGCTCGTGCCGGTACAGTTCGATCCGAAGCCGGTCGATACCCTTCCCACGGCCGATGCCTCGCTGCCCGAAATCGACCCCGGCGCGAAGGTTTTCGAGAAAGCGCGGGAGATGATCGCGCTCGGGGACCTCGCGGGTGCCCGGGAACGGCTGCGCAACGTGGTGAGCATCTATCCGCGCTCCAAGGCCGCGCCGGAAGCGCGCCGGATCCTCGGGGAGATGAATATGGACGATCTGCTCTCCGCTTCCAACATGGAGGGGAAGAAAATCCACATCGTGCGCTCCGGAGAATCCTTCCTCGGCATCGCCGCCAAGCACGACACGTCGCTGGATTGTATCATGTATCTCAACGGCTTGATGGACCTGAAAGGACTCCATCCCGGCGAGGAATTGATCCTGATGCCGCTGGAACTCCGCGTCCTCGTCGAGCCCGGCCGGAAGGCCCTGTCGCTCTGGAACGGCGGGAAATTCGTGAAGGAGTATTCCTTGCTCCATTCCGACGCCGGCAATGCGAAAAGCGGTCTCCGGACGAAAATCGCCTCGAAGGCCGGGATGGCGGGGGCCCGCCGCCTGACACCGGGGATGCCGGACTACCGCGAAGCCACGAAGGTCTTCACTTTGGAAAAATCCACCCTGCAGATCCGCTCCGCCGCCCCGTCCGGAGAGGCCGGAAAAGACGGGGAGGACTCTTCCGGACCGGGATTCCACCTTTCCGTGGAGGATGCGGAGGAGCTGTCCCTGCTCCTGCGCCCGGGAAATGAGGTGGAAATCCGGGTGGCGGGGCCCTAGCGTTCCGCCCGCCTCAGGGCACGTAACTTTCCCAATCGCATGCAACTGCTGGAATTTGAAAAGCCGATCGCCGAGATGGAACGGGAGCTGGACAAGCTTCGCACGAAAGCCGCCTCGCAGGACATCGACATGTCGGGTGAAATTTCCAACATGGAGACGAAGCTGGCGGAAACGCGGCAGAGGATCTATCAGAACCTGACACCTTGGCAGCGCGTGCAGATCGCCCGTCATACCCAGCGGCCTTTCATGCTCGACTACATCGCCCATGCTTTCACTGATTTTTGCGAGTTGCACGGCGACCGCCGGATCGGCGACGACCATGCGATGCCAGGCGGCTTCGCCCGGATCGGGGGGCGCCGCGTGGTGGTGATCGGCCATCAGAAGGGCCGGGACACGAAGGAGAATCTCAAGCGGAACTTCGGCAGCGCGCATCCGGAGGGCTATCGCAAGGCCCTGCGCCTGATGAAGCTGGCGGAGAAATTCGGCCTGCCCGTGATCACCCTGATCGACACCCCCGGAGCCTATCCCGGCATCGGCGCGGAAGAGCGGAACATCGCGGAGGCGATCGCCTACAACCTGCGGGAGATGATGCTGCTCAAGGTGCCCGTGGTGGCCGTGGTACTGGGCGAGGGCGGTTCCGGCGGTGCCCTCGGCATCGGCATCGCGGACCGTGTCTTGATGATGGAAAACGCCTACTACTCGGTGATCAGCCCGGAAGGATGCGCGGCGATTCTCTGGAAACACCGCAAGCATGCTCCCGAAGCGGCGGAAGCCATGAAACTGGCGGCTCCGGATCTTTTGAAGATGGGCCTGATCGATGGCTTCATCCCGGAGCCGGTCGGCGGCGCCCATCACGACCATATCGGTACGGCCGCGGCACTGCGGGAGGCGATCCTCTCCAATCTGGCCGAACTGGACAAGCTGGACACCGCGCAACTGCTCGAAGGCCGCTACGCGAAGTTCCGCAAGTTCGGCGAGTGGGAAGAATGAGCGCCGCACGATAGCGGCGTATGCCCGGGCTTTCCCATGCGGGAGCCCTGGCCTACGGTCTTCCGCGTGCGCATCGAGATCCTGAATACCGGTACCGAGCTTCTGCTCGGCGCCACCCTCAACACCCACGGGAAGTGGTTCGGCGAGCAGCTCTTCAAGCTCGGCTTCCGGGTCCGGCGGCTGACCACCGTGCCGGACGGCGAGGCGATCGCCGAGGCCCTCCGCGAGTGCGTGTCCCGCGCCGATGCCGTGCTGGTGACCGGCGGCCTCGGCCCCACCAGCGATGATCTCACGCGGGAGGCGGCCTCCGAAGTGCTGGGTGTGGAGCTGATCGAGGACGAGGCCGCGATGCGTTCCCTGGAGGCATTCTTCGCGATCCGGAACAAGCCGATGGCGGAGGTGAACCGGAAGCAGGCCCAGGTGCTGGTAGGGGCGGACGTGCTGCCGAATCCCAATGGCACGGCCCCCGGCATCTATGTGCCGCCTCGTCTGAATGCGGTGGCCCCTTGCGCCGTGTTCCTTCTCCCCGGCCCCCCGCGGGAACTCTATCCGATGTTCCGGGAGGAGGTCGTGCCGCGTCTCGTCGCATTGGCCGGTCTCGCCAAGCCGCCGGGGATGTTGGAATTGAAGATCGCCGGCGTGGGGGAGAGCGACCTCCAGCAGGAGATCGATGCAAAGCTCGCCGCGGTCCCGGGCCTGGAGGTCGGCTACTGCGCGCGGATCGGGGAGGTGGATCTGCGCCTGATCGGCGACGACGACGCGATCTCCGCCGGCCGCGGCATCGCCATGGCGGGCTTTGCGAAGCAGATCTTTTCCGAGGACGGAGCGTCGCTGGAGGCGACCGTGGTGAGGCTTCTGAAAGAGCGCGGGCTGAAATTGGCAACCGCGGAGAGCTGTACCGGAGGGCTGATCTCCAGCCGCATCACCGATGTGCCCGGCAGCAGCGCGGTCTTCACGCACGGCTTCATCACCTACGCGAACGAAGCGAAGCGGGATCTGTTAGCCGTGCCGCAGGAACTGCTCGACGAACACGGGGCCGTCAGCGAGCCGGTGGCCCGCGCCATGGCGGAGGGAGCTTTGAATGCGAGCGGAGCGGACATCGCGGTCGCCGTCACCGGGATCGCCGGCCCCGATGGCGGCAGCCCTGAAAAGCCGGTCGGAACGGTATGGCTTGCATGGGCGGCAAAGGACCGGCCGACGATCTCGCTGAAGCAGATCCATCCGCGAAACCGCAAGGACTTCAAGCTCGCGACGAGCCAGTCGGCCCTGGACGGAGTACGACGCCTGATCCCTTCCACCGCTTCCTAACAGAAGCGGACGAGTGGCCCCATGGCAAACGTGGCATGGGGATATCGCCACCCCTTACATCACCTCGCTCACGAAGAGCGGCGGATCTTCCGCGCTGTCGCCGACCCGCATTCCGACGAGGCGCCGGTAAAGCGCGCTGGAGGGGGTGAGCAGGGTGATATCGCGCCCTTCCCACCCGATCTCCAAGCCACCCGCCGCCGGGGCCAGCAGGAACCAGGAGCTTTCGCCATCGAGATCCACTTCCACCAGAGCTCCGGCATCGATGGCGTGCTCCGCACCGAAATCAGCGAGGGTGGTCGCTTCGAAAGCGGCGATGTCCTCCGCCAGCTCCTCCACCTGCCGCGCCTGCCCGGCCGCCAGGTAGGAAGCTTCCAAGCTCCGCGTGTCGTATTTGCTCTCCGCCTTGCTGCCGGGATCCGTGGCCGCGGCATGGGCTTCCCTCGCGGCGCGGGTCAGGCGGTCGAAGCGCGAGCGGAGCTCGGCACGGATGGCGGCAAGGAGGCGTTCCTTCATGAGCGGGTGCGCAGCCTTGCGCCGCGGGAGCGGGGAGGCAAGATCGCGAAGTGATTTCCGTTTACGCCTACAAGAACTGCGATACCTGCCGGAAAGCCCTCAAATGGCTGAAGGACCACGGTGTGGAGCACGAGGTGAAGGCGATACGCGAGACGCCGCCGACCGCGCAGGAGCTGATGGTGGCGGTGGAGGCATTCGGCGGCGATCTGCGTCCGCTCTTCAATACCTCCGGCGGCGATTACCGGGAGCTGGGCTTGAAGGATAAATTGCCGGGGATGTCGGCGAAGGAGGCGGTGGGCCTGCTCTCGGAGAACGGGAATCTGGTCAAACGCCCCTTCGTCATCGGGGAGGGCGTCGTCCTGGCCGGATTCAAAGAGGCCGAATGGGAGGCAGCGCTGGGGAAATAACACCCGTGCGGACCAGCTCCCCGTAAATATCGGGAATCGCGCCGTCCCATCTTGCGCTTACAGGAAAGCCCGCCCATCTTCCCGATTGGCTGGCGATCCTCCTCGTTCGATGAAATCCAATTGGTCACGGCGGCATTTCATGACCACTGCCACGCGCGGGGCTCTGCTGGGAGCAGGCGGTCTGGAGTTCCTCTCGCGTCTTCCCGCGGTTTCGGCTGCGGAAGCGGCGGTAAATCCGTCGATCGTGCGGTTCTTGCCGGAGATCGAGCCCTTGGTCAGGTTGCTGGAGGATACCCCGCGGGAGAAGCTTCTGGAGGAAGTCGGTGCCCGCATCCACAAAGGCACCACCCATCGCGAGATCCTGGCGGCGTTGCTGCTGGCGGGCATCCGGAATATCCAGCCCCGGCCGGTCGGCTTCAAATTCCACGCCGTGCTGGTGGTGAATTCGGCCCATCTCGCCAGCCGGAATTCCCCTCCGGAGGACCGTTGGCTGCCGGTTTTCTGGGCTCTGGATCAGTTCAAGTCCTCGCAGGAACGGGACAAGAAGGCGGGGGATTGGACGATGGAAGCCGTCTATGAAGTCGCGGTGCCGCCGGTGGATCGCGCTGCTTCGGCCTTCACGATGGGGATGGACGCCTGGGACGTCGCTTGCGCGGATACCGCCGCCGCCAGCTTGGCGCGCGGGCAGGGGACGCAGGAGGCCTTCAATCTCTTCTGCCGCTACGGGGCCCGCGACTACCGGGACATCGGGCACAAGGCGATCTACGTCGCCAATAGCTGGCGCCTGCTCCAGACGATCGGTTGGCAGCACGCGGAACCGGTGCTGCGCTCGCTTTCCTACGCGCTCCTTTCTTACGACGGCCCGAACCCTTCGGAGGGCGATGCCCTGGCGGACCGGCCCGGGCGGAAGAATCTCGAGCGCCTGCGGGAAATGCGGGCGACTTGGAACGGGGGCGAGAACAAGCCCGCCGCCGCCGCGGAAATGCTGGCCACCCTGCGGAGCGGCACCTGGGACGAGGCCTCGGCGAAAGCGGTGGCCCTCATCAACGGCGGCAGCAGCCCCCAGCCGCTCTGGGACGCCATGTTCCAGCATGCGGCGGAGCTCCTGATGCGGAAGCCGGGGATCATCGCCCTGCACGCCTGTACCACCACGAATGCCCTCCACTACTCCTTCCGCCATGCCACGGATGATGAAACGCGGCGCTTCCTGCTGCTTCAGAATGCCTCGTTCCTGACCCTCTTCCGCGACGACGCGGGCGCACGGGAAGGAATCGGGATCGATACCTTCGAGCCTTCCGCCGACGATGCGGCGGGCGCGGAGGCGGTTGAGCAGATTTTCGCCGGCTTGGCCTCGGATCGTCTTGATGCGGCGCGGAAGACCTTGGCCTACCTCGATGGCGGCGGCGATCCCCGCGCCTTCACGGATATGGCGCAGCGGATGATTTACCTGAAAGGCACCGATGCGCACGACTACAAGTTCAGCAGCGCGGTGATCGAGGACTACCAAGCCCTCTCGCCCGCGTACCGGAATCGCTTCCTGGCCGCGAGCGTACACTGGCTGAAGGGCTCCGCCGATCCGGAGAGCCCGCTGGTCGCGAGGAGCCGCGAGGCGCTGTAGGCTACCAATCGGTGCCGAGCCCGTGGCGTCCCGCAAGGGCGAGCAGATCCTCCCGCATCGGCCACTCGTCCGGGCGTTCGCTGACGCTGTGCCGCTTGCTGGCGCCTTTCAAGGTCATGCAGCCGGTATTGTCGCCGATCTTGCGCACCTCTTCCGATTCCCCGGGCGTGAGGCGGAGCTCGAGGGTGGCGGCGAAATCGCGGATCTGCTCCTCGATGGAGCGGACACCTTCACCCGCCTCCTGAATGAAGGTCGGCACCACGCTCTCCACCGCGGGCTGGCTGAGATTCCAGATGGCGGCGAATTGAATCAGGGTGAGGCCGTGCTTTTCGGCAATGGGCCGCATGCGCTCGATCTTTGCCAAGCCGTGCTCCACCCATCCCTCGGCCCGATAGGCGCGGTGATCGCCGGGCTTGAAGACGTGCCCGGGCTTCATGTCGCCATGGAAGAGGCCGCCGTAATCCGCCACGCGGGTGAGCACTTTCACGCCGTGTTTCTCGCAGACCGGCAGGACATGGCAGGAAGGCCAGGGCTCCAATGGATTGAGAATGAGCATCGCCCAATCGATGTCCGCGCCGAATTTCTCGATGCAGTCGATGATATCGAGCGAGAAGCCGTTCGCGGGGCCGGGCGCGAGGCCCAGGCGTTCGGTGAGTCCCTCCGCTTTCAGCGCGCGGAGACCGTCCCAGACGGCGGTGCTGGTGTAGCCGGTTTCGTCCGGATTGTGCAGCATCAGCAGGTCGAAGCGGTCGGTGCGGCAGCGCTCCAGCGATTTCTCGCAGGCTTTCCGCAGGTAGTCGCGATAATGACCCGGCTGGTGCAATTCCGGATCGGTGAAGCGCGGGTAGCCGCGTGCCCCCTGGCGCTGGCCCTCGTAGAAATCGTGGCCCAGCATGCCGACCAGGCAGTATTCCTCCCGGGGCACGCCCGCGAGAGCCTGCCCCAGCAGCTCGTCCGCCTTGCCGTTGCCATAAACGTCCGCCGTCACGAAGGTCCGGATGCCCGCCTCCCAGGCGGTGGCGATGCAGGAAAGGAATCGCTCTTCGGAAAGCGTCTCGCCGAAGTGCATGAAGCGCCCGGCGCTCCAGGTGCCGTAGGCCGTGGTGGTCAGATCCATGGGGGAATTCGTAGAACGAGCCGCCCGCGCGGTCAACCGGCACGGAAGATCCGCGCGGCATCCGCGGGAAAATGAGGAGAGCTGGAGCGGATGCAATGCGGTTGCAAAGCCGGGCTTGGAATGAGAAGGTCTAGCCATGGCAGCGGATTTCCATGTTATCGCGGACTTCAAGGGTGGCTGGAGTGTCCGACGGCCGGGCGCTACGAGGGCTGTTCGGGTGTTCGAGCGTCAGAAGGACGCGGTGCAATTTGCTCGGGAAGTAGCGAAAAAGGGTCGGGCTGAACTGTACATCCACGGTGCAGACGGGCGGATCCGGGAGAAAAATTCCTACGGAAGCGATTCCTTCCCACCGAAAGGTTAAGTCGGCTTCTCCATGCCCTCCCCCAGTCCGTCTTCTGTTTTCATCAATTGTCCGTTTGATGAAAAGTACTTGGAGCTATTTCGTCCTCTAGTTTTTACGGTTCTCGCGATGGACCTGAAGCCAAGGTTCGCCTTGGAACGTGCCAATTCCGGCGAACAAAGGATTCACAAGATCATTCAGCTTATTCGCGAATCTGCGTTCGGCATTCATGATTTGTCCCGGTGCAAGGCTTCCAAAAAGGGTGAATTCTACAGGATGAACATGCCTCTCGAGCTGGGCTATGACCTTGGAGCAAGGGCTTTCGGAGGGAAGAAATTTGCTTCAAAAAAGGTCTTAATTCTTGAAGAGGAACAATACACTATTCAGAAGGCTGCCTCCGATTTAGCGGGATGCGATTGCGCCTTCCACGCCAATGATCCGAAGAAGGTCGTGAGGGTAGTTCGCAATTGGCTTGTGCAGGAAGCTGGCGGTTCTTCCAAGATAGCGGCTAATTCTATTTGGGAGTCCTTCAACTATTTCATGGGGTGGATTTATGACGACCTCAAGGCAAAGAATTGGTCGGCTGATGACATCGCCTTGATAGAAATAAATGAGTTGAAGGATCGCATGGATGGCTGGTTAAGGAGCAATCCGATTAAAGAGTAATTCTGTTCGCTTCCGGCTTGTACAGTGATCGTATTCGCCTGACAGTTGGGACGTTCTGGCGCGGGTGTGATT
>CAMPGU010000117.1 GCA_946885645.1 uncultured Haloferula sp.
CCATTTGGCGGGTCAATCCTTGAGCGAGACGATGAAATCGAGGAACGGCTCGATCGAATCGTAGCCGAGGAAAGGGTTGAGCGTCACGGCATCGACCTTCCAGTGCGCGAAGTAGCTGTGGGCGTAGTATTTCTGGGTTTCGCCGATGTCGCTGCGCTTGGCGTCGAGGATCACCGGAACCTCGGATGGCATCGCCTCGAGGAGCTTTTCCAGAATCCCGATGCCCCGGAGGCCCATCGCCTCGAAATAGGCAATGTTCGGCTTGAAGGCCGCGGCGTGCTGCCAGGTTTCATCGACCACCCGCTTGAGGAAATCCGGCACGGCATCGATTCCCCCGGTTCCGGGCCGGGGATCCAGGCCGACGCAGAGGCGGGAGCCCGTTGTTTCGATCCTAGCCTGCAGTCGCTCGTTGTATCGCATGGCCGGTGTTTTAGCACCGGGGGGACAGGGGACAATTCCAACCTTAGCCCACGTCCTTCGTTTCCGGCAGCCACTCCAAGCGGTGGAATTCCGGAGCCTCTTCCGCGACCCTGAACCCCAGGTTCAGATAGAAGGAAAGCGCTCTGGGATTGGTCCGGAAAACGGAAAGCCGTAGCGGTTGCCCAAGCTCCTCCGCCATCCGCTTGAATCCGAGCATGATTTCGCGGCCGATCCCGCGGCCTTGGAAGTCAGGAATGATCGCGATGGAGAGCAAATAGATGAAATCGTTCTCTTCCTTTTGTTGGAGGTAGCCGGCAAGCCGATCCTGGGACTCGATGCGCCAGGTCCGCGCGATCTTCCATTCCTCTTCAAAATTAAGGCGCTGCCAAGTTTCATCCCAGCCCCAGATTTGCTGGATGTGGCCGTGGAAGAGCTCCTTATAGAGATCGAATATAGGCCCCGCATCTGCGGGCGATGCCCCGGTCAATTTAAAATGGGGGTGCGACATCGGCGTTGGGAACGTCGGCATGAGGCTTTCCGGAAGCCGGAACTTCAGCCCGGCAGCTTCAAGCGCTTGCCGCCGAAGACATGGCCGGTTCCTTTCCGGCCGAGCAGCCAGATCAGCGCGATGGCGAGCCAGTAGCCGCCGAACTCAATGAACTTCCAGGTGTAGTTCATGGGCGCTCCGTCCGGATCACCCAGGCAACCGCAGGCAATATCGAGGTTGCGGGCCCAAGCCTGCCCGACGCCGAAGGCAAAAAACCCCACCAGCCCCGCAAGCGCCCAGAGTGCCCCGCGCTTCCAAAGCCCGACGATCAGGCAAAAACCCACCGTCATTTCTACCCAGGGAATGGTGTAGGCCACCACCGCATCCCAAGGCGAGACCACGATTTTGTAGTTTCCCACCGCGCGGGTGAAGTCGTCCAAGCCTGTTTGAAAAACCTTCACCCAGCCGCTCCATGCAAAATACGCCCCCAACCCGAGGCGCAGGGCAAGCGCCAGGAAAGGGCCGTAATCGGCGGATCTGCGGGCAGGCACGGCGATCATTTAAGGCATTTTAACAATTTCGCCAAGCTTCTAAAAACATTGGCCCCGAATTTGCCGGGAGCGGCTTCTCACGCTATGATAGGGCCCATGCCCTTCCGGACCTTTGCTCTCCCACTGCTTGCGGCCCTCAGCATCTCGCTTCCCACGGCCTTTGCGGCGGAAAAAGGAGATTATAAGCTCCGGACCGGAGACGTCGTTTTCCAATGTACCGGCGGAGAGCAGGCAAAGGCGATCCGCGAGGCGACGGGATCCCGCTATACCCACTGCGGGGTGGTGTTTGAGGACAACGGCACGTTCAAGGTGCTGGAGGCTTCCCAGCCGGTGAAGGTGACTCCTTTTGCCGATTTCCGGAGGCGCAGCCTCCCGGGAATCTTCCAAGTCCGGCGCTTGAAGTCCACCCCCGACGCCGCTGCGATCCAAGCGGGGCGGGCGTGGGGTGTGAAGCAGGTGGGGCTGAACTACGACTTCCACTTCCGCTGGGACGACGAAACGCTGTACTGCTCGGAGCTGGTGTGGAAAGTTTTCAAAAAGGCCGGTGTCGAACTCTGCGCCCCCCGGAATTTCCGCGATTACGCGCTGGAGGCACCGGAGGTGAAGGCCTTGATCGAACAGCGCTACGGCTCGGTCGGGAAACTTCCGGCGAAAGAGCCGGTCGTGTCTCCCGGGGATTTGGCGGACTCGCCCTTGCTGGTGGAGGTGCCGCCTTCGGAGAGCTGACGGCGGAAGTCCCGTGAAGATTGGCCGACCCGCGCATTTGGACTTTGGAAATCGCGGCCGGGAGTCTCCAATGCACGCGTGTCAGGGCCAGTCGAACTTCTCCAACAGCTCGTCCGCATTCCCTCCGTCAATCCGGACAATCCCGCGGGAACAAGCCGGATGGGAGAAGCGGAGCTGGCCGGCTTCCTGAAGGGCTGGCTCGAAGATCTCGGAGCGACCGTCACGCTCGAGGAGATCAAGCCGGAGCGCCCGAACCTCATCGCCCGCTTCGCACCGCGGGACGAGCGTCCCCGGATTTTGCTGGGCCCTCACCTCGACACGGTAGGCGTCGGGAGCATGACGATCGATCCATTCGGCGGGGAGACCCGCGATGGCAAGCTGTGGGGCCGTGGTGCCTCGGACACGAAGGGTCCCATGGCGGCGATGCTGTGGGGACTAAAGGAGAACGCGGAGATCCTCCCCACCCTGCCCGTCGCCGTCGATTTCGTTGCCTTCATGGGTGAGGAATCAAGCCAATGGGGCTCGAAGGATTTCGCGAAACACCACGGCCACGACTATGCTTTCGCCATCGTCGGCGAGCCAACCTCGCTCGATATCGTCCACACCACGAAGGGCTCGCTGTGGGCTACGCTTCGCGCGACCGGGAAAGCCGCCCACTCCTCCCAGCCGGAGCGCGGGGAGAACGCCGCGATGAAATTGGCACGCGCGCTCGATGTCCTGGAGCGCGCGCTCTCGGCGGAACTGGCCACCTACACTCATCCGGTCCTCGGCCGCTCGACCCTCAATGTCGGCGTGCTCCGCAGCGGCTCGCGCCCGAACATCGTGCCCGACTTGGCCGATGCGGAGATCGACATCCGCATCACGCCCGCTCTGCGGGATGCAGGCGGTGCACTCGACCTGTTGCAACGGACGATCCAGCGGCTGGATCTGCCGCTGGAGATCGTGCGGCCGCACGAGAACCCGCCGATGGAAATTCCCGCCACCCATCCGTATATCCACCGCATCCAGGAAGTGCGGGCCGCCTCGAAACCCGTCGGGGCCCCTTGGTTCTCGGATGCAGCGCATCTTTCCGCCGCGGGCGTGCCCTCCGTGTGCATGGGACCGGGCTCCATCGATCAGGCGCACACCTGCGACGAGTTCATCGAAATTGCCGCCCTGGGGGAGGGTGCCGCCTTCTTCACCGATTTCGTCCGTTCGCTCGCCTGAGCTTCCCCGAATGACCACCGTTCTCGAGACCCTCGACAAAGGCACCGCGTACCTGAGCAAGAAAGGCATCGAGGACGCCCGGCGGAACATGCAGATGCTGGTGGCCCATCAGCTCGCGTGCACGCGCATGGACCTGTACCTGCGCTTCGACCAGCCTTTGGAAGAGGACGATCTCGCTCCCTTGCGCGATCTGCTGAAACGCCGGGGCGAGGGAATCCCGCTCCAACACCTTCTCGGCAGCGTGCAGTTCCACCGCCGGGATTTCAAAACCGACTCCCGCGCGCTTATCCCCCGCCCCGAGACCGAGGAACTCGTCGAATGGCTCCTGAAAAACGTCCACTTGCCGGAAAACCCGCGGATCCTGGATATGGGCTGCGGGAGCGGCGTGCTGGGCCTCACCTTGGCCGCGGAATATCCCTCCGCGCACGTGGTCCTGGCCGATGTCTCCGCGGAAGCGCGCTCGCTCGCGGCGGAGAACGCCGCCCTGCTGGAAATCGCCAACGTGGATTTCGTCGAAAGCGACCTCTTCTCCGCGCTCGGCGAGGACACCTTCGACCTCATCGTCGCCAATCTCCCCTATGTTCCGGAGACCGATCGCGCCTCGCTGTCCCGCGAAGTCGCGCACGATCCCGATCTCGCTCTCTTCGGCGGACCGGACGGTTTGGATGTGATCCGCCGTTTCGTGCCGGCTGCGACGCGGCGGCTCCGGTCCGGCGGATGGCTTGCCCTCGAAATCGGCATCCACCAGGATCACGCGGTAGAAGCGTTGCTCCGCGACGCCGGGCTTACCGACATCTTGACTCTCAAGGATCTCTCGGGCATTCCCCGTTTCCCGACCGCGCGGCGAATGAAGTGAGCATTGAGAAATGTCCCATGGATCGTTCGCGCCGGACCCGTTACTTCCATCTTCCCGTTAAATAATTCGTTTTCAATGGATAAGCTCATCGTTCACGGCGGCACTCCGATTCACGGCGTGATCACGGTATCGGGCTCGAAAAACGCCTCGCTGCCGATCCTGGCCGCCACGCTGCTCACGGAAGAGGACTGCGTGATCCGCCGCGTCCCCGACGTGTCGGACACGAACTACATGGTGCAGATCCTGACCGGGCTGGGCGCGGACGTGGAGCGTTTCTCCGGCACGGTCCGGGTCACCGCGGCCGACATCGGCGATACCGCTCCGTACGACATTGTCCGCCGCATGCGTGCCTCCGTCTGCGTCATGGGCCCGCTGCTGGCCCGCAAGCGCCGCTGCGTCGTCGCCCTGCCCGGCGGCTGCGTGATTGGTGACAGGCCGGTGGACCTTCATATCCGCGGCCTGGAAGCATTGGGAGCCAAGGCCGAGATCGAGGGCGGCAATATCATCCTCTCCGCTCCCGACGGGCTGAGGGGTGCCACGATCGATCTCTGCGGGAGCAACGGCCCGACCGTACTGGGAACGGATAACGTGATGATGGCCGCGACGCTTGCCGAAGGCATCACCACGATCACCTCCGCCGCCTGCGAGCCGGAGGTGGTGGATCTCGCCGATTTCCTGAACGCGATGGGCGCGAAAATCAGCGGCGCGGGCACTCCCGTGATCACCATTGAAGGCGTGGAAAAGCTGAAAGGATGCGTTCACAACGTCATTCCGGACCGGATTGAAGCCGGAACCTTCATGGCCGCCGCCGCCTTGGCGGGCGAAGGAGTCACGCTGCGCCGGATCCGCCACGAGCACCTGACCTCGATCACCAATACCCTGCGAAAGGCGGGCCATCAGGTGCATTTCAACGACGTGGGCGATGCTTGCACGGTTCACCGCGGCGATACCCCGATGTCCGCGGAGATCGTGACCGAGCCCTATCCGGGCTATCCCACCGATATGCAGGCGCAGATGGCCGCGCTCTTCGCCACCACGCCCGGCACCAGCATCGTGGTGGACACCATTTTCCCCCAGCGCTTCATGTATTGCGCGGAGCTGAAACGCATGGGCGCGGACATCACGGTGGGCGAAGGGAAGGCCGTCATCAAAGGGGTGGAGAAACTGAGCGCCGCTCCGGTGATGGCCAGCGACCTCCGGGCCTCCGCCGCCCTGGTGCTCGCCGCCCTGACGGCGAAAGGCTCCACCGAAATCCTCCGCCTTTATCACATCGACCGCGGCTATGAACACATCGATGAGAAGCTTCTCGCCTTGGGCGCGCACGTGGAGCGCGTGCGGGAGTAGGGCAGCGCTTGGCGACAGTGCAGGCCTTCCTCAACCCACCGAAGCCTTCACCAGCGCGGCGCGCGCGGCAGGAATCGGCAGGTCCTCCGGCTGGAGATCCAGGCCCCGCACCGGAGCCGCCTTGTCGATCTCGTCCATGATATCCAGTTCGGGGCGGAAGTCCGCGGCGTGATAGGAACTGCGGACCAGCGGACCGCTGGCGACATGGCGGAAACCTTTCGCGAGGGCGATCTGCTTGAGCTCGTCGAAAACAGCGGGCTCCACATATTCGACCACCGGCAGATGCCGCGGCGTCGGGCGCAGGTACTGGCCCATGGTGAGAACGGTGACATCGGCCTGGAGCAGATCGTCCATCGCCCGCAGGATCTCGTCGCGCTGTTCCCCGAGGCCGAGCATGATGCCGCTCTTGGTGGCGACCTTGCCGTTCACCATTGCCTTCGCCTTCTTCAGCACGGCCAGGCTGCGGTGGTACTTTGCGCGGGAGCGGACCAGCGGGGTGAGCCGTTCCACCGTTTCGAGGTTGTGGTTGAAGATGTGCGGCCGCGCTTCCATCACCATCTCCAGCGCCCAGTCACGATCGTTGAAATCCGGTACCAGCACCTCGATCACGATGCCCGGATTCATGGCCCGCACCGCTTCGATGGTTTGCTGGAAATGCTCGGCGCCGCCATCCCGGAGGTCATCCCGGGCGACGGCGGTGATGACGACATGGCGGAGCTTCATCCGGCGGGTCGCCTCCGCCACGCGGAACGGTTCGTCCGCCTCGAGGGCATCGGGCTTGGCGGTCTTCACCGCGCAGAAGCCGCAGGCACGGGTGCATTTCTCACCCGCGATCATGAAGGTGGCGGTGCCTTGGCCCCAGCATTCCCAGCGGTTCGGGCATTGGGCCTCCTCGCAGACGGTCACCAGCTTCAAGTCCGTGATGAGGGACTTGGTGGACCAGAATACCGGGTTATTCGGCAGGCGGACCTTGATCCAGGAAGGCTTCTTGTCCTGGTGCAGACCGGGATCCATCTTCATCTGGGGTCCGAGGCAGCCGCTCATGTCGGCGGGAAACTAGGGGGAGGGGCGGGCCGCGTCAATGACCGCGGCACGATTGGGCCGCACCGGGCAGGAAACCCGCAATTCCCGATCAAGGGGGCTTCCGGACCCTACCGCTTCACGCAAGAAATCGCCATGAAGACGGGAAACTCCTGTACCGCGCGGTTTTCCCCCTTCGCGCGCGGTCCCGGCTGGGAGCGGCGGTGGCTGAAAAGCTCCTCGCACACGGTGATCCCCAGCCCGGCCTGCCCGAATGCGGTCAGCACCTGCCCGACCGGCCGGTGATAAAAGGTGGTGGTTTCCCCTCCTCCTTGGCCCGGATGGGTGACGATCGGTATTTCCTGCGGCACGCCGTAACGGTCCACCCGGCGGTATTGAAGCTTCCGGCCCTCGTCCCAGCCCCAGTGCGCCTGCTGCGGAATGCGGAAGCACGGGTGCATGAAAATAGCCACGAAACGCCCCCCGGGCTTCAACGCGGCGGCCGTCTGGCGGGCCATCGCGGGGAGATCCGGCACGTCGTGCACCGCCATGATGCAGGCGGCGGCGTCATGCGAGCCATCCGTCCACGGACCGGGCGCACAGGCATCGGCAACGATCAGCTCGACCCGTTTCTCGTTCTCGAAGCGGGCTTTGGCGGAGGCGATGAGCCGCGGGCTGGCATCCACCCCCGTAATTTTGCCCACCTTCGCCTCCAGCAGGAGGGGGATCAGCACGCCTTGGCCGCAACAGAGGTCGAGGATCTTCTCTCCCGCCGCCGGAGCAAGCAGGCGCAGCGCGGCGGGGAGGATGACATTGCGGTGGTAGTCGGACCCGCGTTCGCCGACGAGCTTGTCGTACCAGCCCGCGACCTGGTCCCAGCCCTGCTCCTGTTTCTGAGCCCGGGGGCCGGATTGCTTGGAGAAGGACGCACCCTGTCCCTTCCCGGGAGACGGGCCGGATCGTTTCCAGGCCTTCTTCGCTTGAAAAGCCGGGCGTTTACGGGGCGGAGGAGGCATGGTGAGCGATTGAATTGGGAATGTCCTACAAGCCCCGCCTGCCTTCCAGCGCGCGGGCAAGGGTGAGGGCGTCGGCGTGTTCCAAGCCACCGCCGGCAGGCAGCCCTTGGGCGATGCGGGTGACGTGGCAGCGGCCGCGCAGGAGACCCGCGAGGTAGTTCGCGGTCGCCTCCCCTTCCACATCGGAACCGGCGGCAAGGATGACCTCCGGGACGCCCTCCGTTTCTATCCGCGCCAAAAGGGATCCGATCCGCAAATCATCGGGAGTCACGTTGTCGAGCGGCGAAAGCTTTCCCCCCAGGCAGTGATAGCGGCCCTTGAAAACGCCGGAACGTTCCAAAGGCAGCACATCGGTCGCCTGCTCCACGACGCAGATTACCGGCTCCCGCGAGGTATCGGCGCAGATGGCGCAGCGTTCCGCCGTGGCGAAAAAGCCGCAGGTCGGGCAGGCAAGCACCTCCTCCTTCGCCGCCTCCAGCGCCCGCGCGAGCGCAAGCGGGTCCGCCTTCGCGCTCTGGAGCAGCCAAATGGCGATGCGTTCCGCGCTACGCGGCCCCACGCCGGGAAGCCGGCGGAACTCATCCACCAAGCGGCTGACGGTCTCGGGATATTCGATGCGTGCCATGCGGGATGCGTGCCTAGAGGGATTCGTCGCCGGGTTCCTGATGGCGGGTGGCATAGATCATCGCCCAGAGCCCGCACCACAGGAGCGATACCAGCGGCAGGGTGACCGCCGCCCGGTAGCCCGCCAGAGCCAGCACGGGAATCCACGCCAAGGTAAGGACGAGGGTGGTGATCCAGAGCACGCTGCGGCGCCAATTCTTGCGGGAGACGAGCATGGCCGCGGTCAGGCCGAAAACCAGCGGCACGGTCCAGAGCCAAGGGGCGGCAGCAGGCAGCGCGCGGAATCCGCCGCCGAGCCCGCTACCGGACAACCATGCCGCGACCAAGGTGTCGAACTTCGCGGACAATCCGCGCACCTCGAGCACGGCTCCCACCACCAGGGACATTCCGCCGATGGCCAGCAGGGCGGCACCGGGATGGGCAGGAGGTTTGCGCGAGGAGTTGGACATGCGGCGGTGGCGGGAGACTAGGGGGTTGGCGGCGGAGAGCTCAACAGGTTTAAGGGAAAGGTGAAAGGGCCTCTTGCCGGGCCGACAACGCCGGGAATGCCTCATTCCGGATTTCCGAGTGCTTGCTTGAGCAATTCCAGATGCCCGTCCGGCGAAACCTTTTCCAATACCGCCTCCACCCGGCCCTCCGGCCCGATGACGAAGGTGCTCCGCTCCGTCCCCATGAACTTCTTCCCGTACATCGATTTTTCCACCCAGACCCCGTAGTCATTGACGATCCGCTGGTCCTCGTCGGCGATCAGCGGGTAGGGAAGCTCGTATTTCGCGGCGAAACGCCGGTGCCTCTTCACCGGATCGATGCTCACCCCGAAGATCCGGGCCTTTGCCTCCAGCTCGCTCCAGCCGTCCCGCAGCGCACAGGCCTGCCTCGTGCACCCGGGAGTATCGTCCCTCGGGTAGAAGACGAGCACCACCCGCCGGCCCCGGAGTTCCGCGAGGGAGATCGACCCGGCCTCGCCATATCCCCCGCCGGTGACGGGAGCGGTAAACAGGGGGGCAAGATCTCCGGGCCGCGGCTTCACGGCCCGAAATTGCCCCGCATTTTCAGACATTCAAGCCCCGCGGAGGGAGGTGAAAATCGCGAACTCCCGGATTGACAGTCGGCGGGCTCACCCGTAGCTTCCGCGCCCCGACTTTTAGGAAAACCAGATTCGAATCGAATGAGCGACCGTAGCATGCGTGGAGTAATGGTGAAAAAGGGCGAGCCTGTGGATCGCGCCCTGAAGCGCCTCAAGACCAAATTGGACACCGAGGGCATCCTCGAGGAAATGCGCCGCCGCCGCGCATTCGAGTCTCCCGCCGCACGCAAGATCCGTAAGGCCCGTACCGCTCCCAAGCGCCACAAGGTGCGCTGGCGCTACACCAGCCCCTCGCAGACCGCCAGGGCTGAAGAAGCTGCCGCTGCTGCCGCGGAGGCCTGAAGCCATCGTTTTCCTAAGTCGCATGCAGGACGGACGCCCGTAAAGGCGTCCGTTTTTGTTTGTACCGAGCCGGTAGCATCCTCCGCGAACTTGATGGAGAAGCACCTGCACAGGAAAGGGAAGCGCGAGACAGCGTCTCAGCCCTCCAGCTTCCTCCGCGTGTCTCCGTCCATGACGAGAGGCTTGCCCCCGTGATCCACCCTCACGGTGGTCATTTTGCCATGGGCACAGATCTCGCCCTCCTTGAGCACCTCGAAGAGCCATTGCACCGAGGCTGCACCGACGCGCTCGATCCCGAGATGCACTTCGATTTGGTCCCCGAAGCGCAGGGGCCGCTTGTAATCGCAGGAGACATGGACCCGCGGCCATCCGCCCAGTTCCCGGTCGATGATGACGATTCCCTGCTGCTGCAGGTAGGCGTGCTCCGCCTCTTCCACGTGGCGAAAGACTTTCGGGAAATGCATCCAGCCGCTGCAGTCGGTATCGCCGAAGGCCACCTGCGAAGCATGAACATGGCAGGGGCTTTCCATAGGCGCGTCAGGCGTAGCGTTTCACCAGCAGCGAGGCATTGTGCCCGCCGAAGCCGAAGCTGTTACTTAGGGCGACGTCCACTTTCGTTTCGCGGGCCGTATTCGGCACCACGTCCAAATCACATTCGGGATCCTGATCCTCCACGTTGATGGTCGGCGGCACCACGTTGTCCACGATGGACATCACGCTCGCCACCAGTTCGATCCCGCCGGCGGCTCCGAGCATGTGCCCGGTCATCGACTTGGTGGAGCTGACCATCAGCCCGTTATTCGCGTGATCGCCGAAGGCCAGCTTGATCGCCTTCGTCTCGGCAATATCGCCGAGGCCGGTGGAGGTGGCGTGGGCGTTGAGATACTGCACATCCTCCGGATTCAGCTTCGCGTGCTTGAGCGCCATGCCGATGGCGTAGGCCGGGCCCGAACCATCGGGCGAGGGGGCGCTGAGGTGGTAGGCATCCGCGCTGACGCCGTAACCGACGAGTTCCGCGTAAATTTTCGCGCCGCGCTTCTTCGCGTGCTCCAGCTCCTCGATGACCACCACTCCGGCACCTTCCCCCATCACGAAGCCGTCGCGGCCCTTGTCGAAGGGGCGGGAGGCCTTTTCCGGCGCGTCGTTGCGGGTGCTGAGGGCCTTCATGTTCGCGAAGCCCGCGAGGCCCATTGGCAGGATGGTGGATTCCGCACCGCCCGCCAGGAAAGCATCGGCATCGCCGAATTTGATCATGCGCCAGGCTTCCCCGATGTTATGGTTCGAAGTCGCGCAAGCAGTGACAATCACCATGTTCGGGCCATAGAGGCCGTGCTCCATGGAAATGATCCCGCTCGCGATGTTCGAAATCATCATCGGGATGGTGAAGGGCGAGACGCGCTTCGGGCCCTTCGTGAGGCAGACCTCGTGCTCCCGCTCCAGCGTGCCGAGACCGCCGATGCCGCTGCCCACCATCACGCCGAAGCGGCGGCGGTCGATCTTCTCCACGTCCACGCCGCTGTCTGCCAGTGCCATCTTGGAGGCCGCCACCGCGAACTGCACATAGCGGTCGGAGCGACGGGAATCCTTGGGAACATTGAAATAGGGATCCGGAGAGAAGTCCTTCACCTCCCCGGCGATCTTGCACTCGAAGGGCTCGGGATCGAGCTGGGTGATCCGTCCGATCCCGCTGCGACCGGCTTTCAGGCCCTCCCAGGTGGATTTCAGATCATTTCCAAGGGGGCTGACACAGCCGATGCCGGTGATGACGACTCTTCTTTCGCTCATGGGTGATGGGGCGTGAAAAACGGGAATCCGGGCGTCCTTAGATGCTGTGGGGATGGGTGGCAAGCCTCATCCCAAACTGCGGTTGCGGCCCCTTTCATTCGCCGCCCCGCAGTGGGGACAATGGAAGATAGGGCTTCTTCCCTCGTCTTCAATCACGAGCAGGCAAAAACGGCAGGACACGCGGCGGCGCAACGAGCGGCGCTCGGCATTGCGATTCGACCACCGGGAAATCCACGAGAAAAGCGTCACCGCGACCATCGATCCCCCGATGCTCCATGCCGCCAACTCGGTGAGGGTAAGTTCGATCATGGCCCGCCTGAGATCTCCACTGCCGTCCAGCCGCCGCCTTTCGCGCCGCCTTCGATCCTGACCTGCCGCAGCCATGCCTCGACCGCGGTGCCGTCCTCGACCGGCTTCGCGGAAAACAGCGTGGTGACCCGGAACACGCGGCCGTTGCCGTTGTATGCCAGCAGGTAACGGTTACCGCTAGCCATGCCTGCAGGGGCGACAACTTCCGGAATCACGGTCCGGAGATCGCC
>CAMPGU010000118.1 GCA_946885645.1 uncultured Haloferula sp.
GCTTCACCAGCTCCGCCGTGAAGCCGCGGTCCGGCTGGATGTAGAGCTGGAACCACGGCGGCACCGTCGCCCCGCGTGCGATCTCTTCCACCGCGGTGCTCGCTTGGGTGCTCACCGTCAGGCAGGTGTCCATCGCGGACGCGCCCAGCACCGTGGCCAGCTCCCCTTCCGGATGGAAGATCCGGTGGAAGGCCGTGGGCGCGATGAAGATGGGGTGCGCGTACTCCCGGCCGAAGAGGTTCAGCGCCGTGCTCGCCGCGGAGAGATCCGTGAAGATCCGCGGGCTCAGCTTCAAGCGCTCGAAGGCCGCGCGATTCCCCCGCAGCGTCGATTCATCCGCCGCGCCGCCGGAAAGATAGGCCCAAGCCCCGGCCTCCACGCGCTCCTCCGCGAGGGCCTCGTAGTCATCGAGCGAAGCCACCCACGGCGGGATAGCGGAAAGCGGGGGCAGCGGCATGGCGATGCATGTTAGGAAACCGCGGTCATCAAGCCACTCCGAATCACGTATGTTCTCCTGGCAAAGAATCGACGCGATGCCCCTGGCGGCGTAGAGCCTTAGCGACTCTCCCGCATCGCCCATGTCCACGATGCTACGAAAGCCCATGCCGGTCGGCGAATTGCTCCCTCAATTGCTTGCTGCTGGTTCCCTCGATTCGATGGGCGATCTCTTCACGGAGGAGCTGATGTCCATCCTGCTTGAGAATACCTCGGCGATGGTGGAAATCGGCGACGATGACCTCCACGACATCCAACATCCGCTGACCCTTAGCTTTGAGTCCGGGAAGCTTGTTGCCGTGGAATTATTCGATCCGGAACGTCAGTTCGATCTGAGCCTCCCCGAAGCGTGGGGAGCGAGCCATTCCAAGAAGTTCCTAACGCTCTCCGTGAGGGATCGTTGAGCAAGGCCTCCTGCGAGAATGCGGAGGACGCAGCAGGATCAGACAAACCTTACGCAAATCTTCAATTTCCTGCGAGTTTGGCGCGGTTTCCGCCGTAAAAAGCGGCGCGCATGCGGCTTCCCTCTTCCATTCTGATCGCCGGTCTCTGGTCCGCCGGGGTGCCGGTCGTTCTCGCTCAAGGAGTGGGGGCGGGACCCGGCGTGGAGGCGCGCTGGACCGGCGAGGTGCTGCCGCTGATGGAGCGCTACTGCTACGATTGCCACGGCGATGGCATCAAGAAGGGCGAGCTGGCGATCGATAAGTTCGACTCGATCGCCGAGATGCAGGCGAACCGCGAGGTCTGGAAGCGCATCCGTGACCACCTGCGCCACCAGCTGATGCCGCCGCTGGATGAGGACCAGCCGAAGGCGGAGGAGCGCAAGAAGATCCTGGCATGGATCGACGACGCGGTTTTCCCGGTCGATCCGGCCCATCCCGATCCCGGCCGCGTGACGCTGCGCCGGCTCAACCGGGTGGAATACCAGAATACCCTGCGCGACCTGCTGGGCGTGAACGTGAACGTCACGGATCTGATCCCGCCGGACGATTCGGGCTACGGCTTCGACAACATCGGCGACGTGCTCACGCTGTCCCCCGCCCACCTGGAGCGCTACTTGGAGGCAGCCCGCGTGGTCCTGGACCAGGCGGTGAAGCCGGGGAAAATGCCGCCGCCGGAAACCCGCCTGCCGGGGCGCGAATTGAAGGGGAACGGCCACCGCTCGGAGGACGGTCACTTCTTGAACCAAGCCGGCGCGGCGAAGGCGCCTTTCAAGCCGCTGCGGCCGGGGAACTACCGCATCACCGTCCGGGCGAGCGGCACCTTCGGGGCCGAGGTTCCGCCGGCGATGGAGTTCCGCCTCGACGGGAAGAAGCTCCACGAATGGGCGGTCGCGGCACCCTTGAATGACCCGAAGGATTACACGCACGAATTCCGCATCGAAAAGGATGAGCCGGTGGAGGTGGCCATCGCCTTCACCAATGATTTTTGGGACGAAAACTATTCCGACCGCAGCCGCCGCGATCGGAACCTGATGGTCAATGCACTGCGGATTACCGGCCCGCTGGACGGCCCGCCGCCGCAGAAGCCGAAGAGCCACCGGGAGATCTACGTCGAGCGCAAGCCGGGGGAAAGCGACGACGGCTACGCGCTGCGCGTCCTGAACGGCTTTGCCCGCCGGGCCTTCCGCCGCCCCACGCAGGAGGGCGAGGTGAAGCGCTACCTGCAGCTCGTGGCGCTGGCGAAGCAGCAGGGCGAGGACCTGGAGCACGGCATCCGGCTGGCTCTGGAAGCGATGCTCGTTTCGCCCTCCTTCCTCTTCCGCGAGGAGCCGCAACCGGAGCCGGACGATGCGGAGAAGATCCACCGCATCGACGAGCACGCGCTGGCCACGCGCCTGTCCTACTTTTTCTGGAGCACCATGCCGGACGCGCGGCTGATGGAGCTGGCCAGCCGCGGCGAACTGCGGAAGAACCTGGATACGGAGCTCGAGCGCCTGCTGCTCGACAAGCGTTCGCGGCAACTCGTCTCGAATTTCACCGGCCAATGGCTGCGGCTGCGCGACATGCCTTCCGCCCAGCCGGGAAGGCGGGTCTTCCCGAAATTCGACCCCAAGCTGCGGAACCTGATGCGCCGGGAGACGGAGATGCTCTTCGAGCACGTGCTCCGCGAGGACCTGCCGATGACGGCGCTGCTCGATGCGGACTTCACCTTCATCAACGAAAGCCTGGCCCGGCACTACGGGATCCCGGGCGTGGAGGGCGGCGAATTCCGCAAGGTGACGCTTCAGGACAGCCGCCGCCGCGGGATCCTGGGGCACGGGTCCTTCCACCTGCTGACCTCCTACCCGCTGCGCACTTCCCCGGTCCTGCGGGGAAAATACGTGCTGGAGAACCTGCTGGATACCGCGCCGCCCCCGCCGCCGCCGAATATCCCGCAGCTCGAGCCGACCTCCCACAACGGCGACCAGCGCAGCCTGCGCGAACAACTGGAGAAACACCGCGAGGATCCCTCCTGCGCCTCTTGCCACGCCCTGATGGATCCCATCGGCTTCGGGCTGGAAAACTTCGACGCTTCCGGCGCCTGGCGGGATCAGGAGAACGGCAAGGCCATCGACGCTTCCGGCGAACTGATCGGCGGCCGGAAATTCCACGGCGTGGACGAGCTCCGGAAAGTGCTGGTTCAGGATCACCGGGAGGATTTCCACCGCTCCGTCGCCACCAAGCTGCTGACCTACGCGCTGGGACGCGGGCTCGATTGGTACGACAAACCCGCCCTCGACCGGATCGTATCCGAAACGGAAAAGGCCGGCGGCAGCTCCCGCGCGCTGCTGCGGGCCGTGATCGATTCTACCCCTTTCCAATACCGCCGCGGAGACTCCTGACCCGCCCCGACACGCCAATGACCCCGAGACGCACCTTCCTCAAGAGCATCGCCGCCACGCTGGCGGTGCCGGCCTTTCCCTCGCTCCAGGCAGCCGCCCAAACGGCGAAGGGCGCGGCGGCAGCACCGGCCCGCATGGCCTTCATCTACATCCCGAACGGCGTGAACCTGGACCTCTGGCGACCGCAGGGCGCGGGGAAGGATTACGCGATCTCCAAGACCCTTGAACCGCTAGCCGACCTGCGGGAACACTTTTCGGTCATCCGCGGGCTCGACCACGACAAGGCCTTCGCCAATGGCGACGGCGCGGGCGACCACGCGCGGGCGAACGCGACCTTCCTGACCGGTTGCCAGGCGCGGAAGACGGCCGGCGCGGACGTGGAGCTGGGGGAATCGGTGGACCAGATCGCCGCGCGGCAAGTGGGCCGGCAGACGCGGCTGTCCTCGCTGGAGCTTTCCACCGACCCGGCGCGCAGCTCGGGGAATTGCGATTCAGGTTACTCCTGCGCGTATCAGTTCAACCTTTCCTGGATCAACGAGACCACCCCCGCCCCGGCGGAACGGGACCCGCGCCTGGTCTTCGAGAAGATGTTCGGTTCCGGGAATGAAAAGGAGGACTCCCGCCGCCGCGCCTACCGGAAGAGCATCCTGGACTTCGTGATGGCGGATGCGAAGCGCCTTCAGACGCGCCTGGGCTCCACCGACCGCGGCAAGATGGACGAATACCTGACGGCGGTACGCGATGTCGAAACGCGGATCGAGAAGGCGGAGAAGTTCCGCACGGAGGTGCCCGAGGACAAGCGCCCGAACGGCGTGCCGGAGGGCTACGGGGAGCACATGCGGATGATGTTCGACCTGATGCACCTGGCCTTCCAAACGGACACCACCCGCGTGTCCTCCTTCCTGCTGGCACACGACGGCTCGAACCGGACTTTCCCGGAGATCGAGGTCCACTCCGCGCACCACGAACTCTCCCACCACCGCAGCAATCCGCAGATCCTGGAAAACATCGGGAAGATCGACCGCTTCTACGTGGAGCAGCTTGCCTATTTCCTGCGGAAGATGCGCGACACGCCGGAGGGCGAGGGCTCGCTGCTGGACCACTCGATGATCGTCTATGGCGGCGGCATCGCGGACGGCAACCGCCACAACCACGACGACCTGCCGGTGCTGCTGGCCGGACGCGGGAACGGCACGCTGAATCCCGGGCGGGTGATCGAGGCTCCGAAGGGCACGCCGATGACGAACTTGTATCTCTCCCTGCTCGACCGCATGGGCGTGAGGGCCGACCGCGTCGGGGATTCGACGGGGGTGTTTGAGAAGGTGTGACGGAGCACACCCGGGATCTGCCGGTCCGTCCTCCCGGCCGACAGGCCTACCGTAGCTCAAAGCGGCCGCGCCGCTACAAATCGGGAATGGGAGGCGGTATTCCTGCCTCTCAGGCGGACGCCGGAATACTCCCGGAAACCTGCTCGACGCCCCGCCTCACCTTTCCTAAGACAGCCGCCCCATGATCCGCTGGTTTGCCCGTAACGACATCGCGGCCAATTTCGTGATGTTCGGGATCCTTTTGTTCGGGATCTGGACGGCGCTGGAAAAGGTGCCGCTGGAGGTCCAGCCGAGCATCCAGTTCAAGGAGGTCCGGGTGAACGTGGAATACCGCGGCGGCAGCCCGGAGGACGTGGAGCGCGCGGTGGTAGTCCCGATCGAGAGCTCGCTGGAGGGGCTGCCGGGGGTAAAGGAAGTCGTGTCGCGGATTTCCGCCGGCAACGGCGAAGTCCGCATCATCGCGGATGACGACACCGATCCCGAGGAACTGCTGGAGGAGGTGAAGACCCGGGTGGACGCGATCACGACCTTTCCGCAAGAGATCGAGCCGCCGAAGCTCCAGGTACCGGACACGGCGCAGTGGTTCGACGTCATCAAGATCGCGGTGACGGGCGACATGGAGGAGGCCGATCTGGTGAAGGCGGCGCGCCGCATCCGGGACGATCTGATCGAGATGCCCGGCATTTCCCAGGCGGCGGTGCAGGGGGAAACCCGGCAAGAGATCGCGATCGAGGCGAATCTGGCGCGGCTCCGCGACTACGGGATGGGATTCTCCGACCTCTCGGAGGCGGTCCGGCGCTCCTCGATCGACCTGCCGGCCGGCCAAATCCAGACCGACGAGGGCAACATCATCATCCGCTCCAAAGGGCAAGCCTACGACAAGGAGCAATTCGAGTCTATCGTGGTGCGGAGCCAGAACGGCGCGGAAGTGCTGCTGCGCGACGTGGCGACGGTGGGCGACGGCTTCGAGGAGAACAAGAAGCTGCTGCGTTTCAACGGCCGCCCGGCGCTGCTGGTCGAGGCCCTGCGCCTCCATAACGAGAACGCGCTCGACATCGCGGCCAAGGTGAAAACCTACGTGGCGGCCCAGCGGGAGAAATTCCCGGAGGGGATCGAGCTCTACTTGTGGGACGACAGCTCGCTGGAGCTGGAAGGGCGGCTGGGGACGCTTTTGACCAGCCTGGCACAGGGGGGCATCCTCGTGATGATCGTGCTGGGCCTTTTCCTGCGGCCTTCCATCGCCTTCTGGGTGGCACTGGGAATTCCCGTCTCCTTCGCGGGCGGCCTGATCGCGATGCCGTGGTTCGGCCTGAGCGCGAATATCATGACGATCTTCGGCTTTATCATCGTGATCGGCATCGTGGTGGACGATGCGATCGTGACCTCGGAGAACGTCTATACGAAGCTGAGGGCGGGCATGGACCCGCTGGAGGCCGCGGTGGTGGGAACGAAGGAGATCGCGGTGCCGGTGACCTTCGGCGCGCTGACCACGATCGTGGCTTTCGTCCCGCTGATGTTTTTCGACGGCTTCTACGGGAATTTCACCCGCCAAATCCCGCCGATCGTGGGTGCCGTGCTGATCGCCTCGCTGATCGAGTCCAAGTTGGCGCTGCCTTGCCACCTGAAGTCGATCAAGGTGGGGCGGACACATTTCAATTGGTTCTCGCGCTTTCAGAAAAGCGTGGCGGACGGGCTTGAGGCTTTCGTTGACCGCTACTACCACCCCTCCCTCAAGTTCGCGGTGGATCACCGCTACGCGACGATCGCCTGCTTCATCGCTCTGGCGATGATCAGCCTGGCCATCTTCAACAGCGGCAGGCTCGGCTTCACGAACATGCCGGAAATCGACAAGAACCGGATCATCGCCCAAGTGCGGATGCCACGGGACACGGCGCTCGAAGTGACCGATGAACGGGTGATTCGGATCGTGGGAGCCGTGGATCAATTGCGGAAGGAATTCACCGACCCGGGCACCGGAAAATCGCTGATCGAGGACGTGCTGACCAGCACCGGCGGGTGGAGCGGCGGCGGCGGCGTGGATCCCCGCCAGGGATTCGTGGTGATGTCCATCATGGATCCGGGGCTGCGCAGCGTCCCGGGGCCGAAGAACTCGGAGATCGCGAAGCGGTGGGAGGAGCTGGTCGGGGAGATGCCGGATGCCCAATCCTTCGCGATCTTCAGCGACCGCGGGGGCGGCTTCCGCGGCGGCGGGGATGATCTGGAATCCATCGAAATCGAGCTGCGCGGCCCGGCCTCGGATCTGCGGGACGATCTGGCGGAAGAAATGGAAGCCGTGCTGGAATCCTACGCCGGCATCGCCGACGCGTCCGCGGACGTGGGGCGTGGCCAGAACGAGCTGCACGTGACGCTCAAGCCGGAAGGCAGCGCGCTCGGTCTGACGCAGCAGGAACTGGCGCGCCAGATCCGCAGCGCCTTTTTCGGAGAGCAGGCGCAGCGCGTGCAGCGCGGCCGGGACGACATCCGCGTGATGGTCCGGCTGCCCCTGGAGCAGCGCCAATCCCTCCACACGCTGGACAAGCTCCACATCCGCACGCCGGATGGCGGCCATGCCCCCTTCCATACCGTCGCGAATGTCACACGCGTACCCTCCCGCTCCGACATCCGGCGGATCGATGGAGCGCAGGTGATCGAGGTGCGCGCGCGTCCCGTGGACGAGACGGTGAATGTCGTTTCCATCGCCCGGAACATCGCCCCCCGTCTGGACGCGCTCCTCAACCAGCACCCGGAGCTTTCCTGGCGCTTCGACGGCTACGTGGCGGAGCACGAGGAGACGACGCAAAAGACGATCTACATCGCGATCGGCCTTTTCCTGGCGCTCTACGGGTTGCTGGCGGTGCCGTTCAAATCGATGACCCAGCCCTTCATCGTGATGCTGGCCATTCCTTTCGGGGTGATCGGCGCGCTGGCCGGCCACATGATCCGGGACATCACGCCATCCTTCCTCTCCATTTTCGGCATCCTGGCGCTGGCGGGCGTGGTGGTGAACGACTCGATCGTGCTGGTGGACTTCATCAACCAACGGCGGGCCGAGGGCCAAAACCTCTATCAAGCGGTGGTGGAGTCCGGCGCCCGGCGCTTCCGGCCGATCCTGCTGACCTCGCTGACCACCTTCGCCGGGCTGCTGCCCCTGATCCTGGACGATTCCATCCAGAACCAGATGCTGGTCCCCATGGCGGTGTCGCTGGGGTTCGGCCTGCTTTTCGCCACCGCCATCACGCTCTACCTCATCCCCGCCGCCTATCTGGTGCTGGAAGAGGTGCTCGGCCTGATCCGCAAGGGCTGGGCCTGGTATCGCCGGCCCTTCGCCCGCGAGGAGCCGCCTGCGGCCACCGGAGAATCCGCATTTTGACAGATTGCCGATCCGCGGTATCGCGGCTAGGATCGCGGCGCTTCGGACAGAGGCGCTTCTACTCATGGTCAGCCAAGCCCCCGATATCTCCACGCCTGCCGCTGCCTATGATGTCGTCATCTTCGGCGGGGCCTTTTCCGGTTCCTCGCTGGGCCTGCTGCTGAAGCGGGCTCGGCCGGAGACGCGGGTGCTCATCGTCGAGAAGTCCGAAGCCTTCGACCGGAAGGTGGGGGAATCGACCTCCGAGGTGGCGGGCTGCTTCCTGACCCGCGTGCTGGGGCTCTCCCACTACCTGGCCTGCGAGCATTTCCAGAAGCACGGGCTGCGGATGTGGTTCACCACGCCGGAGAACGATTGCCCGAACTGCTGCTCGGAAATCGGGCCGAACTCGCAGGCGCGCTTCCCGACCTACCAGCTCGACCGGTCGAAGCTCGACCAGCATTTGTTAGAGATGGCCGCGAAGGAGGGCTGCGAGGTCCTGCGCCCGGCAACGATCAAATCCTTCGAGCTGAACGGCGCGGGGAAAAACGTGATCGTCCTGAAGCACGCGGGCGAGACGAGCACGATCACCGCGGGCTGGGTGGCGGACTGCTCGGGGAAGGCTTCCCTGGTGGCCCGCCAGCGCGGGACCTGGCGGAAGCTGGAGGATCACCCGGTGCACTCGATGTGGGTGCGCTTCAGCAATGTCCGCACGCTCGATTGCCACGAGGCGCGGGTGATGGCACCGTGCCTGAAGGACGGGCCTTCGGTGGCGCGAGCAAGCGCGACCAATCACCTGATGGGCCGCGGTTGGTGGTCCTGGATCATCCCGCTTTCCAACGGCGATTTCTCGGCCGGGGTCACCTGGGACGAGCGGCTTTTCACACCGCCGGGCGAGGGCTCCATCGGCGCGCGGGTGAAGGAACACCTGATCGCGCAGCCGATCGGCAAGCTGATGTTCGAGGATGCGGTGCCGGTGGAAAACGACGCGCGCATTTACAAGCACCTCCCCTACTACTCCACGGAGGTCTGCGGGGACGGCTGGATCCTGGCCGGGGATGCCGCGGGTTTCATGGATCCGCTCTATTCGCAGGGCCTGGACTACTGCGCGCACGCGACCTACTGCGCGCACAAGCTGATCCTGAAATCCTTGCGCGGGGAGTGCGTGAAGATGGCGCTGGCTCATCACAACGAGATCTACCCGCAGTCCTACTTCCGCTGGTTCCACGGGCTCTACCGGAACAAGTACCAGTACCTCGGCGATGCCGACCTGATGCACGCCGCTTTCCTGATGGACATCGCGGCCTATTTCATCGGCCCGGTGCGCGCGGTGTATGCGGATGCGGACAAGGAGTACTCCACCATGCCCTACAACGGCGCGGGCGGCGCGATCTTCGCCCGCTTCATGTCCTTCTACAACCGGCGGCTGGAAACCATCGCCCGCAAGCGCCTGACGGTCGGCACCTACGGGAAGAACAACCTGATGCACCGCCACCTGGTCCGCGTGCCCTACGAGCCGAACCTCAAGGCCGTGCGCCACCTTTTCAAAGGCATGAAGGTGTGGCTCAAGCTGGAAGCCGAGACGATGTTCATCCGGCCGGTGGAGGCGCTGCCGGAAGTGATGGCGAAGCCGGAGAAGACGGTCCCGGCGGTCCGGATGGCGGAGGTTTCGTAGGATTCCCGCAACCACGGAGCTCCCGCGGGAGCTCCGGATCTTTCTCTTTGCCATCTGCTACGCCAGCAGAGAGGGAAGGACAAAGAAGGTGTTGTGGTCAAGGGTGTCCGCACTCCGGAAGCTGGAAGCGGCGAAATCCCAGCCTGCGATTTTATAGCCGGCCTTTTCGATTTCCGAGACAACCTCTTCCACCGATGTGCCCTCCCGCTTGAGGAGATTTCCATCCAATTCCATGAGGATCACCTTTACCTTATGGCTCCGGATCGTCTCCAATGCCCCCTTGATCACGTGGCCCTCGAAACCCTCCACGTCGATCTTGAGAAAATCAACCGACCCGAGCGCCCGCTCGGCGACGATGCGATCGATAGAAACGACCGGCACTCCCCCGCCGTCTTCCGCCATCGATACGAAAGTCCTAGAGCTATCTTGCTCGTTAGCGTGGACAATCACCTTTCCACCCTCTTCCGCACCGCACGCCGCCTCGATAAGATCGAGCTGGGGAAATCTGGCATCACCGATATTCTGCCTTATCCGCTCGAAATTCGAGGGATCCGGTTCTATCGCAATTACTTTTCCGGTAGAACCGACCCTGCGCGCCGCATAGATGGCATTGAGTCCGACATTGGCCCCTACATCGATCACACACATGCCATTTTTCAAATAGGCATCCATGAAGGCAAAGGTCTCCGGCTCGCTATGCCCGAAGTAGTAGGTGAGGCGGGAAATCCCTTCGTTGGGTTGCAGGATGATGCCGTGATCCCCGTCGAAGTTGGTGCGGATTGAACGGTTCAACAGCCTGAGAACCTCCCAAGAGAGAACCCTGAACGAAACCCTTACCGGTGCCGCTTGGAAGGCGGGATTCCTCGAAAGCCAGCGCAGCTTGGAAAAGCCAAATTGAGTAAGTTTCATTCGATCACCATGACAAAGCAGCCCCAGTCGAACAAACTGGCTGCTACTATAAAGGAAATTTCTTGGATGCCTGTATTTTCCCCTTTGGCATCCTTCTTCCTTCGGAACCCGCGTTCCGGCCCCTCGCATGCTACCCCGGCAGCAGGAAGATCGAACACGGTCTTGCTCAACAGGATGCCGATCACGGTGCCCTGACCAAGACTCCCGGCGCGCGCGGAATCGCGCGGCCGGTGAAAGCGTTCCGGCGGGACCATCTCTCAGCTCACGCGTGCCGGCGGCGGCGGAGCAGCGCGAGGCCGAGGAGGGAGCTCTTCAGCGGGTTTTTCATTGGCTCCCGCCTTCTATGCCTATCTGATTCAATTGTATATGACATTTGCGCGGGCATTATACACGCCGGAATTCGCGCATCCCAAATCTCCGGGAGGAACGGAAGGCGGGCGGATCGCGCCGCTTTGCCCTCCTCACCGCCCCCGCGCGTGCCAGCCCGGCAGCAGGAAGATCGAAACCGTCATGCTCAGCAGGATCCCGATCACCGCGACTTGCCCGAGGCTCACCAGCGCGTCGCTGGATGAAAAGCACAGCGAGCCGAAGCCGATCACGTTCGAGGCGCCGCAGAAGAGCAGGGCCTTGCCGGTGCCGTTCCAGAGCTCCTTGAAGCACATGCCGGTGCGCTTGAGTGTGAGGGTCACGTGGATGGCGTAGTCGATGCCGGTGCCGAGCAGCAGCGGCGTGGCCATCAGGTTCACGAAGTTCCATTTCAGGCCGAAGGCGCGCATGAGCGCCAGCAGGCAGACGCTGCTGACCAACATGGCGAAGAGCGCGAAGCCGACATCCCGGAAGCGCCGGAAAATGACCGCCATCATGCCGAGCAGGAGCACGCCCATCGGCAGCAGCATTCTCGCCATGTCGTCCTTCACCAGCCCGGAGATGGCGGGCTTGAAGAGGCTCCAGCCGCTGAGCCAGATGCCGCCGCCATTGAGCTCGCGCAGGCGCGGATAGCCGGGGGACATCGGATCGGTTTCGGGCGCGGGGATCAGCGTCCCGATCATCAGTCCCCCCCCGCTCTCCTCCCGGTGCATGAAAAGCCGCATCACCTCCCGCGCGGCGGCGGATTGCGGGTAAAAGCCGTCCTTCGCCGCGGCCTCCGCGAGCACCCCGAGGATCTGCCGCCCGAGCGCGGTGCCTTCTTCCGAAAAGCCGATCTCATCGGCCTCCGCCAGCAGGCGCGGCGCTTGCGCGGCCAGCTCTAACAATACCGGGCGGTTCCGCTCCTGCCGTGCGGGATCGGGCCACCAGCCGCCGGGGAAATCCGCCTCCAGCAGCACGCCCTGCTCTTCCGCCGCGGCCAGGCGTTGCTCCGCTTCCG
>CAMPGU010000119.1 GCA_946885645.1 uncultured Haloferula sp.
GGGGAGGGAATGAAGAATGAAGAGTGGATAGTGAAAATGGGAAAGGCAGCCTGATGCGGGGCCTTGCCGCCGTGTAGGAACCGCCAGGCCGCGGAGCCCGCGGAGCTCGGATTTTGCAGATGGCTTCTTTGCGTTCCTCCGCGATCTCTGCTGCTCCGCGGTGGATCGGGAGTTTGCTTGAGCAGCTCCCGTCTCTTCCCGGCCAGCAGGCTGGCCTCGCCGAAAGCGGCAGCTGGCCAAGGTGCGGCTGCGCCGCACGACCCGCCCTCCGATCCTCATCTTGCCCCCGGCTCCGTCCTTGGCTAAACCGTCCGCGATGCACGGGAAACTCTTGGCGACCGGATGGCGCCGCAAGGCGGAGCGGGAGGACTGGATGACGGGCCTGCCTTTCGCCGGACTCCTCCTCGTCGGAGGGATTTGGAACCTGCCGCTCCTCTTCATTCCCGCCCTCGGTTTCTTCATGGTCGGCTTCACGCTGCAGCGGATCCGCTTCCGCCGCTGGCGCTGTCAAAAATGCGGGGCGATGCTGCGCGCCATGCCGCGGGATGGCGGACCGGTTTCATTCGCATGTCCGGGCTGCGACATCATCTGGACTACGAAGGTGTACAAGGACCTCCAATGAAAAGCCCGGAGGCCGTCCGAGCCTTCCGGTCCGGCAGGGGACGGTCGCGAGCCACGCTCCGGCTCGTCCATCCGATCTTCACGATCAATATTCGCTATCCATTTCCCACTATTCATTTGAACCTCTCCGCGTGGACAGCATCCGCATCCGGGGAGCAAGGCAGCACAATCTGCGGGGGATCGACGTGGACATCCCGCGCGGGAAGCTGGTGGTGGTCACGGGGCCCAGCGGCAGCGGGAAATCCTCGCTGGCCTTCCACACGCTTTTCGCGGAGGGGCAGCGGCGCTTCGTCGAATCGCTTTCCGCCTACGCGCGGCAATTCCTCGACCAGCTTGAGAAGCCGGATGTCGATTCGATCGAGGGCCTGAGCCCGGCGATCGCGATCGAGCAGCGCGGCGGCGGGCTGAACCCGCGCTCCACGGTGGCCACGGTCACGGAGATCCACGAGCACCTGCGGGTGCTATGGGCGGCGGCCGGGGTGCCGCACGATCCCGCGAGCGGCGAGAAGCTGGAGCGGATGGGCGCGGGCGATATCGTCACGGCCCTTTCCGCCATGGCCGAGGGCACGCGCGTGATCCTGCTGGCCCCGGTGCCGGAGGAGGAGGCGCGGGAGCCGGAGCGCCTGGTGGGGGACCTGCGGCGGCAGGGCTTCATCCGCATCCGCGTGGAGGGCGAACTGCTGGAGCTGGAGGAGGCGCTGAAGGCGTGGCCGGAGCGCGCGAAGTCCGTGGAAGTGGTGGTGGACCGCCTGGTGGTCCGCCCCGGCGGCGAGGCGCGGCTGGCGGACTCGGTGGAGACCGCCCTGCGGATCTGCGGTACGGAGGCGCGCGCGCTGGTGCAGGGCGCGGAGGAGCAGGAATGGCGCGAGCTTTCCTTCCAGACCAGCTACCGGAATCCGAAGACCGGCTTCATGATCGGCGAGCTGACGCCGCGGCATTTTTCCTTCAATTCCCACCTCGGTGCCTGCCCCTCCTGCGAGGGCCTGGGCACGGAGACCTTTTGCGATCCGGACCTGCTGCTGGGCGATCCCGCGGAACCGCTGGCAAAGGGCGGCATGAAGGGCTGGTGGAAGCCCGGCGCGCAGCGCGGCAAGGCCTTCGCCAAGGAAGCCGCGGCGATCCTGCGGATGCACGGCCTCGGCGAGGATGCGCTCTTCCGCGAGCTGCCGGAGCAGGGGAGAAAGCTGCTCTTCCAGGGCGGGGATCTGGACACCGGCTGGAAGATCGGCGCGGAGAAGAAGAAACAGATCAAGCGCTACGAGGGCCTCTGCACGGAGGCGGAGCGGAAGCTGCGCGAGGCGAGCAGCGAGGCCGTGCGCCGCCGCCTGGCCCGGGTGATGGCGGAGCGCCCCTGCCGCGCCTGCCAGGGCCGGCGGCTGCGCCCGGAGATCCTGGCGGTGCGCATCCAGGGCGCGGGCGGGAAATGGCTGGGCATCCAGGATTTCTGCTCCCTGCCGGTGGAAGAGGCGGACGCCTGGCTGGCGGACCTGAAGCTGCCGGAGGATCGCGCCGAGGTCTGCGGGCAGCTCGCGGGCGGCGTGGCGGAGCGGCTGGGCTTCCTGCAGGAAGTCGGGCTCGGCTACCTGGGGCTGGACCGCTCCAGCGCCACGCTCTCCGGCGGGGAGGCCCAGCGCATCCGCCTGGCCACCCAGCTCGGCAGCGGCCTCACCGGCGTGCTCTACGTGCTGGACGAGCCGAGCATCGGCCTGCACGCGGAGGACACCGGCAAGCTGATCTCCGCGCTGAAGCGCCTGCGCGACCGCGGCAATACCATCGTGGTGGTGGAGCACGATGAGGAGATGATCCGCGCGGCGGATTGGATGATCGAGCTGGGCCCCGGCGCGGGCAAGGAAGGCGGCGCGCTCCTCGCCAGCGCGCGGCCGGAGGATTTCCCCGCGGACTCGCCCACCCGCAACTGGCTGGAGACGCCGGTGCCGCCGATGACGCGCGCCACGGCCTTTCCCCTGCTGGGGGATGCGCTTTTCATCCGTGGGGCGAACGAGCACAATTTACAAAACGTGGATGTGAGGATCCCGCTCGGCGGCATCGTCTGCATCAGCGGCCCCAGCGGCAGCGGCAAGTCCACGCTGGCGGATGACGTGCTGCTGCGCGCGCTGAAGCGGCACTTCAACGGCAGCGGCGATCCGCCCGGGAAACATCGCGCGATCGAGGGCATGGAAGCCCTGGGCAAGGTGGTGGCCGTGGACCAATCGCCGATCGGCCGCAGCCCGCGCTCGAACCCGGCGACCTTTACCGGGATGTTCGACAACATCCGCGATCTCTTCTCCAAGCTGCCGATGTCCCGCCAGCGCGGCTACGGCGCGGGCCGCTTTTCCTTCAATACCCACGGCGGACGCTGCGAGAATTGCGAGGGCGCGGGGCGGCTGAGGATCGAGATGAACTTCCTGCCGGACGCGTGGATCACCTGCCGCTCCTGCGGCGGGAAGCGCTTCAACCGGGAGACGCTGGAGGTGCGCTTCAAGGGCATGAGCATCGCCGACGCGCTGGAGCTGACCGCCGCGGAAGCGCTCGGGGCCTTCGCGGCGGTGCCGAAGCTGAAACGGGTGCTGGAAGTGCTGGGCGAGCTGGGCCTGGGCTACCTGCGGCTGGGCCAGGCGGCGAATACCCTCTCCGGCGGGGAGGCGCAGCGCCTGAAGCTGGCGGTGGAGCTCTCCAAGCCCGCCGCGCCGCACACGCTCTACTTCTTCGACGAGCCGACCACCGGCCTGCACTTCGGCGACGTGGAGCGCCTGCTCCGCGCCTTCCGCGGCCTCCGCGAGGCCGGCCACAGCGTGCTGGTCGTGGAGCACCAGCTCGACGTCATCTCCGCCGCGGACTGGGTGATCGACCTCGGCCCCGGCGGTGGTAGGGAAGGCGGGAGGCTCGTCGCCGAAGGCCCGCCGGGAGACGTGGCGAAGATCAAGGAGTCACCGACCGGGCGGGCGCTGGCGCGGAGAAGCGGGAGGTGATTTCGGCATGAAGGCCAACCGATCCATCCTCATCCTCGGCGCGCTGCATGTGTTCCTCTTCGTGTCGATGGTCTGGTTGTCTTACGCGGCGGAAAAGCGGTGGCATCTCATTCAAGATGATCTATGGCGCTTGAGTTTGCTGACTCGCCCAATCCAATATCTGGCTTTTTCCGGGCCGCTGTTTTTCTCCTGCTTGGTTCTTTTCTCCGGATTGTTGACTGTGCTTTGGAAGAATAGGAGGGCTGGCGTGATCGTGCTAACCATCGTCGATGCCGTATTCGTTTTGATGACCCTGCACTTTGCCCTATTCTTGATTCAGCTCGAATTGCCGTTCCTGCCATGGAGGGATCAACTACGATATATTTTCCAAGAGATCTGGAAATAGCGGACAAGCTCTCGACCGATTCACGCCCCTCAGGGCGAGGGCGAACGGAATGTCCCGAAGGGACATCGTAACAGAGCCCGGGGTTGCGAGGCACGAGCTACCCCGGGATCCCCGGCGAAGGGAGACCAACACCGAAGGTGTTGCGGAGGGGGACGTCCGGCATTCCGCGACCGCGGCGGATCGTCCCGCGTACGCGCCGGTCCACATCCCCTTCGGGGAAGGCTCTCCTCCGGTCGTAACCGCGGGGTAGGCCTCCTCCGTCGGCCAACCCCGGGCTTTGTTACGATGCCCCTTCGGGGCAGGGAGGGGAGCACGGGGATCTTCCGCGGTCCCGCTCCGGATGGCCTCCTCTGCGCCTCCGGGGCGGCGGCCACGCTTGCCTTCGGGCTTTCCCATCGATGCATGGCGTGCTAGGTTCCCGCCGGAAATGGACGCCCTCACCTTGGAACAGGAAGCGCTGAAGCTAACGCCCTTGGCGAGAGCCCGTCTCGCCGACAGGCTTCAAGCGAGTCTCGAAGACGAGACCTCGGCTAAATGGGACAAGGCGGCATTGGCCGTTGCCCGGTCCCGTTGTGAAGCCTTGGATCGGGGCGAGACGACATCCGTTCCCGTTGCGGAAGCAGTCGAGCAAGTGAGGGCGGCTCTTTTGAAGCGGCGATGACTTTCCGGGTCATCGCCGAAGCCCGGGACGAGCTCCTGGAAATCGCCTCCTATTACGAGGACCAATCCGAAGGTCTGGGCTTCGAGTTCGTGGAAGCATTCTGGGTCGCTGCTGGTCTCATCGCCACCCATCCCGAGGGATTCCGCAGCTTCCCCGACGGTTACCGGCGCTTCCTCATGAGCCGGTTCCCTTATGGGATCTTCTACCGGATCAAGGAAGAGACGATCGATGTCGCCTTCATCGTTCATCTGCATTCAGACCCCTCGAAGTGGTCCGAGCTTCTGAGGAACCGTTGATTGATCTCGCGGGCCATCACCCCTACTTCGTCTCCGGCGGTCCTCCGGGCGGGGAGGTGGAGAATGAATAATGAAAATTGATTAGTGATTATTGGAAAGGAGAATGACAGAACGTGTACGTTACCGGAGGGCGAGGCGAACGGAATGTCCTGAAGGGACATCGTAGCAGAGCCCGGGGTTGCGAGGCACGAGCTACCCCGGGATCCCCGGCGAAGGGAGACCAACACCGAAGGTGTTGCGGAGGGGGACGTCCGGCATTCCGCGACCGCGGCGGATCGTCCCGCGTACGCGCCGGTCCACATCCCCTTCGGGGAAGGCTCTCCTCCGGTCGTAACCGCGGGGTAGGCCTCCTCCGTCGGCCAACCCCGGGCTTTGTTACGATGCCCCTTCGGGGCATTCATGCCAATTACTCCCGCCCCCGCCTCACGGAAACACACACGTTCCGTCATTTGCCTTTCCAATTTTCACTATTCATTTTTCACTATTCATTCCTCACTCCCCACCCTTCTCCAGCGCCTTGATCCGTTCGGCGAGTTTCGGGAGATTCCGGACCAGCGCGCGGGAGCGTTGTTCCTCCATGTAGGGGCGGGCGGGGTGGCCGCTGTAGGTCTTCCCGCCTTCGATGTCGGTGGTCACTCCGGCACGCCCGGCGAGGACGGCCTTCGCGCCGATCTTCACGTGGCCCGCCACGCCGGCCTGGGCGGCGGCGACGACGTAATCCCCGAGCCGCGCGCTGCCGGCGATCCCGGTCTGGGAGACGACCAGGCAGTGCTTCCCGATCTGCACGTTGTGCGCGATCTGCACGAGATTATCGATCTTGCTGCCCTCCCCGATGACGGTGCGGCCGAAGCGGGCGCGGTCGATGGTGGTATTCGCGCCGATCTCCACGTCGTCCTGGATCTCGACGATCCCGACCTGATCGACCTTCACGTGGCGGCCTTCCGCGAGCTCGTAGCCGTAGCCATCCGAGCCGATGACCGCGCCGGGCTGGAGGATCACGCGGTCCCCGATCAGGCAGTGCTCGCGCACCGTCACGTTGCCGTAAAACAGGCAATCCCGGCCGATGCGGACGCCTTCGCCGATCACGCAATTCGGGCCGATTTCCGTGCCCGCACCGATCTCGGCACCGGCCATCACCACCGCCCCGGCGTGGATGCGGACCTGCGCGGGATCGAGCCGCGCGGAGTCATCCACACAGGCGCGCGGATGCATCCCCGGCGAGAAAACGCGGGCCCGGGCGGCGACGAAGTGCTTCACCGCCAGGCCGAAGGCCAGCGAGGGATTGTCCGCGGCGATGAGCGCGCAGCCTTCCGGCCCCTCGCTCAGCCCGCGCGGCACGATCACCGCGCCGGCACGCGTGGCCAGATACTGGCTGCGGTATTTCTCATTCCCCAGGAAGGAGAGTTCGGAGGGCCCGGCCTCGTCGAGCGAGGCGATGCCATCCACCGAAAGATCGAGCCCGCCCCGGACGATGTCTCCATCGACCAGCCGGGCGAGCTCGGAAAGGGTCAGGGCCACGCGCGTGCTTTGCGGCGGGGAAGAAAGAGGGATCAGAGGGTCCCGATCACTCGCCGGCGCCGGTGCCGGGAGCGGTCGCGGGGATTTCCGGCGCGGGCTCGGAAGGCGTGCTCTCCTTCGGCGCGTCCTTGTTCAGCTCCTTCAGCAGCACGGCGGTGATGTCCGTGGCGTCCTTCGTGTAGAGGAAGAAAGGCACCTGGGAGGTGGAGAGGCCGGATTTGTCGAAAACGTAGTCGAAGTCCTCGGCCTTGGCCTTCTCTTCCACCAGCTTGCGGATTTCTTCGAGGATGCCCTTCATGCGGGCCACCATCTTCTCGTTCAGCAGGGAATTGCGGCGCTGGAGGAATTCGCGGCGCTCGCGGTCCAGGGCGATGCCCTCTCCCTGCTTCACGTTCCACTCGTTGAAGACGGTCTGCTTCTTCGCCTCGGCGATCGAGGGGTCCTCGAGCTGCTTGCGCATGTTCTGGAGCTCCGTGTCCAGCTCGCGGATGCGGCCCAGGCGCTCGTTGTTGTCCTTCTGGATCTTCGCCCGCTCGACGTTGATTTCCTTCTGCGCCTCGTTGGTGCGGTGGTACTCCTTGAAGAGCTGCTGCATATCGACCGTGGCGATCTTGAGCTTGCCTTCCTGGGCCGCGGCCGCGCCGCTCAGGGCAAGGGCACAAACGAGGGCGGTGATTCGGCGGATGATGGTCATGAAATGAATGAGTGGGGTTCCCCTTGGGATCGGGCGGCACGTTGAACCGAAAAAGCGAGAGCGTCAACGCCCCATCCGGGCCCGCCCGGAGGGCGGGGGAAATGAACAATGAATCGTGAATAGTGAGAATTGGAAAGGCAGAGCCCGGAACGGGCGGGCCGTGCGGGGCGGTGGCGGAAGCGAGCGGAAAGTCCCGAAGGGCGGAAGCGAAAGGGATCGGAATGTCCCGAAGGGGCATCGCAACAAAGCCCGGGGTTGCGAGGCACGAGCTACCCCGGGATCCCCGGCGTAGGGGACCCAACGCCGAAGGTGTTGTGGAGGGGGGCGTGCGGCATTCCGCGGCAGCGGCGCACCATTCCGCGAACCCTCCCGTCCACATCCCCTTCGGGGATGGCTCCTCCTCCGGCCGCAACCCGGGGTAGGCCTCCTGCGTCGGCCAACCCCGGGCTCTGTTGCAATGCCCCTTCGGGGCGGTGGCGGATGCGCGGTGCCCTTCGGGGCGGGGAGAGGATGCGTGGTGCCCTTCGGGACAGGGAGGGGAGCGCGGTGCCTACGGCCAAGGCGCCCCCGTGCCACCCTGGCGGCCAGCTCGTTTTCCACCGGCCCGGGCGCTCCGTACCGCGTCGCTTTTCCGCCCCGGCCCTTGCGCCGGGGGCTTCGGGGCGTGATGTTCGGGCCCGCCATGCGCGTCACCACCTCTCCCGCGGAGCTCCGCCGCGAAATCGCCGCCCTGCCCCGCCCGCTGGTGCTGGTGCCCACCATGGGTGCCCTGCATGCGGGCCACCTGGCGCTCGTCCGCCGGGCCCGGGAAATCGCGGGGGCCGGCGGCACCGTGGCCGTGTCGATTTTCGTGAATCCGATCCAGTTCGACCGCCCGGGGGATCTGGCCGCCTACCCGCAGCCGCTGGAGGAGGATCTGGCGCAATGCCGGGCCGCGGGCGTGGATCTCGCCTTCACCCCGGCGGCGGGCTCGATGTATTTCCCGGATCGCTCGATCACCGTCACGGAGGATCTGCTCTCCCGCCACCTCTGCGGAGCCGCGCGGCCGGGGCACTTCGATGGCGTCTGCACCGTGGTGCTGAAGCTCTTCCTCCTCTTCCAGCCGGAGGCCGCCGTCTTCGGGGAAAAGGACGTGCAGCAGCTCGCCATCCTGCGCCGCATGGTGCGGGATCTGGACGTGCCGGTGGAAATCACCGGCCACCCCACGATCCGGGAGCCGGACGGCCTGGCGATGTCTTCCCGCAATGTCCGCCTGGCCCCGGAGCACCGCGCCGATGCCCCGCGGATCCGCCGCGCGCTGGAGGGCGCGCGCTCCCTGCTGCAATACGGCGAACGCGCCGCCGCCCCCTACCTGGCCGCCGCGCGGAAGCACCTGGAGGACTCGCCGTTTCTAAAGATCGATTACCTGGAGCTCGTGGATGCGGAGACGCTGCAGCCGGTGGGACACATCAAGAAGCCCGCCGTGCTGGCCGCGGCCGTATTCTACGGCGAGGTGAGGCTGATCGATCACGTGACCTTGTTGCCGTGAGAGGCTGCCATCGGGGATTCCCGCGACGTTTCAGTCCGCGGTCCGTCCCACACGTTCCGGCAATCTGGTCTTCCACTATCCGCCAGTCGATTTTCACCCGCTCACTCCCCCAGGGCCACGGCATTCGCGGCGGCGTAGTGCCGCGCGTGGGTCAGGCTGATCTTCACTTCGGCGATGCCCCTGGCTTCGGCGAAGGCCTTGCCGGTGCCGCTGAGGATCAGCAGGGGCTCGCCGCTTTCCTTGCGGACGATTTCCATGTCCAGCCAGCCGAGTTCCTTCCCGATGCCCGTGCCGAAGGCCTTCGCGATGGCTTCCTTCGCGGCGAAGCGGGCGGCGAAGTGGATCTCCGGGCGCTTCTGCGCTTCGCAATAGGCACGTTCCCCGGCGGTGAAGATCCGGTTGGAAAAGCGCTCGCCGAATTCCGCCATGGAGGAGCCGATGCGCTCGACCTCCACGACGTCGATGCCGATGCCGTGGATCTTCATGCTTCCGGGTAGGCGGCCATGAGGCCCTTCATTTCCGCCACCGCATTGGTGAAGCCGACGCGCAGCGCGCGGGAGACGATGCTGTGGCCGATATTCAGCTCCGCCAGGTGCGGCACGGGGAAGAGGCGGCGGAGGTTGTCGTAATTGATCCCGTGGCCGGCATTCACCTGGATCCGGGCGGCGTGGCCGGCCTTGGCACCCTCGATCAGGCGGGCGATCTCGTGCTCCAGGGCCCCGTCCACCGCGTTGGCGAAGCAGCCGGTGTGCAGCTCGATCATTTCCGCGCCGGTGGCGGCGGCGGCCTCGATCTGGTGGAGGTCCGGATCGATGAAAAGGGACACGCGGATGCCGTGGTCCTGCAGCTTCTCCACGCAGGCCTTCACCTCGGCCAGGCGGCCGGCCACATCCAGCCCGCCCTCGGTGGTCACTTCCTCCCGCGTCTCCGGCACCAGGCAGGCGAAGTCCGGGCGCAGGTCCAGCGCGAGCGCGGTCATCTCCGCGGTGACGCCCATTTCAAGGTTCAGCGGCAGCGCGCTGTGCTTGCGGATCTCGTAGGCATCCCGGTCCTGCATGTGGCGGCGGTCGGCGCGGACGTGGATCGTGATCGAGTCCGCCCCGCCCAGGCGGGCATCGTGCGCGGCCTCCAGCGGGGAGGGCTCGGCATTCGGCGAATCCGGCAGCAGGGCGTAGCGCGCCTGCCGCAGGGTGGCCACGTGGTCGATATTGACGCCCAGAAGCATGCTCCCGCCATAGCTCCGTGCACCGGCAGGCGCACTTAAAAAAAATCCGGCGGGCGGGCGGGCTCCCCCGGCCCGGGGGAGCGGAGCGCGGGCCTCAGTACACGTCCCGCAGGTAGCGCTTGTCCTTTTTCAACTGGTTCACGAAGGCGGCGGCGTCGTCTTTCGACAGCCCGCCGTGCTCTTCCGCGATGGTGTGCAGCGCGGCATCCACGTCCGTCGCCATGCGCGAGGCATCGCCGCAGACATAGAAGGCGGCTCCTTCCTGGAACCACTTCCAGAGCTCCGCGCCTTGCTTGAGCATCAGGTTCTGCACGTAGATCTTCTCCTTCTGGTCGCGGGACCAGGCCAGGTCGAGGCGCTGGAGCGTGCCTTCCTTTTGGAAAGCCGTCAGCTCGTCGGCGTAGAGGAAATCCGTCGCTTGATAGGGATTGCCGAAGAACAGCCAGTTCGCGCCCTTCGCGCCCGTCAGCTTGCGCTCTTCCAGGAAGGCTCGGAAAGGCGCGATGCCTGTCCCGGGGCCGACCATGATCACCGGCGTGTCGCCGTTTTCCGGCAAGCGGAAGGCCTTGTTCGTGTGGACGAAGACGCCCGGCTTCAGGCCCGCCGCGCGATCCGAGAGGAAGGTGGAGCAGATGCCCCCGCGCTTCCGGCCGAAGGTGTTGTAGCGCACGATCCCCACGCACAGGTGGACCTCGCCGGGATGGGCCTTCGGGCTGGAGGCGATCGAGTAGAGGCGCGGCTGCAGCTTCTTGAGCGTGCCCACGAAGTCCTCCGCATCCGTGAAATCGGCGGGGTGATCGATCACCAGGTCGATGAGATCGCGGCCCCAGCAGAAGTCGTCCCACGCCTTCTTGTCATCCGCCTGCACCAGCGCGCGGAGGAAGGGGGAGCCGCTGCGGGCCTGCCACTTCTGGATGATGGATTTGTTGAGATTGCCGATGTCGTAGGCGGAAATGAGGGCCTCGCGCAGCGGGGCCTCGCCGCCGTCCGGGAGCGGCACGGTGACATTCGTGCCGAAGGGCAGCGCCGCCATCAGCTCGTCCACCACCTCCGGCGGATTCTGCGGATAAACGCCCAGGGCATCGCCGACCTCGTAGTCCAGGCCCGATCCTTCCAGGGAAAGCGCCACATGGTGGGTCTGCTTTTCGCCGGGGCCGTTCAGGTTGTAGTTGCTGAGGATGGCGGAGGGGAAGGGGTTCTTCTTCGAGTAGCCCGTCTCCGCCTGGTCCACCGCCGCGGCGGCACCGTTCGAGGAGCTGGCGCCCGCAGGAGCCAGCAGGGAGAGGAGGCCCTCCGACCACTGCTTGAAGGGGCCGTCGTAATCGACGTCGCTATCGATGCGCGGGAAGAGGCGGGACGCCCCGAGCTGCTCGAGCCGGGTATCGAAGTCGATGCCGCACTTGCAGAAATCCGGGTAGTTCGTGTCGCCCAGCGCCAGCACGGAGAAATTCACGCCCTCCAGCCGCGGGGCACCCTCGCCGAGGATCCAGTGGTAGAGCTCCGCGGCATTGTCCGGCGGTTCGCCGTCGCCATAGGTGGAGGTGATGACCAGCAGGTTCTTTTCCTGCGGGAGGCGCGCCCGGTCGTAGGCCCCCATATCGAAGACCTCCGGCTCGAAATTGCCCTTCTTGAGCGTTTTGACGAATTTCTTCGCCAGCCCCTCGGCATTGCCGGTCTGCGAGCCCCACAGGATCGTCACCGGCACGGCCGGGCCCGCAGGCTGGGGCGCGGCGGCGGCTCCCGTCAGCAGATTGGAGAGGAATTGACCGAGCCAGACACGCTGCTCGGTGGAAAAGGGTGCGTCTTCGGGGATCTGGATAAAAGAGGACATTGAAACGAAC
>CAMPGU010000120.1 GCA_946885645.1 uncultured Haloferula sp.
AGGTCCTGATGGTCGAGGGAGTGAGCAATCACGACTGGAAGAAACGCGCGGACATCGTGCGGGCGATCCTCGCGAAGGACGGCTCCTTCGATGTGGATATCACCGTGACCCCCGCCACCGCCGGAGATCCCGCCTGGAACAAATGGCGGCCGGACTTTTCGAAGTACGACGTGGTGATGTCCGGCTACAATAATCTCGGCGGGAAGCCGCCGTGGCCGGAGGAAGTCCAAACCGCCTTCGAGCAGTACGTGAGCGGCGGCGGCGGCTTCCTCGTGTATCACGAGGCGAACAATTCCTTCGCCGAGTGGCCGCAATACAGCGAGATGATCGGCCTCGGCTGGCGGACCTCCGCCCAGGGCAAGGCGATCATCGTCAATCCCGACGAATCCCTCGAAATCCTCCCCGCCGGCACCGGCCCGAATACGGGACATGGCGCGCGCGTGAACGTGGAGGTGAAACGGATGAACAACCACCCCATCCACGCCGGCCTCCCCCAGTCGTGGATGGCGGCGGACGTGGAGATCTACCGCTACGCCCGCGGGCCTGCGAACAATCTCACCGTCCTTTCCTACGCGAAGGATCCGGAGACACAGCTCCAGTTTCCGATGGAATGGACCGTCAACTACGGCAGCGGCCGGGTCTATGCATCCAGTTACGGGCACGTGTGGGCGGATCAACTGGAGCCGGCGGGCACGCGCTGCGCGGCCTTCCAGACCCTCCTGGTGCGCGCGCTGAAATGGTGTGCGGGTGCAGCCCCCGGCAATGCCGTGCCCGCCGATTTCCCCAGCCCCACCGCAATCTCTCTACGCCCGCATGAGCAAGGTGTGAGCGGCCTCGATACCCCTGAACCGGCGCTCGCCTTCAATGCCGGCTTGCTTCCCAGCCAATCGCAAGCTCCTGCCGACATCCTCATCGAGCCGGGCTTCACCAACCTGCAATGGGAGTCCCCGATCGTCGCCCAGCCGTGGCCGGAATCGGGAACCCATCTCATGATCGCGGAGCTGGATGGGCGCATCTACAAGGTGGCTGACGACGACGCCACTGCCACCCGCGATCTGGTGCTCGATATCAGGGACCGCGTCTGGTACTACAATTGGAACAGCAACGACTTCGGCACCAAGCACGGCGGTATGCAGTCGGTCGTGTTTCACCCGCGTTTCGGGAAAGGGGAGGGTAAAGACCACATCTATACCTACTACCTCTACAACACGAACGACGACCCTTCCGCGGCCACGCCATACTGGATACGCGTGGCCCGCTTCACTTGGAATCCAGTCCTCTCGCAGTTCGATCCCGGCAGCGAGTTGATCATGATCAGCCAGTTCGACGTGGTGAAGGGCCACGACGGCAGCGGTCTCGCTTTCGGCGCCGATGGTTTCCTGTACGTGGCGGTGGGCGATGAAGGGACACAGGACGGCGGCTCCACGCCGCACGCTCAGAAATTGAACGAGCGTTTCCGGTCCGGCATGTGGCGGATCGATGTGGACATGCGGGGCGGAAGTATCAGCCACCCGATCATCCGGGGCCTGCCGCAGCTCCGGCATACCGAAGGCGGCACCTATCAGGCCGGCACCGAGTCCGGCTCCTACACCCAAGGCTACTACATTCCCAACGACAATCCGTGGGTAGATCCCACCGGCAACACCTTGGAGGAATTCTACTCCATCGGCCTGCGCCAGCCGCACCGCCTGACCTTCGATCCGCCCACGGGGCTTTTCTGGATCGGGGACGTCGGCGGCGGCCAGCGCGAGGAAGTGGACGTGGTGGACGCGCCGGGCCTCAACTTCCAATGGAACTACCGGGAGGGCCTCGCCGACGGCTTCCGCGCCGTGCCCAGCCCGCTCATCGGCACGGAAAAGGCACCGGTACACGACTACGATCACGGCGTGGGAAACTGCGTGATCGGCGGCTACGTTTACCGCGGCAGCGCGATTCCCGGCCTGGCGGGCAAATACATCTTCGGGGACAACGGCTCGCAGCGCGTCTATGCGCTCGCCTACAACACGGTGACCAAGACGAAGATCTCCGTGGACGAGATCGGCCGCGCGCGCTCGGGAAATATTTGGACCGGCATTTGCTCCTTCGGCCTGGATACGGAGGGGGAGATGCTGGTCCTCCAGCTCGGTGCCGGACAACACGGCGCGGGCACCATTTCCCGGATCAAACCGGAGATCTCGGATCCTCCCGACTACGAATTCCCTCCGACGCTTTCCGATACCGGCCTCTTCACGGACGTGCCGAATCTGGTGCCCGTGGCCGGCATGATCCCCTATGACGTGAACATGCCCCTCTGGTCCGCCGGAGTGAACAAGATGCGCTGGGTGATGCTGCCGAACGATGGCACCCCGAGCACTGCCGCTGAACTCATCACCTACAGCGAGAACGGCTCCTGGCAATTTCCTGTCGGCACCGTTTTCGTGAAGCATTTCAGGATGCCCGGCGGAGGCCGGCATCTGGAGACCCGCGTCTTGATCCACGGCACGGACGGCGCGTGGGGCGGGGTCACCTACCGGTGGCGTGCGGATCAAATGGAAGCAGACCTTCTAGAGGAAGGTGCCACCGAGACCATCGACTTCGGCGGGGAAAGCGCGGATTACCTCTATCCCTCCCGGACCCAGTGCAACGTCTGCCACACCGATACCGCCGGGCCAGTGCTGGGCTTCCGCACGCGCCAGTTGAACCGCGATCAGTTCTACCCCGCCACCGGCCGCACGGCCAATCAGGTGGAAACCCTCAGCAAGCTCGGTTTTATCCCGCAGGACGTCTCGGAGATCGATCTCGCGAATGCCGTGACCTCTGCCGACGCCCGGAACCCGGGGGTGCCGGACGAGCACTACATCCGCTCCTACCTCGATAGCAATTGCTCGCACTGTCACCAACCGGACGGCAATCGCGCGGTGATCGACGCCAGGTTGACCACTCCGCTTGCACAGCAGGGCCTGATTTTCGGCGAACTCATCGACCCGCTCGATCTGGAAGACGGCTACGTGGTGAAACCCGCTTCCCCGGAGGAATCGGCGCTCTATCTGCGGGTGAATGCCACCAACCACATCGCGATGCCGCCGCTCGCGAAGGGAAGGGTCGATCATCATACCGTGGAGATATTGGAGCGGTGGATCCTTTCCCTCGATCCTGATGGCTACCATGCGCCCGACACCTCCATTTCCTGGGTGGGTGCCCCTGCGACCGTGACCGGCGTTTCCGATATCGACCTCTCCGGCACGCTCGTGCACGCCGGAAGCTGGGGCGGCAGCACGCAATCCGTCGCCACGGGAAGCGAGACGATTCCTTTCGCGCTCGGCGATACGGGCAATGCCACCGTGACCTCCGCGGGCTCGACTCTCCAAACCACCGACGGCAACGAGGGTTTCGCGGAACCCGCGGGCTCCAATCCGGAATTCGATCACCTGCTGGACGGCTTCGCCTACGATGGAGGGAATCCGAAGACTCTGGTCTTAAACGGCCTCCAGCCCGGCCACGTTTATCAGGTCCAGCTTCTCGTTTCGGACGACCGCGCGTGTTGTTCCGGCCGCACGCAGCTGTGGAGCGATAGCCCCGCGGAGGGAACCGGCAACCAGACGGCCGTCTTCACCCACGGGGCCAGCACCTCCTCGATCGGCCGCTTCACGGCGGACGGACCCACCAAGCTGATCTATGGCCACGGCGTGGGGCAGAGCCAGAACATCCTCAACGCCTATATCCTGAGGGACATTTCCTCCACGGGCGACAGCGACGGCGACGGCATCCCGGATTGGTGGGAGGACTGGCAGGGGCTGGACAAGAACGACCTCGCGGACGGCACCGGCGATCTCGACGGCGACGATCTCAGCGGTTTCAACGAATACGTCCGCGGGACCAACCCCCGCGACGCCGATAGCGACGGCGACCAGATCAACGACGGCTTCGAAGTCAACCCCTCTGTCGGCACCGATCCCCTCTTGTCCGACACGGACGGCGACGGCCTCGACGACTTCGTGGAGGTCAACGGCACCACCGACCCTCTGGACCCCGATAGCGACAACGACGGGGTGATGGACGGACAGGACATCGACCCCGGGAATCCTGCCAGCGATACCGACGGGGACGGCTTGGCCGATGCCGCCGAAGCGCCGGGCAATGGCAATCCGCTGGATCCCGATACGGACGGCGATGGCTTGGCAGACGGCCTGGAGGCGACCATCCACGGCACCCAGATCAACAACGGCGACTCTGATGGGGATGGCTTCGGCGACGGTCTGGAGGTAAGCCATGGAAGCGACCCGGCGAACGCGGAGGAGTGGCCTTTCCTGCCGCGCGTCACCGCCCTCGGCACCGGGACCGCCGCGCTGCTCGGCGGCGACTTGACCGACCCGGAAAACAACGGCAGCGACGCCACGGCCACCGGTACCGGATTCAACTGGGCGAGCATCTCTTCCTCCAGCGAGTCCTATTTCCACAGTTCTTCCAACTCCGAGGGTGCCTTCGACGTCTTCGATAACAAGGTGGCCGGCGGCGAGGCCAAGTGGTGCTGCGGCGGCGGCGCGCAAAGCGTGACGGTGGAAATGACCGGCGACGTGTCGCTCACCCATTTCACCATCGCCTCCTCGAATGACTCCCCGCTGCGGGATCCGCGCGTGTGGTCGATCGAGGGATCCGCCGATGGGAGCACCTTCACCCCCGTCTTCGCCGCGAAGAACGCCGCCCAAGCTCTCTGGTCCGATCGGAATCAGGTCATTCGCATCGACTTGCCCGCCCCCACGCGGAAATACCGGTACCTGAGGTATTCCGTTTCCGCCACCGGCGGCGGCGAGCACGCGCTGGGCGAGATCGAATACTTCGGTCAGCTCAATCCGCCGGATGGCGACGGGGACGGCATGAGCGACCTTTACGAATCGATCTTCGGCTTCAACCCGGCGGATGCGGCGGATGGCGCTGCGGATCGGGACGGAGATGGATTGAGCAATGCAGCGGAACTCCTCGCCGGAACGAATCCGGACAAGAGCGACACCGATCTGGACGGGCTTGAGGACGGATCGGAAGTCCTCCTCCAGACGGACCCTCATGTTCCCGATACCGACGGAGACCACATTTCCGACTCCGTGGAGGCCTCCCGCGGGAGCGATCCGAAGAACGCCGGCAGCCTTCCCGACTTCACTCCCGTGACCTGGGGCTCCCCGGCGAATATCACCGGCCAGCTCTCCGACTTCCGCACCGCGGGCACTTTGATCCACGCGTGGACCGGCGGGGTTTCGCCGGTCGCAATACAGGGGCTGGGCGTCACCTTCCAGCCGGGGCCCTCGCTCGGTTTCCGCGATATCGGCTTCGACCCCTACCCACGCGGAGGGAACGCGGACTACGAAATGATGCTGAATTCCGCCACCTGGTCTCCCGACGGGGCCTTTGTCGAAATCCCCAGCCTCACCGCCGGGTTGCGGTATCAGGTGCAGGTGTGGATCGCCGACACGCGTACCGCGAGCCCGCACCGGATCCGGACGGTCGGGACCTACGACGCGGGAGATCCCTTTGTCAGCCTTGACTCGGGAGCAGGCGGCAACGAGGCCGGATTCCCAGGCCAATATGTCCTGGGAACCTTCACCGCCACCCACGGCAATCAGGTGCTCCGGATCGACGCCTCCGCGGGTGCGCAGTACAATGCCCTCATGGTGCGCCAGATCCCGGCGGTGACAGGCGATCCGAGGGTGGCTCATGCTGCGTTCAACGGCAGCTCCTTTGAAATCTCCCTGCAAAACCTCGACACGACGAAGACTTACCAGCTCAGGCGCAGCACGAATCTGGCGACCTTCTCGGACATCGGCCTGCCCTTTACCCCGGTTTCCGCCGCAAGGGTGGTCTCCGATCCCTCGCCGCCCCAAGGGCGGGCCTTTTATCGCATTGTCGAAACGGAGCCTTGAGCCGAACGAGCAAGATCCGGCCGCAGGGCTATTCGAAGAAGCCCCGCTGTTGATCGATCTGGCGGCGGTTTCTTTTCGTCGGCCTTCCCTGCTCGCCCTCCAAGCGGTGGCCGCGGGCCTCGTTCCAAATTTTGCGCTGCTCGATGACATCCGGCGGCGTGAGTTCCTCGCAGGCGGCGCGGGCTTCGGGCGGGCCGACCCTTTTCTCGATGAGGGCGAGAACCCGCACCACGCGCGTGCCCGGCCCCTCCGGAAAGGGCAGCTCGACCAATTCGCCGCCGCGGAGCTCGGAGGAGGCCTTCAGCACGCGTTCCCCCGCTTTGACGCGGCCGGATTCACAGGCCTTGGCCGCCAATCCGCGCGTCTTGAAGAGACGCACCGCCCACATCCACTTGTCCACGCGTACCGGTTCCATCAGGCAAAAGCGATCACACCGGCATGATGGCCCGGCGCGGCCGCTTGGCAAATCCGGGAATCGGACTCCCGAAACGCTTTTCTAGCGGAGCTTTCCAAGCGGCGCATTCCGTGGCATCGGTCCCTCCCCGCATGCACGCCGATCCGACACCCGAATTGCTCAGCCCCGCCGGAAACTGGGACTGTGCCCGCGCCGCCGTGGCCGCAGGGGCGGATGCGATCTACTTCGGCATGCCGAAATTCAACGCCCGCCTGCGCGCGGACAACTTCACGGAAGCGGATCTACCAGAGCTGATGGCGTTTCTGCACAAGCACGGCGTGAAGGGCTTCGTGGCGATGAACACGCTGGTTTTCACCGGCGAGCTGGAAGCGGCCGAGCGGCAACTGCGGCGGATCGCGGAGGCCGGTGTGGACGCCCTGATTATTCAGGATCTCGGCCTGGCGAAAATGGCCCGGGAAATCGCGCCCCGGGTCGAACTGCACGCTTCCACGCAGATGACGATCACCTCCCCGGAGGGCCTCTCGTTCATCGAGTCCCTCTTTCCCCTGGAGCGGGCGGTGCTGGCACGCGAGCTATCCGTGAGGGAAATCGAACGCTTCGGGACACCTTCGACGCCGCTCGAAGTCTTCGTGCACGGGGCCCTCTGTGTCGCCTATTCCGGGCAATGCCTGACCAGCGAATCTCTGGGCCAACGCTCCGCGAACCGCGGGGAGTGTGCCCAAGCCTGCCGCATGCCTTACGAACTGGTCGTCGATGGCGCTACGCGCGAGCTGGGCGAGGTCCGCTACCTTCTCAGCCCGCAGGATCTCGCGGCGGTCGAATTGATCCCCGATCTGGTCAAGGCGGGCGTGAAGTCCTTCAAAATCGAGGGCCGCCTCAAGACGCCGGAATACGTGGCGGCGGTCACGCGTGTGTATCGCAAGGCGCTGGACGCCTGCCTCGGGAAGCCCGTCCCCCCGGTTTCCGCGGAAGATCGCTACGAACTCGAGATGACCTTCTCCCGCGGGCTCAGCACCGGCTGGCTGGGCGGCACCAATCACCCGTATCTGACGCACGGGAAATTCGGAAAAAAGCGCGGCCCGCTGCTCGGCACCATTTCCGCGTGCGGAGGCACCTGGATCGAACTGGCCGACCGCACGGAGGTGCCGCTGAAGGCGGGCGACGGGGTCGTGTTCGATGCCGGGGAAAACCGGGATCTGGAGCAGGGTGCCAGGATCTGGAAGATCGAGGGCGATCGGATCGTTTTCCACCGCACGTACAGCGGAATCAATTTCTCCCGGATCAAGCCCGGCCATACGCTCTACAAGACCTCCGACGAGAAGCTGGAATCGGACATCCGCCGCTTCTGGCAGAATGCCAAGCTCCGCGAGGTGAAGCTCGGCATCGACTTCACCGCACGCGGACGGCCCGGCGAAGCGCTGGTGATCGAGGCACGGCATGATGGCAGGACGGCGTCCGTGTCCTCGCCCGGACCGCTGCAAGCCGCCGCGAAGCACCCGCTTTCGGCGGAGACGCTGGAAGCCCAACTCGGCCGCTTGGGGGACACTCCTTTCGAACTGCGGTCTCTGGATTTCCGGGTGGAGGGAGACTGCCACGTCGCCCTTTCGGAGCTGAACCGGATGCGGCGGGATCTGGTGGCGGCACTGGAGGAAGAAATGGCGGTGCAGGAAACAAGCGAACCCGACAGCCCGCGGCCCGCGGTGACGTTCCGCGACCTCATGCCGGAGGTGCGGCCGGGAGCCGGCGCGGCGGAGCTTTCCGTGCTGTGCCGGAGCTTGGAGCAGGTGCGAGCGGCCCTCGATAGCGGGATCGGCACGATCTATTGCGACTTCGAGGACCCGCGGCGCTACAAGGACGCGGTGGCGCTGCGCCCCACGGGCGGCACTTCGAAGATCCTGCTGGCGACGCCGCGGATCATGAAGCCCGGCGAGAGCGGCTACCTGAAGCTGATTGAAAGGGCCGAGCCCGACGGCGTGCTGCTCCGGAATCTCGCCGCGCTCGAATACTACAAACATCGGAGCGACCTCGTGAAGGTCGGCGACTTCTCGCTAAACGTGGCCAATCCCATTACCGCCCGCTTGCTGAAAGAGGCCGCCGGATTGGATCTGCTGACGGTGTCTTACGATCTCAATGTCGGCCAGGTGCTCGACCTTGTCGGGGCTGCGCCGGCGGAGTGGTTCGAACTCACGATCCACCAGCACATGCCGATGTTCCATATGGAGCACTGCGTCTTCTGCACCTTCCTGAGCAGCGGCACCACCTACAAGGACTGCGGACGGCCCTGCGAAAGCCACGTGGTGCACCTGCGCGACCGGGTGGGGCAGCTCCACCGGCTCATGGCGGACGTGGGCTGCCGGAACACGCTTTTCAGCGGGCGGGCCCAAACCGGGGCCCGCTTCTTCTCCGCGCTCCGGGGCGCGGGCCTTTTGAAATACCGGATCGAGCTCCTCGATGAGGACGATCTCGGTGCGCTCCGGACGATCGCCGCCTACCGGGACCTGCTGGCGGGAAAGACGGACGCGGAGACGCTTCTGGACAACGTGAAAGCCTTCGAGAAGCTCGGCGTGACGGAAGGAACGCTAGCTTGAAGAGAATCTTGTCCCTCCTCATGGACCTGCCCGACGTCATTGAATACTTTCTCTCAAAGCCCGGCGCGGTGGAAACCACGCCCTTCGGCCCGGATACGCTCGTTTACAAGGTAGCCGGCAAGATGTTCGCGCTGGCCGTGCCGGACGAGTTTCCCTCCCGGATCAATCTGAAGTGCGATCCAGAGAGGGCGGTCCTCCTGCGGGAGGAGCACGAGGCGATCACGCCCGGCTACCACATGAACAAGCGGCATTGGAACACGGTGGTGCTAGACGGCTCGGTGCCCGCGACCCTGGTGCGCGAATTGATCGATCTGTCGCATGAATTGGTAGTCGCGTCATTGCCGAAAGCAGAGCGGGCGAAGCTGCGTCTGTAGGCCCATGGCATTCGATCCCAGAGCGGCACTTGCACTCCTGATCCCCTGTCTTGCGGCGCACTCGGCGGAACTCGCGAACTTGTCCTCTCCAGACGGCGCGAATGTCATTTCGGTGCATCTGGATGAGGACGGACGCCCGAGCTATCAGGTCTCGCGGAGGGGCCGCGTCCTGCTGGACCACTCTCCTCTCGGGCTGAAGTGCAGCGATCAGGATTTTTCCCGCCTCACATTGGAGACCATCGGAGAAACACGGGAGCGCGCGGACCGTTATGAACTTTTCGCCGGGCCGAAGCCGCGCGTGGACCAGCTCCACCGCGAGATGACGCTCGTTCTCAAGAATTCGGAAGGCTCCGCGATCCATCTGGATCTGGACGCGGGAAATGAAGGGGTCGCCTTCCGCTATCGCTTCCCCGAGAAAGGGGCGGAACGCGTCGTGGAGAATGAGCTCACCGGCTTCCACCTCCCCGATGAAGCCCGCGGCTGGATCTCTCCTTACAATGCCTCCAGCAATTCCAGCCCGGCCTACGAAGACTACTATGTTCCGGTCAAACCGGGCGACCCTCCGCCGGACTCCCGCGGGGGCAAGACGCGCGGATGGTACTTCCCGGCGCTCTTCCAGGTCCAAGGATCGTGGGCTCTGCTCACGGAATCGGGCACGGATGCGAACTACTGCGGCTGCCACCTCGCCCCCGGCTCGACCGATGGCATTTATCGGGTCGCCTTCCCCTTCGACGACGAGGGAACGCGCCGCGTACGCCATCGCGAGAGCACCCTGCCGCGCCATGCCCTGCCATGGACCATGCCCTGGCGCGTGATCGTGATGGCGGATTCCGCGGGCGGCATCCTCACCTCCACGATGGTCACGGATGTCGCGGCTCCCTCGAAGATCGCCGATACGTCATGGATCAAACCGGGCCGAGCCTCGTGGAGTTGGTGGGCCCATCCCGAGGGCCAGAACGGGACGGAGCTGTACGCCGAATACCTCGGCATGACGAAGACCCGCGGCTGGGAGCACTCCTTGCTCGATGCCGGCTGGTGGGAGGCGGATGCGCAGAAGCTCGCCGCGCTGGCCACGGAACAAGGAACAGGACTTCACGTGTGGTCCCATGCCGAAGGATTCTACGACTCCGACCGCAGGAAACGGCAGCTCGACAGCTACGTGGAGCTGGGGGTCAAAGGCACGAAGATCGATTTCTGGTGCAGCGACCGGCAAGAGACCCTCGAAGCGATGGCCGCCACCCTTCGGGATGCCGCGGAGCGGAAGCTGATGGTGAATTTCCACGGCTGCACCCTGCCGCGCGGCTGGCACCGCACTTGGCCGAACTTCATGACCGCGGAGGCGGTTCTGGGAGCGGAGTCCTACATGTTCGACGAACGCTACCCGGAGAAGGCGGCGGAGCTGAACACGATCCTTCCCTTCACGCGAAATGTCGCCGGACCGATGGACTACACGCCTCTGGGCCTCTCGGAAAAACGCTACCGCCGCTTAACCACCGCGGCCCACGAACTTGCCGCCTCGCTGATCTTCACCTCCGGCATCATCCACTATGCGGACAAGCCCGAGATCTATGCGGCTTTTCCCGAGGAAGCCCGTGCGGTCTTGCGCGATGCTCCGGCGCGCTGGGACGAGACGCGGTGCCTCGTCGGCGAGCCCGGACGTCTGGTAGTGCTAGCCCGGAAAGTCGCCGATACCTGGTTCATCGCCGGGATCAATGGCACGAACACCGAAATGCCGGTGGAGCTCGATCTTTCCACCTTCGCGGGCTTCCCGAGGGCAACCCTCATCCGCGAAGGCAAGGAGCCGCGGATGGAGCTGGCGGCGGAGCGGCCAAATGCAGCTCTAAAATGGACGCACACGATGCCCGCGCGTGGGGGCTTCGTGCTACGGCTGGACAAGTAGGTCCCTCACGCGGGCCTCACATCGCACCAGCCGCCGGGCCACGAGACTTTTAGAGGAACTTGAAAAAGCCCGGACAATGCGGAGGCGCTCAGCACCTTCCGCTTCGGCCCATCCGATCGGATCCGGCCCTGATCCAGCAAGATCACGCGGCCGATCTCGGGCGGGATCTCGCCGGGATGATGGGTTACCAGCACCAGCGTGTGCCCGCTCGCGATGAGTTCCCGCATCACCGCCGTCAGACCGACGGAGGCCGCGAAATCGAGCGCGGTCGAGGGCTCGTCCAGCACCAGCACCGGGGGGTCATGGACCAGCGCGCGGGCGATGAGAAAGCGCCTCCGCTCCCCGGACGATAGCGTGCCGAAGTCCCTGCCCTTCAGGCTCTCCACTCCCAGCCTCTCGATAGCCCGCTCCGCGGCCGCCCTTTCCTTCGCGCTGAAGCGCATGTCCCG
>CAMPGU010000121.1 GCA_946885645.1 uncultured Haloferula sp.
ACGGGGACGTTGGTTCGCCCGGCGAACTCCGTTTCGAACCGCTTCTGCATCAGCCCGTAAGTCTCGCTCACGGCATCCAGCGTTTGCTGGGCGAGGGCGATCTGCTCGGTCGCGGCGCGCTGGTTGAAATAGACATTCGCCACCTCCGCCACCAGCGAGATCTGCACCCCGACCCGGGCGGCGTCGCTGGAGAAGAATTGCTGGAGCGCGGCCTTGTTCAGGCTGCGGACGCGGCCGAAAATATCGAGCTCGTAGGAAGTCACTCCCACCGAGACGTCATAGCTGCGCGTTTCGTTGGGAGCCCTGCGGTCCCCGAAGGTGGAGCCCGGCGTGCGCGAGCGGGTGGCACCGGCACCGACATTCACCGTCGGAAACAACGCGCTGCGGCTGATGCCATACTGGGCGCGCGTCTGCTCGACATTGAGCGCCGCCACCCGCAGGTCGCGGTTGTTTTCGAGCGCGGTGGAAACCAGGCGCTCGAGGCGCGGATCCGCGATGAACTTGCTCCACGCGATACCCGCGGAAACGCCCCCGCCGCCGCTGCCGGGATAGTTTTCCGAAACCGGGGAACCGACCCGGTCGAGAGCAGGCTCCATGTTGCAGGCGGCAAGCAGGACCGGGAGTGTTAGAAGAAAAAGCTGCGGCTTACGCATGACGGATGTCTCCGGTTAGAGTCTGGGAGGCGGTTTCGGATTCCGGATTTTTGGAACGGCTGAAGCGTTTCGTGATCTTGCGAACCACGACATAGAACACGGGCACGAGGAATACCGCCAGCACCGTGCCGGAGATCATGCCCCCTGCTACACCCGTGCCAATCGCATTTTGACTCGCGGAACCCGCTCCGGTGCTGATGACCAGGGGCACGACCCCGAGCACGAAGGCCATGGAGGTCATGAGGATCGGCCGCAGGCGCAGCTTCACCGCCTCCAGCGTGGCCTCGATCAGGCCCTTGCCCGCCTTTTCAAGATCGAGCGCGAATTCGATGATCAGGATCGCGTTCTTCGTTGAAAGACCGACGGTCGTGAGCAGCCCCACCTTGAAATACACGTCATTCGGCAGATCCCGGAAGGTCGCCGCGGCGAGGGCACCCAAGATCCCCAACGGCACCACCATGATGACCGCCACCGGGATCGACCAGCTCTCGTAAAGTGCGGCGAGGCACAGGAACACGATCAGCACGGACACCGCGTAGAGCATCGGTGCCTGATTGCCGGAGATGCGCTCTTCCAGCGACTGGCCGCTCCAGGAGTAGCCGATGCCGGGAGGAAGCTGCTCCGCCAGTTTCTCCATTTCCAGCATGGCATCCCCGGAGCTCCGGCCGGGAGCGGCGGAACCGACGATATTTACAGCGGGCAGACCGTCGTAGCGCTGGAGCTGGGGCGAACCGAAAGCCCACCGGGTGGATGTGAAGGCGGAAAGCGGCACCATCTTGTCCTGGTTGTTCCGCACGTAAACTTCCCCGAGATCGCTTGTCTTCATCCGGAAGGGAGCATCGAGTTGCACGATCACGCGCTGCACGCGGGTGCCGTTGACGAAATTGTTCACGTAGGCCGACCCGAAGGCTGTCTGCATGGTGGTATTGATATCGGCCAGGGAAATTCCAAGCGCGCTCGCCTTGTCCTGATCGATGTCGATCTTCATCTGGGCGGTATCGTTGAGACCCTGCGGCCGCACGCCCGCGAGCACCGGATTCTGTGCCGCCATCCCGAGCATCTGGTCGCGCGCCGCCATCAACTTTTCATGGCCTACGCCCCCGACATCCTGAAGCCAGAAGTCGAAGCCCGAGGAGGTTCCCAGCTCGGGGATGGCGGGAGGATTGAGCGGGAAAACCATCGCGTCCTTGATGCCGCCGAGACCCATCAGGCCCCTTTTGATGACCTCTTGCACGCGGTGTTCCTTGCCCTCGCGCTCCTCCCACGGTTTCAGGCGCAGGAAGGCGAGACCCGAGTTCTGGGCCTTTCCGGTGAAGCTGAAGCCGGCCACCGTGAAGTAGTGCTCGATCTCGGGTTGCTGCGCGAAGTACTCCTCGACCTTGCGCAAGACCTCGCCGGTGCGCTCGTCCGTCGCGCCATCCGGCAGCGACACCAGCGTCAGGAAATAGCCCTGGTCTTCTTCCGGCAGGAAGGAGGAGGGCATTTTCTTGTAGAGGTATCCGACCAGCACGCTCACGGCAATCAACGCTACGATCCCCGACCATGCCTGCTTCAGGAAGCCGCCGACCATCCGCTGGTAGCGGTTGGTCGTGGCGTCGAAGGCCCGGTTGAACCAGCCGAAGAACCCGCGTTTCGCGTGATGGTGACCTGCATCCACTTGCTTCAGCAGCGTGCCGCAGAGCGCCGGTGTCAGCGACAGCGCCAGGAAGACCGAGAACAGCATGCACGACACCATCGCCATGGTGAACTGCCGGTAGATCGTGCCGACCGAACCGCCGAAGAAGGCCATTGGGATGAACACCGCCGTGAGCACGAGCGTGATGCCGATGAGGGCACCGGTGATCTGGCCCATCGCCTTGCGGGTGGCTTCCTTCGCCGGAAGGCCCTCCTCGCTCATGATGCGCTCCACGTTCTCCACCACCACGATCGCATCGTCCACCAGGATGCCGATGGCCAGCACCATGCCGAACATGGTCAGCACGTTGATCGAGAAGCCGAAGGCCGCCATCATGCCGCAGGTGCCGAGCAGGGCAACCGGGACCACGAGCGTAGGGATGAGCGTGGCGCGGAAATTCTGGAGGAAGAGATACATCACCAGGAAAACGAGGATGATTGCCTCCACCAGGGTCTTGATCACTTCCTTCACCGAAATCTTGACGAAGACCGAGGTGTCCAGCGGATAGGTCACCTTCACCCCCGGCGGGAAGAACTGCTGCAGGCGCTCCACCTCGGCGCGCACGGCGTCCGCCGTATCCATCGCGTTACCCGTCGGAGCCAGCTTGATCGCCGCCGCCGTGGTCGGGTGGCCGTCGATCCATGCTTTCGTGGAGTAATCCTGGCCGCCGAGTTCGACGCGGGCCACATCCCGCAGATACACGCGCGAGCCGTCCGTATTCACCCGCAGCACGATGTCCTGGAATTGCTCCGCCTCGCGGAGGCTGGCGCGGCCTTGGAGGATGATGTTAAGCTGTTGGTTCGGCACCGCTGGCAGCGAGCCGAGCTGACCCACGGGGATCTGGGCATTCTGCGCCTGGATGGCCGCATTGATATCGGCGGGGGTGAGCTTGTAGCTCGTCAGTTTGTCGGGATCGAGCCAGATGCGCATGGCATACTGGGTGCCGAACTGGATCACCTCGCCTACCCCCTCGATCCGCCGCAAGGGGTCGAGGACATTGGTCGCGAGATAGTTCCCGAGGGAGATGGCGTTCATGCTCCCGTCCTCGGACGAAAGCGCGATGAACATCATGAAATTGCGCGTCGCCTTCGCCACCACCACACCCTGCTGCTGCACGGTCTGCGGGAGGCTTGGCGTGGCGAGCTGCACCTTGTTCTGCACCTGCACCTGCGCCACGTCCGGATCGGTGCCCGGCTGGAAATACAGGGTGATGGTCGCCGAGCCGTTGGCGTCGCTCGCCGACGACATGTAGAGCAGGTTGTCGATGCCGTTGAGCTGCTGCTCGATTACGGACGTCACCGTGTCCGTCAGCGTTTCGGCGGAGGCACCCGAGTAGTTCGCCGTGATCGAAATCGACGGCGGTGCGACCTGCGGATACTGCGCTACCGGCAGCTTCGTGATCGAGATGATCCCGACCAGCGTGATGAGGATGGACACCACCCAAGCGAAAACGGGGCGGTCGATGAAGAAACGGGCCATCTTGGAAAAGGATTATTGACTGAATTTTGCTTTCTAACGGGCGAAGCCGCGCGACAAAGGCAGGTCCCGGAGGACCTTCCCGCCGGAAGCCCCGGATCCTCGCTCAATGCCCGCTCGGCGCGGCCGCGGTCTCCTTGCTCGTTTCGCTCTTGGGGACGAAGGGCTCGGGAATTACGGGAGCTCCCGGCCGGGCCTTGAGCTGTCCCTCCACGATGACCTGCTCCCCTGCCTTCAAGCCGGAGGAGACCACCCACTTGTCGCCTACGGCATCTTCGGTCTGGATCATCCGGAGTTGCGCATTGTTGGCATCGTCCACCACGAGCACGCTGCCCATCCCGCCCTGGGTCCGGGTTACCGCGCGTTGCGGCACCGTGACCACGTTTTCTTTCACGGCTTGAACCACGCGCACGCGGGCAAACATCCCCGGCAGGAGGATCCTCTCGGGATTCGGAAATTCAGCCCGCAAGCTTACCATCCCGGTCGTTTCGTCCACGGATGCCTCGGAAAACAGGATCTTCCCCTCCAGCGCGTATTCCGTGCCGTCCTCCAGCAGCAATTTCGCCGCGGCCTTGCCGGGCTCCACTTGGGAGATCTCGCCGCTCTTCGCCGCACGCTTCAGGGCAAGCAGGTCCGACGCGGATTGCGTGAAATCGAAATAGATCGGGTCGAGCTGCTGGATCACCGCGAGCAAGGTCGCATCGCCTTCCCCGACCAAGGCACCCTCGGTGACCTGGGCCTTGCCTGCGCGCCCCGCAATCGGGGCCGTGACCGTGGCGTAGCCCAGGTCGAGCTCGGTGGTCTTCAGGGCGGCGGTTGCGGCTTTTAGTTCAGCGGTGGCCACCTTCACGGCGGATTCCGCATTATCGTAGGCCTGCTTGCTCACCGCATTCGAGCTGACCAGCGTCTGGTAGCGGTCGAGCTGGGTCTGCGCCTGGTGGAGATTTGCTTCGGCCCGGGCGAGGGCGGCGGCGGCGTTTTCCTTCGCGGCTTCCAGCGGCGCGGGATCGATTTTGAAGAGGAGATCGCCCGCCTTCACGTCCGCACCTTCCTGATAAGTCTTTTCCAGCAGGATGCCGGAGACCCGGGCGCGGACTTCCGCCACCCGCACGGCGTCGATACGCCCCGGTAGTTCGCGGGTGATGCTCACGGTTTCCGTAGCGGCCGGTACTACCGAAACGGCAGCGGGCGGCATCTGCGGAGGCCCCGCCGCCTGCTTCTTCCCGCAAGAGGGAATCAACAGCAGCGAGGTCAGGGGAAGGAAAAGGACTGGACGCATGGCGGAAGGGATGAAAAATTGTTACTCTGAAACAGCCGTTTCAGACACGCGCTTACTAAACACGAGTTTCAGCGCCGCGGAATGACTTTGAAGTTTCCAAGGTGGTAACCTCAGGTTACCAGTGCCGCGGGAATGGAACTTCGGCACCTGAGATATTTCGTCGCCGTGGCGGATGAGTTGAACTTCCGCCGGGCTGCCGAGCGCCTGAACGTGACCCGTCCGGCACTCAGCAAGCAGATCAAGGATTTGGAAGAAGAAACTGGCCTGCGCCTGCTGGACCGGGATACCGTGCGCGTCTCCCTGACGGATGCGGGCTCCGTTTTCCTGGCAGAAGCGCGGTCGATCCTTGGCGATGTCGAGAACGCCGTGCAGCGCGCCAAGGAGGCTCAGGACGGCAGGCGCGGCGAAATCCGGATCGGCTCGGTGGGCCAAATCGCAGCCGGCTTTTTGCCGGAGGCTCTGCGTGCCTTCCGCGGCACCTTTCCGGAGGTCGAAGTTGCTTTCGTGGAAATGACGCCGCCGGAGCAGCTCCAAGCCCTGGCGAAGAACGACATCCACCTCGGCTTCGCTTATGGGCGCGAAACCGAGAACGTGCCGGGCATGTCGAGCCTGCTGCTCGTCCGGTCCACCTTCGGCATCTCGATGTCAAAGGATCACCCCCTCGCCACCCGCCGCTCGGTGAGGCTGGAAGACCTGAGCGACCAAACCGTCCTGTGCGTGGGTGATGAGAAGCACTCCACCCATCGCCGCGACATCCTCGCGATGTTCTCCGAGTCAGGCGTGTCGCCACACGCCACACGGCAGATTCTCGGCTTTGAATCCCTGCTTACCATGATCGCCGCGGATCAGGGCATCTCGTTCCTGCCCGAAATCCTCGATCTCCGCAGCACCCACGGCATCGTGACCATTCCCTTGCTTACCGACCGCTCGCGGGTGGACTTCACCATGTGGGCGGTCTGGAAAGCGGAAGGCACCTCGCTGCTGGTGCGGAATTTCGTGCGCTTGCTTGAACGGAACCGTCCGGTGGAGCCCCCGATCATGGGCGTGGCGTGACGCCAACGAACCTCGCTTCCGGGAGACGCCTCCGCCAGATGAAGACCGGCTTTCACCCTCACTCCCACTCGATGCTCGCCGGGGGTTTGGTCGAGATGTCGTAGAGCACGCGGTTGATTCCCTTCACCTCGTTGAGGATGCGGTAGCTGGTTTCGCGCAGGATGTGGTAGGGCAATTCCACCCAATCGGCGGTCATCGCGTCCTCCGAAATCACCGCACGCAGGCTGGCGGCCCATTCGTAGGAGCGTTCGTCGCCTTTCACGCCCACCGTCTTCACCGGCACGAGCGCGGCGTAGGCCTGCCACACCTTTTCATACCAACCGTGCTCTTTGAGCCGGGAGATGAAGATCGCATCGCACTCGCGGATGATATCGAGCTTCTCCTCGGTGATGTCGCCGGGGCAGCGCACTGCCAGGCCGGGTCCGGGGAAAGGATGGCGCCAGAGGATATCGTGCGCGATGCCCAGCAGGGCCCCGAGCGCGCGGACCTCGTCCTTGAATAGCTCTGCCAGCGGCTCCAGCACCTTCCCCTCGGCCTGAAGTTCCAGGATCCGGTCCACGCGGTTGTGGTGGGTCTTGATCTTCGAGGCCTTGGACTTCGCGTTCGACGCGCTCTCGATCACGTCGGGGTACAGGGTTCCCTGCGCCAGCATTTCGGCATCGCCGACGGCATCCCAGAAGGTGTCGATGAAGAGTTCGCCGATGATCTTCCGCTTCGCCTCGGGATCGGACACGCCGGCAAGGGCGCCGAGGAAGCGTTCGGAGGCATCGATCGTTTCGATCTTCACGCCCATGCGGTGGAAGTTGTTCTGCACCTCCTGGGTCTCGTTCTTCCGCATCAGGCCGTGATCCACGTAGATCGCCCGCACGTTCACCCCCGCCTCATGCAGGAGCACGGCGAGCACGGTGCTATCCACCCCGCCGGAGACGCCGCAGACTACCTGCTTGGTGCCGACGGTCGCGCGGATGCCCTCGATGATCTCGCGCTTGAAGTCGTCGATCCGGAAAGGCGCGAGTTCGCCCGCGGTCAGGAGGAAATTGTGGAGGATGCGGTTGCCCTCGTGGCTATGGGTTACCTCCGGGTGAAACTGGATGCCGTAGAAGCGGTCTTCCCACCGCAGCGAGACGGGGGTGCCGTGCTGGTTCGCGGCGATGACCACGGAGCATGCCGGCAGGTTCTCCACGGTGTCCGAATGGCTCATCCACACCTGCGAATGCTTGGAGACTCCTTCGTAGAGACCGCTGCAATCGCCCGGAACGAGCGTGGCGGGTCCGTACTCGCGGCGGTTGCTCGCCTTCACGCTGCCGCCGAACTTGATGTTCAGGAGCTGCATGCCGTAGCACACGCCCAGGACCGGTACCCCGAATTCTTTCAGCGCCTGGAAATCGAGGTCCGGCGCGTCCGGTTCCGAAGTGCTCTTCGGGCCGCCGGAAAGGATGATGGCCCCGGGCTTGCCGATATCCGGGAATTCCTCGAGCGCATAGAGCTTCGCGTAGTAGCCGAGATCGCGGACGCGGCGGACGATGAGCTGGGTGTACTGCGAGCCGAAATCGAGCACCGCGACGTGATTGGTATCCTGCATGGGGTTGATTGCTGGTTTAAAGACGGATGCAGTTGAGAAGATTGCTTTTCCCGGGCTTGGGGTAGCGCCGTAGGGCCGGCCGCTACGGGTAGCGCGCCGCTATCGGGCGATCTATCCGAATCAGCCGAGCGGCTGGTAGTTCGTCGGCTCTTCGGTGATGACGATGTCGTGGACGTGGCTTTCGCGCAGCCCCCCCGGGGTGATCCGAACGAAGGTTGCCTGCCCCCGGAGCTGCTCCAAGCTGCCCGCGCCGACATAGCCCATGCCGGAGCGGAGACCGCCCATGAGCTGGAAGATCACATCGGAAAGGGGGCCCTTGTAGGGCACCCGGCCCTCCACGCCCTCCGCGACCAGCTTGCCGGAACTATTCTGGCCGTAGCGGTCACCGGAGCCTTTCCGCATCGCGCCGAGAGATCCCATGCCGCGATAGGTTTTGAAGCGCCGGCCCTGGTAGTAAACGCTCTGGCCGGGGCTCTCCCGCGTGCCTGCGAGCAGCGAGCCCAGCATCACGAGATCCGCGCCCGCGGCGAGCGCCTTCACGACGTCCCCCGAGTAGCGGATGCCGCCGTCCGCGATGACCTTCACACCCCGCTCGCGGCAATAGCGCGAGACATTCTGGATCGCGGTGAACTGCGGCATGCCGACACCCGCGATGACCCGGGTGGTGCAGATCGAGCCCGGTCCCACACCCACCTTCAGCGCGCTGGCACCCGCCGCCACCAGATCCTTGGCACCCTGCTCCGTGACCACGTTTCCGGCCACCACGGGACGGTCGGAAAGGGAGCGCAGCTTTGAAATCACTTCCATCACCCGGCTGGTGTGGCCGGTGGCGGCATCGATGAAGAGGGCATCCGCGCCCGCGTCGATCATCGCCTGCCCCCGCTCCACGCAATCCGGGCCGACGCCCACCGCGGCACCGCAGCGGAGCCTGCCGCCGGGATCCTTCGCGGAATGAGTAAAGGTGATGCGTTTCTCGATATCCGACCCGGTGATCAGGCCGGCCAGCTTGCCGTCGGCATCGACCAGCGGAAGCTTTTCAATGCGGTTCTGATAGAGTATCCGCCGTGCTTCCTCGAGTTCGGTATTCGCCGGCGCGGTGACCAGGCGGTCGCGCTTGGTCATCACATCATCCACCAGCGCGTCCGGCCGGTCGAGATAGCGGACATCGCGGCCGGTCACCATGCCTTCCAGGCGGCCTTCGGCGTCCACCACCGGGAAGCCGGAAAAGCCGTGCTCGGCCATGATCGAGCGGACTTCATTGATCGTCTGCTCCTTCCGGACCGTGAGCGGTTTCTGAATCACCGCGTTTTCCGACCGCTTCACGCGGGAAACCATCGAGGCCTGCTCGGCAATCGAACACGCGCGATGGATCACGCCCATCCCTCCTTCGCGGGCCAGGGCCACTGCCAATTCCGTTTCCGACACCGTGTCCATCGCCGCGGAAACCACGGGAATGTTCAGCCGGATGCCGGCCGTCACGTAGGTCGAAATGTCCGATTCCGTGGGTAAAATCTCGCTTAATGCGGGAACGAGAAGCACGTCGTCGAACGAGAGTCCGAGAGAAATATCCGCCATGACGGAGTCAATAGAGGAGCCCCCCCGGAATCAAGCGCGATCCCAAAAAAGAACCGCCAACCCTTTATTTACGGGCGAAATTCAGCGGCGCAGGGATCGAGATGACACTCATGCCCGCGAGCTGCCCGGCCATCACTCCGGCCGGTGCGTCTTCCAGCACGAGGCACTTCTCCGGCTTCACGCCGAGCAGTTGCGCCGCCTTCAGGAAAATGTCGGGAGCCGGCTTTCCGATCTTCACATCGTCCGCCGTGACGACCTCGTCGAAGAGATCGGACACGCCGACCGCTTGAAGGGTCTTTTCGATCACATGGCGAGTGCCGCCGGTCGCGATGGCCATCGGGATTTTGCCGCGCAGGCTCTCGGCGAAGGCGTGAACCTCGTCGATCAGTTCGATCTGATCCAGCTTCTTGAGGAATGCCTCGCGTTTCGCGAAAGCGACGGTCTCCGGATCCAGCTTCAGGCCGTACTCGTCGTTGATTTCGACTACGATGTCCTTCGTGGGACGACCGCCCATCGCATAGAAGACGTCCTCCTTGAAAATTCCCCCCGCGCCATGCAGGGAGAGGGCTTCACACCACGCCTCGAAGTGAGACGGCATCGAATTCACCAGAGTACCGTCGCAGTCGAAAATCACCGCTTCAAAGCCCTCAGCCGACAGATTGATCTCACCGATGGTCGCCATGTGCGCCGCTCGGGTATCAGCCCGTAAACGATTGGCAAGAATGCAAATTAAAAATGTCCGTCAGATACGAAATTCCTTGTCACTGAAACACTGATAGGGCCTTGGAAAAGCCCTCTTCCCCGCATTTTCACGGGTAAGCTCGGCGAAGTTTTTAGAAGCTCCCATCGGAATAGACGCCCCCAGGAATCGCCTTCGGTTCACCGTCCTCGGCGGAAAAGGAGACGCTCCCCTTGAGCACCACGCTTTCGCCGAAGCGCACCGGGCCTTCGATCTTCACCTCCTCGCAAGCGAGCAAGGACGGCACGCCGAGCGGCTCCAGCGCGTCCACGAGCTTGTAGGAATCGTCCAGCTTCACCACCGGCGGGACCCCCTCGCGGGAGGCCGCTAGTTCCACACGGCCATCGTCGCGGACAAGATAGGCGTCCGAACGCAGCGCGAAGAGGTCCGCCGTGGACTTCACCGGCGCGAAGCGCGAGCGGGGCACCTCGATGGCTTGCGCACCTTCGAAGCATTCGATGGCCGCACCCATCGCGACTTCCAACTGGATCACAGGGGTGGAGTTCTTGTCCCGCGGATCGACCGTCTTGCGATTCCGGATCATGGGCAGCGGCAGGAGCCCCCCGCCCTGCTCCAGCTGCTCCTTCAGGACATCGAGGCGCAGCCAGATCGAGTTCGTATTGAAATAGCGATGGCGGTCGATGTCCTGGAAGGCATCGAGATCGGCGTCGGGACATTGTGCCACTTCACGCAGGAGGAGCCGCCCGTCGTCCCTGCGCACCGCCAGATGCCCGCCCTTCCGGTCGGCGGGAGTGCGGCGCGTGACTTCCATCAGGAACGGAGCGCCGGATTTCGCGAAATGGGCGAGCAATCCCGGCTCAAGCACGGCACCCAGATTGTCCGAATTCGAGACGAAGGCGTATTTCACTCCGTCCGCCAGGAGACGATCCAGCCAGCCGCTGCCGACCAGAGCAGGATAGAGATCGCCATGGCCGGGCGGGCACCACTCCAGCGAAGGATTCGCCGGCCACTCCACCGGACCCAAGGTCGCCTCGTCGATCTTCGGCACCTGGTTTTGCATCAGCTCCACCTCGGAGGCCTCGGCGAAGCCCCCTGCCGCGTGACGTTTCAAATAATCCAAGGTGTCCCCGCTGGTGCTGAAGCTATTCATCAAAAGCAGGCGCACCTTCGCACCGCTGGCCTCCCGCAGCGCGACGATCTGCCTTACGATCAGGTCGAGGAAGTTTACCCCCGGCCGCACTTCCAGCACGCTTTTCAACTTCTGGAGGCCCATGCCGGTGCCGAGGCCCCCGTTGAGCTTGATGACCACCGCTTGGGCGAGCAGCGAAGGATCGGTCTCCCCCCGGCCCGGCTCGAAAACGGCCAGCCCCTCCGCCGGGCGGATCTTTTCCTCCGGGATCAGGCCCGTCTCCTCGCGGCAAAGCGCCTCGTAGTTGTGGCGGAATGCAATGATTGCCGCATTCATGACGCCCGCGGCCCGCATCTTTTGCTCGAAGGGCAAGAA